>NZ_JBJURH010000031.1:0-83584 GCF_046098215.1 Streptomyces sp. Da 82-17
CCCTACCCCGCCGCCGGGCCGCCCACGAGGAAGGTCACCAGCCCCTCGATGCGCCGCTCTACGTCCGGGGCGCCGGGGCCCGCCGTCATCAGGAGGTGGTGCACGGCGCCGACCACGGCGAGGGCGGCGGCACCGCTGTCGACGCCCGCGGAGACCCGGCCGAGGTCCCGCTCGGCGTCGAGGTACGCGGCGATCGCCCGCTCCATCGCGTCGAAGCCGGGCGCGCCGGATTCCAGCGCCTCCCTGATCCGCAGCGCGGCGGCCGGGCGGGACAGGGCGAACGCGGAGATCGCCGGTCCGCCGGAGCGCAGCAGGGCGAGCACGACCTCGCCGAGGGTGCGGGCCACGTCGCCCTCGCCCGCGCGCGCCGGGAGTTGCTCGGCGCGGTGCGCGGTGCGGGCGAAGCGGTCGAGGCACAGTTCCGCGACGAAGTCGTCGAGCCCGGCGAAGTGCGTGTGCAGCAGGCCTTTCGAGCAGCCCGCCTCGTCGGTGACCGCGCGGCTGGTGAGGGCGCCGGGTCCGTCCCGTTCGAGCACGCGCTCGGCCGCGGCGAACAGCCGCTCCCGCGCATCCGGTATCGCCACTCCTCGCGGAGCCACAGGACCACCTCACTCTGTCGGACGACTCGCCAACACTCGTACAGGAAAAGGGTGTTGTGAGTTTGGGCGTGTGCCCATACTGTTTGGGCGTACGCCCATCATAGGTGTGCCGACCATGCCGCAACGGAGGGAGCAACGATGAACGACGTCGTCAACACCGAGCAGGAAGAGGCCTGGAACGGACCCGAGGGTGCGTACTGGGCGGACAACCAGGCCCGTTGGGACGCGGTGAACTCCGGCTTCAACGAACTCCTCCTCGACGCCGCCGCGTTCGGCCCGGAGGGCCGGGTTCTCGACATCGGCTGCGGCGCCGGCCAGACCAGCCGGCTCGCGGCGCGGCGGGCGGCGCGGGGGCGGGTGCTCGGCGTCGATCTGTCGGGCCCGATGCTCGACCGGGCGCGGGCGAGCGCGCGGCAGGAGGGGCTGGACAACGTGACGTTCGAGCGGGCCGACGCCCAGGTCCACGCGTTCCCGCCCGGCGCGTTCGACGCGGCGGTCAGCCGGTACGGGGTGATGTTCTTCGCCGACCCGGTCGCCGCGTTCGCGAACATCGGCCGCGCGCTGCGCCCCGGCGGCCGGCTCGCGTTCGTGTGCCCGGCGGAGCCGGAGGGCAACGGGTGGCTGGCGGCGATGCTGTCGCTCCAGGACCTGCTGCCGATGGGCGACTTCGCGGTGCCGGGCCGTACGGGCATGTTCGCCTTCTCGGACCCGGCCCGCGCCCGCACGGTCCTCACGTCGGCCGGTTTCACGGACGTACGCACGGAACACGTGGAGGCGTACGGGACGTGGGGCCGGGACGCGCAGGACGCGGCGGACTTCATGCTGGCGACGGGCCCGGGCCGCGCGATGACGAGCCAGGTCCCCGCCGAGACGACAGCCCGCGCCCGCACAACCCTGACGAACCACCTCCGCGCATCCGAGAACGCCGAGGGAGTCCACCTCCGCAGCACAGCCTGGCTGGTAACAGCGACCCGCTAGCCCCCGAAAGGGGCGCGGGGAACGGCGCAACCAGCCAACGGCAGGCACGACGACCGACAACCGGCCAGGGCACAGCCCCGACAAGGGGCGCGGGGAACTGCGCGACCGGCCACGACGGCGCAGGCAGCCGAAGAGCGACCGTCCAGCGGGGCGGCGGCAGCAGGCGCAGCCCCGAACAAGGGGCGCGGGGAACTGCGCGACCAGCCACGACGACGGAGACAGCCGACCAACAACCGGCCGGGGCACAGCCCCGACAAGGGGCGCGGGGAACTGCGCGACCGGCCACCGACGGAGCGGGCAGCCGAAGAGCGACCGTGAAGCGGGGGTGGCGGGAGGGGGCGCAGCCCCGGGCCGTCCACGGACCAAGCGCGCTCTTGCCACCCGCCCCCTCCCCCAGCGACGATCAGTCGAGCTCGAACTGATCGATCAAACCGCCCCGCACGGCACCGACCGCAGCACCCGCACCGACCGCACTGCAGAGAGCGAGAGACGACACATGGACGTCAGCACGCACATCGAGGCCGTCCAGGCGGAGGTCCGCAGGCGCAATCCCGGCGAGGCGGAGTTCCACCAGGCCGTGACGGAGGTGCTCACCACCCTCGGCCCGGCCCTGGAACGGCACCCCGAGTACGTGCGCGGCGCTGTCGTCGACCGCCTCTGCGAGCCGGAGCGGCAGGTCGTGTTCCGGGTGCCGTGGGTGGACGACGAGGGCGCGGTGCGGGTCAACCGTGGCTTCCGCATCGAGTTCAACAGCGCGCTCGGCCCGTACAAGGGCGGCCTCCGTTTCCACCCGAGCGTGAACCTCGGCATCGTGAAGTTCCTCGGCTTCGAGCAGATCTTCAAGAACGCCCTGACCGGCATGGGCATCGGCGGCGGCAAGGGCGGCTCGGACTTCGACCCGCGCGGCCGCTCGGACGGCGAGGTGATGCGGTTCTGCCAGTCGTTCATGAGCGAGCTGTACCGGCACATCGGCGAGCACACCGATGTCCCGGCCGGTGACATCGGCGTCGGCGGGCGCGAGATCGGCTACCTCTTCGGCCAGTACAAGCGCCTCACCAACCGGTTCGACGCCGGGGTGCTGACGGGCAAGCCGGTCGGCTGGGGCGGTTCGCACGCCCGCACGGAGGCGACCGGCTACGGCACCGTGTTCTTCGCGCAGGAGATGCTCGCCACCCGTGGCACGTCCTTCGAGGGCCGCCGTGTCGTGGTCTCCGGCTCGGGCAACGTCGCGCTGTACGCGATCGAGAAGGTGCACGCGCTCGGCGGCACGGTGGTCGCCTGCTCCGACTCGTCGGGTTATGTCGTCGACGAGGACGGCATCGACCTGGAGCTGCTGAAGGAGCTCAAGGAGGTCCGCCGCGAGCGGTTGTCCGTGTACGCCGAGGCCAAGCCGACCGCCCGCTTCTCCGCGCGGGGCACGCTCTACGACGTACCGTGCGACATCGCGCTGCCGTGCGCCACGCAGAACGAGATCCGCCGCGAGGACGCGGTGGCGCTGACGAAGAACGGCGTGCTCGCGGTCGTCGAGGGCGCGAACATGCCGTCCACGCCGGAGGCGATCGAGGTGTTCCGCGAGGCCGGTGTCCTCTTCGGCCCCGGCAAGGCCGCCAACGCGGGCGGTGTCGCCACGTCCGCCCTGGAGATGCAGCAGAACGCCGCCCGCGACCGCTGGACCTTCGACCAGACCGAGGCCCGCCTCGCCGCCGTGATGCGCGACGTCCACACCGAGTGCCGACAGACCGCGGAGACGTACGGCGGCACCCCCGACGACTACGTCCTGGGCGCGAACATCGCCGGTTTCCTCCGCGTCGCCGACGCCATGCAGGCCCAGGGCATCGTGTAGCCGCGTACGGGCCCAGGGCCGGAGGCCGGGTTCCGCGGGCGGTCGGGGGACGCGTCGGATCGCGTGACGCAGATCGCCCGCGGAACGGACTTTGCATGACCATGCGAGAGCATGCATAATCTTCCTATGTCCAAGGTCCTCACTTCCCTTCCGGCCGGCGAGCGCGTCGGCATCGCCTTCTCGGGCGGCCTCGACACGTCCGTCGCGGTCGCGTGGATGCGCGACAAGGGCGCCGTCCCGTGCACCTACACCGCCGACATCGGTCAGTACGACGAGCCCGACATCGCCTCGGTGCCCGGCCGCGCGAAGACCTACGGCGCGGAGATCGCGCGTCTCGTCGACTGCCGCGCCGCCCTGGTCGAGGAAGGTCTGGCCGCGCTCACCTGCGGCGCGTTCCACATCCGCTCCGGCGGCCGTGCGTACTTCAACACCACCCCGCTCGGCCGTGCCGTCACCGGCACCCTGCTGGTCCGCGCAATGCTCGAGGACGACGTCCAGATCTGGGGCGACGGCTCGACGTACAAGGGCAACGACATCGAGCGGTTCTACCGCTACGGCCTGCTCGCCAACCCGCACCTGCGGATCTACAAGCCGTGGCTGGACTCGGACTTCGTGACCGAGCTCGGCGGCCGCAAGGAGATGTCGGAGTGGCTCGTCGCCCACGACCTCCCGTACCGCGACAGCACGGAGAAGGCGTACTCGACGGACGCCAACATCTGGGGCGCCACGCACGAGGCGAAGATCCTGGAGCACCTGAACACGGGCGTCGAGACCGTCGACCCGATCATGGGCGTGAAGTTCTGGGACCCGTCGGTCGAGATCGCCACCGAGGACGTGACGATCGGCTTCGAGCAGGGCCGCCCGGTCACGATCAACGGCCAGAAGTTCGAGACCGCGGTCGACCTGGTGATGGAGGCCAACGCCATCGGCGGCCGCCACGGCATGGGCATGTCCGACCAGATCGAGAACCGGATCATCGAGGCCAAGAGCCGCGGCATCTACGAGGCGCCGGGCATGGCCCTGCTGCACGCCGCGTACGAGCGCCTCGTGAACGCGATCCACAACGAGGACACCCTCGCCCAGTACCACAACGAGGGCCGGCGTCTCGGCCGCCTCATGTACGAGGGCCGCTGGCTGGACCCGCAGGCGCTGATGGTGCGTGAGTCGCTGCAGCGCTGGGTCGGCGCCGCCGTCACCGGCGAGGTCACGCTGCGCCTGCGCCGCGGCGAGGACTACTCGATCCTCGACACCACGGGCCCGGCGTTCAGCTACCACCCGGACAAGCTGTCCATGGAGCGCACCGAGGACTCGGCGTTCGGCCCGCTCGACCGGATCGGTCAGCTGACCATGCGCAACCTCGACATCGCCGACTCCCGCGGGAAGCTGGAGCAGTACGCGGGCATCGGCCTGATCGGCACGTCCACGCCGGCGATCGGCGCGGACCAGGCCGCGGCTACCGGGCTGATCGGCACGATGCCGGAGATGCCCGGCGGCGGCGCCGAGGCGATCGCGTCCCGCGGGGAGGTCTCTGCGGAGGACGAGGCGCTGGATCGCGCCGCGATGGAGTCGGGTACGGACTGAGGTACGTACGACTACGATCGCTGGGCGGCGTCCCGCCGTAGCGACGACTGACCGTCGCCGACTGCGGGATCGCCGTGGTTGCTCGCGCAGTTCCCCGCGCCCCTGAGACTTGCACTTCGTGCTCCGTCTCAGGGGCGCGTCCGGCGAAAGGAGATCCCCCGTGCCGCCCAGGTCCAGGCCCTCTCAGGCCGTTGTCGAGCGGCGGCGGCAGGAGATTCTGCGGCATGTCGCCGAGCACGGGGAGACGCGGATCGACGTGCTCGCCGACCTGTTCGGCGTGAGCCTGATGACCATGCACCGGGACCTCGACGACCTCGCGCAGCGGCATCTGCTGCAGAAGGTGCGCGGCCGGGCCGTGGCGTTCCCGGCGCTCACCATGGAGACCGCGACGCGGTTCCGCGAGGGCGCCAACGTCGACGTGAAGGAAGCCCTGTGCGCCGCCGTCGCGCCGCGCGTCACCCCCGGGTCGACGCTCCTCATGGACGACTCGTCGACGCTGTTCCCGCTGGCCGGGACGATCCGTGACGTGCCCGGTCTGACGGTCGTGACAAACTCGGTCGGGATCGCCCAACGCCTGGGCGGGGCCAAGGAGTTGAGCGTCACGCTGCTCGGCGGCCGGTTCCACGGCGAGTTCAACTCGTGCACGGGACCCGACGTGCTGCGCGCCCTCGGCCGGATCCACGCCGACCTGGCGCTGATGTCGGCGACGGCCGTGCACGAGGGCCGGCTCTTCCACCCCTTGCAGGAGTACGCGGAGGTCAAGGAGGCCATGCTCGACTCGGCCGGCCGGGCCGTGCTGCTCGCCGACCGTTCGAAGTTCGGCAAGACCGCCACGTACGCGTACGGGACCGCCGCGCGGTACGAGGAGGTCGTCACCGACAGCGGGACGCCGGGCGCGGAGGCGGACGCGATCCGCGCGCTCGGCGTCACCGTCACGGCCGTGGACGTCACTTCTGCGGCAGCACCACACTCTTGACCGCCGTCGGGTCCTCGGCGCCCACGGTGAGGGCGCGTTCGGCGTCGGCGAGGCCGAAGCGGTGCGTGACCAGCGGGTCGAGGGCGACCCTGCCGGAGGCGGCGAGGTCGATCGCGGTGGGCCAGGTGTTGGCGTAGCGGAACGTGCCGGTGACCTCCAGCTCGTAGTTCTGCACCTTGGCGAGCGGCAGCGGCACCTCGTCGCCGCCCATGCCGACCAGCACGACGCGGCCCGCGCGTGCCGTCGAGCGGATCGCTTCGCCGATCACGGCGGGCACGCCGCTGCACTCGAGGACGACGCTCGGCTCGTACCCGAGGTCCCGCAGCGGCGTCCGCGACACGTCGACCGCCTGCATGCCCAACTCCCTTGCCAGAGCGAGGCGTCGGGGCGCCACGTCGGTGACCGTGACCTCGCTCGCGCCGTACGCGAGGGCCGTCTGGGCGGCGACCAGGCCGATGGGGCCGGCGCCGGTGACGAGGACGCGGTCGCCGGGGCCGACGCGGGCCTTGCGGCAGGACCACACGCCGACGGAGAGCGGTTCGAGCAGGGCCGCCGCCTCGTCGCCGACGGAGTCGGGCACGGCGTGCGCGAACTCCTCGTGCACCGCGGCGTATTCGCAGAACACGCCGTCGACGGGCGGGGTCGCGTAGAACACCATGTCGGGGCAGAGGTTGTAGCGGCCGAGCCGGCACTCCGCGCATCCGCCGCAGGGTGTGCCCGGCTCGACGGACACGCGCTGCCCGATCCGGTGGCGGGTCGCGCCGGGGCCCGACGCGACGACGGTGCCCGCGGGTTCGTGCCCGAGGACCATGGGCGCCTCCACGACGAAGTCGCCGATGCGGCCGTGCCGGTAGTAGTGCACGTCGGAGCCGCAGGTGCCGACGGCGTCGACGCGGACGAGGACCTGGCGCGGGCCGGGCGTCGGCACCGGGCGTTCCTCGACGCGGAGTTCGCCGGGGCCGTGCAGGACGGCGGCGCGCATGGTGGCGGGCAGGCGGGGTGGCATGGGGTGATCCTTCGCGAGGGGGTTCAGGGGGCCGGTACTGCCGGTACGGGCGAGGGCTGCGGGTCGGCGGTGCCGGTGGGGGCCGCGGTCTCCTCGGGCAGCCCGTCCCCCGGCGACGTCACGTACAGGCAGAGGCCCGCGTTGACGAGGAGCAGGAGCGCGTAGATCCACATCAGGCCCTGGAAGCCCCAAGTGCCGTACGACAGCGTGCCGATGAGGGGGCCGACGGCGACGCTGAGGCCGGCGCCGAGGGTGTAGACGCCCATGACCTGGCCGCGGCGTTCGGGGGCCTGGGCGACCATCATCGCGGGCAGCGGCACGTATCCGGCGAGGCCCGCCCCGTACACGGCGACCGCGAGCGCGGCGACGAGGAAGTTCGCCCCGGCCGCGGCGGGCAGGTAGTAGCAGGCGAGGCAGCCGAGCGCGCCGAGGACGCCGCCGAACAGGGCGCAGGTCTTGCGGCCGGACCAGTTGTCGCCGAGTACGCCGAAGACGAGCAGGGCGCCGAGGTTGGTGACCATCATGATGACGAGCAGGGTGTTCCACTCGCCGTCGCCGAATCCGAGGTCGCGGACGAAGAACGGCATGAAGACCCACATGCCGAACGACGGTGTGGTGTTGATGAGCCGGATGATCAGGCTGACGCCCAACTTCGGCTTCTCGAAGAGGATCCGGAACGTCCCGGCCAGCTCGGCGCGCGAGTCGCGGCCTGGCGCGAGACCGGTGAACCCGGTGCGTTCGCGCAGCAGGACGAGGACGATGACCGTGCCGACCGCGATCACCGCGAGGGAGACCCACAGCGTGGCGTAGAAGCCGACGAGGGGCATGGCGGCGGCGAAGAGGAACGAGCCGATGATGGGGTAGCCGGAGCTGTAGAAGAACCAGAACCAGCCGACCGCCTTGCTCTGGTGGTCCTTCGGCGCGACGGCCATGATCCAGGAGAGGAAGCCGTACGCGAACATCGGGTAGCCGAAGCCGCGGATGCCGTACGTGACCATGACGAGCGGGTAGCTCTCGGCGGGGATCGCCACGGTGAGCATCAGGACGTGGAAGGCGATCCAGATGCCCGCGCCGACGGCCATGACGCGCCGTGGGCCCCAGCGGTCGGAGAGCAGTCCGGCGCCGAGGAACGAGGCGATGGCGGCGGTGACGCCGTAGACGGTGATGATGGCGCCGGCGCCGGTCTCGGAGAAGCCGAGGTCGCTGCCGAAGTACTTGGAGAGGTAGCTGGTCTCCACGCCGTCGCCGATCATGAAGAACAGCAGCCCGACATAGCCCCAGATCAGCGGCTTGGGGATGCCGATCCGGTCGAGCGGGTGGCGGCGGTCCGCGGGCGCCTGCGCGGCGGTGGGCGCGCTCGTGCGCGGGGTCGTGCGCGGGCTCATACGTCGGCTCATACGTGGGCCTCCGTCCCGGGCGCGATGTGGATCTTCCGGCCGGTGCCGGCGCGGAAGTCGGCCACGGCGGTGTCGAAGGCGTCGAGCCCGTACACGTGGCTGACGAGCGCGTCCAGGTCGAGGCCCGCGGCGAGCAGGTCGATCGCCGGCTGGAAGCTGTTGTGCACGGCCATCGAGCCGATGATGTCGATCTCCCGGTTGTACACGTCGTACGGCGAGAACGCGGCCTTGCGGGCCGGGTCGCTGACGCCGAACTGCAGGAACGTGCCGCCCTTGCGGACCCGGCCGAGGCCGTCCTCGACGGCGGGGAGCGCGCCGGTGGCATCGATGACGACTTCGAAGCCGTGCGGCCGGTCGAACTCGGCGGCGTCGGCGGCCACTTGGTCGGCGGCGAAGGTCTTCGCGAAGTCGAGCCGGTCCCGGTTGAGGTCGACCATCGACACGGACGCGGCGCCGGCCTGGCGGACGACGGCGGCCATCATCAGGCCCATGGTGCCCGCGCCGTAGATCAGATGGTGCTCGCCGGGGCGGCGCGGCAGCCGGTTCAGTCCGTGCACGGCGCAGGACAGCGGCTCGACGAGTCCGGCGGCGGCGTCGGACAGCCCCTCCGGCAGGACGTAGGCGCAGCGGGCCGGTACGGCGACGTACTCGGCGAAGCCGCCGGGGCGGGTCACGCCGACCGCGCGGTAGTCGTCGCAGAGGTTGCCGCGGCCGATCCGGCAGTAGTGGCAGGCGCCGCAGGGGATGTTCGGGTCGACGGCCACGCGGGTGCCGGGCTTCGGTCCGGTGACGTCCGGGCCGAGGGCGACGACGCGGCCGGTGAGTTCGTGGCCCGGCACCAAGGGGCTTGCGGCGGACGGGAGTTCGCCGTCGAGGATGTGCATGTCCGTACCGCACACGCCGCAGGACGTCACCTCGACGACCACCTCGCCCGGCCCCGGTGTGGGGTCGGGTTGCTCGGTCACCGCGACCTGCCCGGGACCGCTGACCAGAACTGCTCGCATCGGCTCGCTCCTGACTCCGCCTTCGGCTGCTCCGCCTTTGGATTGCCGGGACTGTAACCACCGCGTAAACGTTAAATCAATCGTTGAGTTCACAGAAAATGTGAGATAACTTGCCCGGGTCGGAGCACAGAACGGGCACGGAGGCGGGCGTCGGCAGCTCCGGACGGAGGCGGGGAACGGGGCCCGCCGAGGCTCAACTTCCTTGCCCCGCAAGGAAGATGCCCTGCGGGACGAGCCGGTCCCGTCCGTGCCCGTACGCCCTCACGATGCCCGCCTCGGGCAACAGCGGGCGCGGGCAAACGGGCAGGTTCAGAAGTCCGACCACTGGTCGAGCAGGTCGTCCGCCGACGCCTCCGGCTCGGTGACTGTCTCGTGCAGGGACTGCTCGGCCCAGATGACCTTGCCGCGCGCGGTGTAGCGCGTACCCCAGCGGGTGCCGCACTGGGCCACCAGGAACAGGCCGCGCCCGCCCTCGTCCGTGGTGGCCGCGCGGCGCAGGTGCGGGGAGGTGCTGCTGGCGTCGGCGACCTCGCAGATGAGGCTGTTGGCGTCGTGCAGCAGGCGCAGCCGGATCGGCGGGGTGCCGTAGCGGATGGCGTTGGTGACGAGTTCGCTGACGATCAGCTCGGTGGTGAACGCGATCTCCGTGAGCCCCCAGGCCGCGAGCCGCTCGTCGATCTCGGCCCGTACGCGCGGCACCTCGGCCGGGTCGTCCGGCACCTCGCGGACGAAGACCTGGTCCGGGTCGAGCAGGCGGGTGCGGGCGACCAGCAGGGCGATGTCGTCGAGCGGACGCTCGGGACGCAGCGCGTCGACGACGGCCGTGCAGATCGACTCGGGGTCGGCGCCCGGATGCTCGGCGAGGACGGCGCGCAGCTCGGCCAGCCCGGCGTCGATGTCCCGGTCGCGGCGCTCCACCAGGCCGTCGGTGAACAGCGCGAGCCGCGAGTCGGCGGGCAGCTGCAGCGTCGCCGTCTCGAACGGCAAACCCGCGCCGAGGCCGAGCGGCGGCGACACGGGCACATCGGGGAGCTCCACGGAACCGTCCGGCAGGACCAGGGCGGGGCCCAGGTGCCCGGCGCGGGCGAGGGTGCACCTGCCGTCGACCGGGTCGTAGATCGCGTACAGGCAGGTGGCGCCCGTGACGTCCGGGGCCTCGGAGTCCGTCGCCTCCTCGGCGTCCAGGGTGGCCACCAACTCGTCGAGATGGGCGAGGAGTTCGTCGGGCGGCAGGTCGAGGGCGGAGAAGTTGTGCACGGCGGTGCGCAGGCGGCCCATGGTGGCGGCGGCGTGCAGCCCGTGCCCGACCACGTCCCCGACGACCAGCGCGACGCGCGCGCCCGGCAGCGGGATCACGTCGAACCAGTCGCCGCCCACGCCGCCCTGCGCGGGCAGATAGCGGTGCGCCACGTCGAGCGCGGACTGCTCGGGCAGGGTGCGCGGCAGCAGGCTGCGCTGCAGGGTGACCGCCATCGTGTGCTCGTGCGTGTACCGGCGGGCGTTGTCGACGGCGACGGCCGCGCGGGCCGCCAGCTCCTCGGCGAACGACGGGTCGTCCTCGTCGAACGGCGGCGAGTCCCCGCGGCGCCAGAACGTGGCCGTGCCGAGGATCTTCCCCCGGGCGCCGAGCGGCGCGGCGATCATCGAGTGGAAGCCCTCCTCCAGGAGCCGCCGAGACCGCTCCGGGTCCTGCGCCCGCCAGGCCTGGTCGACGGCCAGGTCCGTCACCAGTACGGCGTGCCCGCCGGTGACGCCGAGCGCGGCGGGCACGCCCGGCACGAGGTGGATCAGCTCGCCCACCCGGTACAGCGGATGGTCGCCCTCCACCCCGACGATGGCGGTACGGCGCATCTCCAGGCCCGAGCCGTGCGGTTCCTCGCCGCGCAGCACGGGGTCGAGCAGCTCCACGCTCACCACGTCCGCGAAGCGGGGCACAGCGACCTGGGCGACCTCCTCGGCGGTGCGGACGACGTCGAGGGTGGTGCCGACCCGGACGCCCGCGTCGTAAAGGAGCTGCAGCCGTTCGCGGGCGACCTCGGCGCGGCCGGTCAGGGCCTGCAGCTCGGTGGTGTCGCGGAGGGTGGCGACGACCCCGGACGGGCCGGTGCCGGCGAGGCCGCCCTGCCCGTCGACGGGGCGCACGTTGACGGCGAGCAGGTGATCGCCCGCCAGGTGCACCTCGTCCGTGGCGCGGCGGCCCGCCGTGAGCAGCCGGGCGACTCCGGGGGCCAGGCCGAGGTCGGAGACGCGGTGCTGCTCGGCGTCGTCGGGCAGGTCGAGGAGGCGGCGGGCCTCGTCGTTGGCGAGCAGCAGCCGGCCGTCCGCCGCCACGATCAGGACGCCCTCGCGGACCGAGTGCAGGACCGCGTCGTGGTGCTCGTACATCCGCGTGATCTCGCTCGGGCCGAGGCCGCGGGTCTGGCGGCGCAGGCGCCAGCTGACCAGGGCGGCGCCCGCGGTGGCGAGGACGAGCGCGCCGCCCGCGGTCACGAACAGCATGGGGAGCTGGTGGCCCACCTGTTCGTTGACGTTCTCCAGGGTGATCTCGGGGATGACGATCCCGGCGACCGAGCCGTCCGGCCGGAACACGGGCACGGTCGCGTACACCGACCGGCCGAGCGGCCCCGAGTCGATGAACGTGGCCGCCTCCCCGCGCGCGGCCTCCTGGTAGTGGCCGATGACATGGCCGCCGATCAGCTCCGGGTCACGGTGGGCGACCCGGATCCCGGCCGGTGTCGCCACCACCAGGTTGTCGACACCGGACGCCTCCCTGACCTTGTTCGTACGGGGTTGCAGCTCGGCGGTCGGGTCGGGTCCGTCGAGCGCCTCCGCGACGCCCGGCGCGTTCGCGAACGCCTCGCCGGTGGAGAGGACCTGCTCGCGGGCCGCGCGCGTGCCCTGCTGCCGGGCCTGCAGCACGAGGACGGTGACGGTCGCGGCGATCAGCAGCACGACCACGCCCAGCTGCAGCAACAGCACCTGCCCAGCCACGCTCCGCGGACTCAGTCCCCCCGAACGCCGCGGCACGGCCGAAGCCTCCGTGGCCCGGGTCGAGGAACGCCGCAGATCTCTCATTGCGCACATTTTCCCACCGGGCACGCCGAGGGGCCCTGTTTGTTAGGCCGCCCCTGCCGGGACGGGGGCGGGGGCCAGGACGCGCGCCGTCGGCCGAGGCGGCCCGGGTCTTGCGCTCACCGGCGGGAACCGACGAGGGCGGCGGGCGCGCACCGGGTGACCGTTCGGGGCCCGGTGAACCGATGGGTCATCGGCTGCCTGCGACGAGCCGTACGGCCCTGTCTTCGACCACCGTGCGACCAGCCGCAGGCCGCGGCCTGGCCGCCCTGCGGCGCGCGCTGCGTCGCGGCGGGAACGCGGGCGCTCTGCGTCGCGCCGTGGACGCGGGGGCGGCGCTCGCCCCCCTCGGCCGGCCGCATCCGACTGAGTGCGCGCAGGCGCGCAGCGTGACACGGAGCTGCGGCTCTGCGCGTCGGCTCGGTGGCGGCCCGGCGGACGCTGCGGGCAGATGGGGTGGTGTGCCGGCCGAGGGAGGTACGGCGCGCTTCGTCGCCGGAAGGGGGCCGAGCCTCGTCGGACCCTTCTGCGTACGGCCCTCGCGCGGTGGTCGCGTCCCCGCGCCGCGACTGGCATATGACACTCGGTGAAGCTCCGGCCAACTCCTTTCCCGGCGTGGTCACTTGGGCGTCGTGATCAGTCACTTGTGGTTGCTTGTGATCCGCGGGGGAGAACTGCGGCCGGTCGCCCGTCGGACTGGTGAGGCGTGTTGCGCGTCCGTTGCGGACCAGATGGAGATCGACTCACATGACGGCGTCCTTCGAGTGGGCCGGGGTTGCCTCGGCCGTGGTGAGCGGGCTCGCCCCCGTGCTTGCCGCCCTGCTGCCCGGCTGGCTGGAGCGGCGGCGGAGCCGCGGGCGGCGGCAGGGAACCCCTCCCGTGGCGGCCCGGCGCGGGGCCGTGCGCTGCACCGGTGCGAGGGAGCGGTTCCGTGGTGGGAGGTGAGGCGCACACGGACGGCTTCGCCGTGGACGGCGGGCTCGGGCAGCAACTCGTCGACGCCTACGCGCAGTTCATGGCGACGATGCCGCACACCCTGCGCCGCGGCACGAACCGTCGACTGTCGCTGCACGCCTGCCAGGACGTGGCGCAGGAGGCGTTCCTCAGCGTGGCCCGCCGCTTCCGGGCGGGCGAGCTGGACGAGGACGTCAACGTACGGGCGTATCTGACGCGGGCCGCGCTCAACCTGGCGAAGACGCGGCTGCGCACGGAGCGCCGCCTTGAGCTCGCGGGCGACGACCTGCAGGCGTACCTGCCCGAACAGCGCTGCGGCGAGGCCGAGTCGGGGCCGTACGACGCGGACGCGCTGGTCGACCTGGTGTGGCCGGCGATCGAGGCGATGCCGCACAGCCAGCGCCGCCAGGTGGTGCAGTTGCAGAGCCGCGGCCTGACGGACATCGAGATCGCGGCGGTGCTCGGGATGCGGGCGGACCAGGTGTACCGGGAGCGACACAAGGCGGTGGTCGACCTGCGCCGGGCCCTCGTGGAGTTCATCCGCGACCGGCACCGCAACGCCAATCGCGGTACGGGCGCCGCCCGCGGTGCGCGGGGCCGTCATGCGGACGCCCGCGGCACCGACGCATCCCGCAGTGCGGACAAGGAAGGGGGACGGGTGTGAGCCGCTACGACGAGGGCCGCGGCGACGACCGCGCCGTCCGGACGCCCACGGCCCCCGAGGTCCCCCCGGGCCTGGACGAGCTGATCGACGCCCTGACCGGCCCGCCGGACCACTGGGACCGCCCCGACGGAGACTTCGGCCCGCACTCCGGGGCCGTACGGCAGGACCGTTCCGTACCGCCCGGCCTGGAGGCGCGGCGACGGGCGAACGCGCTGTACCGCCTCGGCTCCCGCGCCCTCGGCCGGGGTGAACTCGCCGCCGCCGCCGACTGGTTGGGGGACGCGGCGGCGTGCGGCCACCCGGGGGCGCTGTTCCGGCTCGCGGTGGTGGCGCTGCGGGCGGGTGCGGACTGGGGGCACGAGGCGTGGTTCCTGGTCGCCGAGGCTGCACGGCTCGGCCACGGCGACGCTGCCCGCCTCCTGCGTGCCCACGCCCACCGCCGTCCGGACACGGACACGGACCCGGACTCGGACGTGGCCACGCCGCGGGTCGAGGACGGGACGTACTTCGACGAGGCGCGCCGCCTGCTCGGGGTCGAGGAGGAGTTGTTGATGCCCGATCAGACAGGCGACTCCGTAAGGGAGTTGGGTGCCGGTCGTGGTGGTGGGCGTGCGCCGCGACTGTTCCTCGTACCTCCTCCCCCGCTGCCGCCCCTCGCGCGGGGCCGACGGGAGCAGGCGGCGGGCACGGACGACTCCGCCGGACTCGGAGCGCGTACGGGCCCGGCGGAGGTGCCCGCGCTGTGGCTGCCCGACCCGGCCGGCCCCGCACACCCCGCCCGTCCCGTGGCCGCGGTCCCCGGGGCGGACGGCGGCTCGCCGGAGGGGCCGTCGGGCGAGCCCTGGTGGTCGGCGAACGCGTTGCGCCCGGCAGTGCTCAACGACATGGCGCGGCACAGCCCGGCGCTCGCCCCGAAGCCGCGTGCCTGGCAAGCGGCCCTGCGGGCCCGGGACTTGCTGCACCTGATCGACGGCGCGGACGGCATCGACACCCGTACCCTCGCCCAGCGCACCCGCATGTCCCTCAACACCACCGTCCGGTTCCTGGACTGGCTGCGGGACCAGCACCTCATCACCACCGTCGGCGGCGCCCACCGCCCGGGACCGCTGCTGCGCGCGACCGGCGCCCCGGACCGCGACCTGCTCCGGCGGGCCCTCGCCGACCTGCGCGACGAGCTGGACGCCGCGGTGTACCTGAGCAGTTACGTCGACGGGGAGATCCGCATCCACGAGGCCGCGTACAGCCGTTCCGCCCCGCCGGTCGACGAGTGGGCGCCGTTCAGCGACACCGGGCACGCCAGCGCGGTCGGCAAGTGCCTGCTCGCCCAGCTGGACTTCGACACCCGCATGGAGCACCTGGCGCGGCACCCGTCGGTCCAGTTGACCGAGCGCACCATCACCGACCCCCGCGACCTGGTCGAGCGGCTCGACGGGCACGGCCCGCACGCCGCGCAGTTCGACCTCCTGGAGTACTCGCGCACGGAGGTGTGCGTCGCCTACTCGCTCGGCCTGCCGGGCCGAGCGTCCGGCATCGCCCTGTCCCTGCCCGCTCGGGACCACGGCCGCCTCATCCCGGCGGCCCGCTCCCTCAGCAGACGGGCCACGGGCATCCTGCTCGCCCACCTCGTCACCGAGGCATCGACCGGTACGGCAAGGGAGTCGACGGATCGCGCACACCCACCGGCCCGCCGGGCGCTGCCGTGACCCGGAGCGCGGGACGGCCTCCCCCGCCTCTGCCCGTCACGCCTTCCGCGCCGTGACCAGCAGGTACTCCCACTCCATCCCGGCGGGGCCCGCGGCGTCCAGGTGGCGCCGGGCCAGGGCGTCGAGGGCGTCGTCCAGGGCGGCGGCGCGGTCCTGGTCGTCGCCGATGTTGCGGTACACGGCGATGGTCGGGCCGTAGTTGGTCTTGAAGAACTCGCGGAAGTCCGCGGGCCGCGCGAACAGGTCGACGCGCAGCGTGCGGGTCTGGGCGGCGAAGTCCGTGACGCGGTCGCCGAGGAGTTCCCGTACGTGCTCGGCGCGGCCCCACAGCGGCGGGGGCTGCGCGCCGGGCGGCGGGGCGGGGGCGTACGGCTTCATCGTCGCGAACATCTCGCCGATGAAGCCCTCCGGGGTCCAGCTGATCAGGCCGATCGTGCCGCCGGGGCGGCACACGCGGACCGCCTCGTCGGCGGCGGCCCCGTGGTGCGGCGCGAACATGATCCCTACACAGGACAGGACCGTGTCGAAGCTGTCGTCGGGGAAGGGCAGGTGCTCCGCGTCCCCCTCGCGCCACTCGACGGTGACGCCCTGCTCGGCGGCGCGCGCCCGGCCCGCGTCGAACAGCTCGGGGGTCAGGTCGAGGGCGACGACCTCGGCCCCGGCCAGGGCGGCGGGGATCGCGGCGTTGCCGGTGCCCGCGGCGACGTCCAGGACGCGTGTCCCGGCGCGTACGCCGCAGGCCTGGACGAGGGCGGGGCCGAGGTCGGGGATGAGCTGGGCGGCCACCGCCGAGTAGTCGCCGAGGGCCCACATCTTGCGGTGCTTGGTCTTGAGGGCGCGGTCGGCTTCGACGGCGTCGATCTGTTCGGTCATGGCGGCTCTCCTCCTGCGCGTGCCCGACCACCCCCCATTGTCCTCCCGGGTCCCGTCCGGCGGCCTGTCGAGCAGGCGGGCGGACGGGCGGACGGGGCGCTGCGGCGCGGTGGTCGGGCTCGTACTACTTCGCTTCGCTGTTGAACTTCGACGTGGACCAGAGGTAGCCGAGCACGGCGAGTCCGATGCTCCACGCGACCGTCAGCCAGCCGTTGTGGCCGATCTCGGTGCCGAGGAGCAGTCCGCGCAGGGTCTCGATGGCCGGGGTGAACGGCTGGTACTCGGCGATCGGCTGGAACCAGCCCGGCATCGTCTCGATCGGGATGAACGCGCTGGACAGCAGCGGCAGCAGGATCATCGGCAGCGCGTTGTTGCTGGCGGCCTCCGCGTTCGGGCTGATCAGGCCCATGCCGACGGCGATCCAGGTGAGGGACATGGCGAACAGGACGAGCATGCCGAGGGCGGCCAGCCACTCAAGGGCGGTGGCGTCGGTGGCGCGGAAGCCGATGGCCACGCCGACCGCGCCGACGAGGATCACGCTCATGACCGCCTGCAGGACGCTGCCGACGACGTGCCCGACGAGCACCGAGCCGCGGTGGATCGCCATGGTGCGGAAGCGGGCGACGATGCCTTCGGTCATGTCGTTGGCGACGGACACGGCCGTGCCGACGACGGTGCCGCCGACGGTCATCAGCAGGATGCCGGGCACGATGTACGCGATGTACGCGCCGCGGTCCGGGGCCCCGCCGCCGATGCCGGCGCTCATGACGTCGCCGAAGAGGTAGACGAAGAGCAGCAACAGCATGACCGGTGTGAGCAGCAGGTTGAGCGTGAGCGAGGGGTAGCGCCGGGCGTGCAGCAGGTTGCGGCGCAGCATCGTGGCGGAGTCGCGTACGGCGAGGGCGAGGCCGGTGGGGTGGGTGGCGGCGCGCGGGCCGGGGGTGGTCGTCGCGGTGCTCATCGGGCGGTCTCCTTCTGCTGGTCGGGGTCGGTGCGGCGGGCGCCGGTGCCGGTGGCGGCGGGGGTGCCGGTGGTGCCGCGGGTGTCGCCGCCGGTCAGGGCGAAGAACACGTCGTCGAGGTCGGGGGTGTGCACGGTCAGCTCGTCGGCCTCGACGCCCGCGGCGTCCAGCCAGTCGAGGAGGGACCGCAGTTCGCGCTGGCTGCCGTCGCTGGGGATCTGCAGGGTCAGCGTCTCGTCGTTCCGCTGCACGTCGGCGAGGGCGAGGGCGGCGGTGCGGTACGCGGCCGGGGCGGCGAAGCGGAGCCGGACGTGCCCGCCCGGGACGATCCGCTTCAGCTCATCGGCGCTGCCCTCGGCGGCGATGGTGCCGTTGCTCAAGACGGCGATGCGGTCGGCGAGTTCGTCGGCCTCTTCGAGGTACTGGGTGGTGAGGAAGACGGTGACGCCGTCGGCGACGAGCTCGCGGACGACGCCCCACATGTTGTGCCGGGAGCGCGGGTCGAGGCCGGTGGTCGGCTCGTCGAGGAAGATGATGCGCGGGTCGCCGACGAGGGTCATGGCGATGTCGAGGCGTCGCTTCATGCCGCCCGAGTAGCCGCCCGCCGGCCTCTTCGCGGCGTCCACCAGGTCGAAGCGCTCCAGGAGTTCGGCGGTCACGCGCCTGCCCTCGCGGCGGGAGAGGTGGTGCAGGTCCGCCATGAGAAGCATGTTCTCCTCGCCGGTGATCAGGTTGTCGACGGCGGAGAACTGCCCGGTCACGCCGATCGCGGCGCGCACGGCCTGCGGATCGGCGGCCAGGTCGTGCCCGCCGACCCGGACGGGACCGGAGCCGGGGTCGGCGGCGACGAGCGTGGAGAGGATCTTCACGGCGGTGGTCTTGCCGGCGCCGTTCGGGCCGAGCAGCGCGAACACGCTGCCGGTGGGGATGCGCAGGTCGATCCCGTCGAGGACGCGCTTGTCGCCGTACGACTTGCGCAGTCCGGTCGCGGAGATGGCGAGGTCGTCGTGCAGGTGGTCGCCGGGCCGCCTGGTCGTGGGCAGGGCTGAGGAAGGCATGGGCTCTCCTGGGTGGGATGCGTACGTACGAGGGGCCGTGGGCGGTCAGGCCTTGGCGCGGAGGATGTCGATGTTGCCGTGGCGGGTGCGGGCCCGGACCGTGACGGTGTCCTCGGAGTCCTCCGGGGCGTCGGACGTGTCGAGCGTGTTGCGCACCTGCCCGGACTGGGAGCTGACGTCGAGCCAGGCGGCGGTGCCCTTGCGGATGCCGACCTCGATGGTGCCGTGGGCGGTCTCCAACTCGACGGTGCCGCGGGCGACTTCGGCGATGCGCAGGGTGCCGTGGGCGGTGGTGGCGGCGACGGAGTCCTCGGCGCGGGTGACGTCGATGTCGCCGTTGGAGCCGCGGACGCGCAGCTCGCCCTCGACGGCGCCGACGACCGTGCTGCCGTGCGAGTTCTTCAGTACGGCGGGCCCGTGCACGGAGCCGACGCGGAGGCTGCCGGAGCTGGTGGAGATGTCGGCGGCGCCCTTGACCTCGTCCACGGTGATCGAGCCGTGCGCGGCTTCGAGGCGCAGCGGCCCGGTGGCGTCGAGCCGGACGTCGCCGGCGGCGGTCTCCACCTGTACGTCGCCGAGTCGCCCCTCGCCGAGCACCTGGGCCCAGGCGCCCTTCATCTCGACGCGGGAGCCGGTGGGCAGGGCGATGGTGACGTCGACGGTGCCGGTGCGGCCGAACATGGTGCTCTTCGGCGTCTTCACGGTGAGGCCGCCGCTGACGTAGGTGACCTGGGTCTGGTCGGCGGCGCGCACGTCGAGGTCCTTCTTCGGGTCGCGCGGCTGGACGTCGACGACGGTGTCGGACCGGTCGGCGGCGCTGAACCGGATGGACCCGGCGGCGACGTACGCGGTGACGGAGATGGGCGCGGGGGTGTCGAAAGCAGGCATGGCTGTGCCGTCCTCTTGGCTTGTCGGGGCGTCCCTGCTGGTGGGACGGGCGGATGAAGTGCGTGCTGCGTGCCGCGTGTTGAGCGGCGCGCGTCGGATGGGATGTGCCGGGTGGGGTGCGTCGGGTGGGGTGCGGCTAGCGCACCCAGCCCGTGTGCTGCTGTCCGACGGTGTGCGTGCCGTCGGCGGTGCGTGTGCGGGGCTGCCTGCCGTCCGCGCCGACCGCGGCCGAAACGGCGCGCACCAGCCAGGCGTTCACGGAGAGCCCTTCGCGGCCCGCGGCTTCCTCGACACGTGCCTTGAGGTGGGCCGGCAGGCGCAGGTTGATCCGTGCGGTGGCCCCTTCGTCGCCGTCGGCGGGGACGTCGGGGGCCGGGTGCGGTTCGGGCGCCGGCTCGCCGACGGGCGCTGCCGCCCGCCGCTCGTACGCCGGTGCCACGACGAACTCGGGGTCGAGGCCGCGCAGCCGTACGTCGACGGAGCCCGGGGCGAGCTCTCGCGTGATCTCGGCCGTGGCGGCGGAGAGCGCTTCGAGCAGGGCCAGCCGGGCGGCCGACTCCAGCGGCGCGCTCAGCCGCTCGGCGAGTTCGCGAGCACCGCTCCCGCCGGATTCGGCGGCCACCGCGAGTTCGCGGCGGAGGGTCTCGACGTACGGGGTGAGGTTCATGACGTCATCATGGCATCACTTTGGCACCACCCGCAAGGCCGATTGGCGCCGCAGTTCGCGAAGTCGGCACCAACGGCCGCTTGAGCTGGGAAAACGCCGCAGAAATCGCTCTGGACATCGCCCTTCCAGGCGCACACCGGCCGGAATCTCGGCACGCAGCGGTGCCATCTGGCGCCGCATGGCATCATCTCGCGCCACCCGACGCCGGACCGGCACCACGGAGCGCCACTCGGCGCCACACGATGCCGCGCGCCGCCACCCCCCGCCACCCCTCCCCCGCGCCGCCGCCCTCCGCGTCCCCGGCGTTCGCCCCCTACCGCCTGTCGAGACGGACCGGCGACCAGCCGTGGCCGAAACCGTGGCCTGCCGTCTCGCACATCAGGCCAGTTGCTCCCCCTCGGCCGCGTCGCGCGGCGGAGGAACGCGGCCGAATCTCATCGGTGCCCGGGCAAACGTCGGCTCCTCATGATCAACGCATCGAGTTAATGTCCCCGGTCGCCCGTGGCAGGGCGGGCAGGACGGCCACTAGCGTTCCGAGCGATCTCGACGGATCACCCCTCACCGCCCTCATCTGCACGCTCATCACCCTCATCTCCCCCTCACCACTTCTTCGCCTCGTGGCGCCCGCATGCGCCCAACTCTGTTCAGAACAAGGAGAGTTCGACCGATGACTGTCGAATCGACCCCGGAGGCAGGCGTGGAGCTGCCTCGGCAATCCAGCCTGGGCACGGCGGCTGCCCGCAACCTCGCCACGACGACCAAGTCCGCGCCGCAGATGCAGGAGATCACCTCCCGCTGGCTGCTGCGGATGCTCCCCTGGGTGGAGACCAAGGGCGGCACCTACCGGGTGAACCGCCGGCTCAGCTACACCGTCGGCGACGGGCGCGTGGAGTTCGTCCAGGACGGCTCCGACGTCCGGGTGATCCCCCGTGAGCTGGGCGAACTCGCCCTGCTCCGCGGCTTCGACGACGTCGAGGTGCTGACGGCCCTCGCCGACCGCTGCGTCCAGCGCGACTTCACGAGCGGCGAGACCCTGGTGGTCCGCGGCACGCCCGCCGACCAGCTGTACCTCATCGCCCACGGCCGCGTCAGCCAGGCCTCCGAGGGCAGTTACGACGACGAGGTGGCCCTCGACGTCCTCGCCGACGGCGCCCGGTTCGGCGAGTACGCGCTGCTCGACGACGACGCCCGCTGGGAGCACACGGCGATCGCCGAGACCTCCGGCACGCTGCTCACCCTGTCCCGCGCCGACTTCGCCTCCGTGCTGGACTCGGCGCCGCAACTCCGGGAACACGTCGAGGAGTTCAAGTCGCGGGCAGGACGTCCGCAGAACCATCGCGGCGAGGCGGAGATCGCGATGTCCGCCGGGCACACCGGCGAGCACGGCCTGCCCGGCGCGTTCGTCGACTACGAGCTGAAGCCCCGCGAGTACGAGCTCTCCGTCGCCCAGACGATCCTCAAGGTGCACACCCGGGTCGCCGACCTGTACAACCACCCGATGAACCAGACGGAGGAGCAACTCCGGCTCACCGTCGAGGCGTTGCGGGAGCGCCAGGAGCACGAGCTCATCAACAACCGGGAGTTCGGCCTCCTCCACAACGCCGACTTCAAACAGCGCATCCAGACCCACTCCGGCCCGCCCACCCCGGACGACATGGACGAACTCCTCAGCCGCAGGCGGGGATCCAAGTTCTTCCTCGCCCACCCGAGGACCATCGCGGCGATCGGCCGGGGCTTCAACGCGCGCGGCCTCTACCCGGACCACGTCGACCTCGGCGGCCAGCTGGTCCCGGCCTGGCGCGGGGTGCCGATCCTGCCCTGCAACAAGATCCCGATCACCAAGGAGCGGACCAGCTCCATCCTCTGCATGCGTACCGGCGAGGACAACCAGGGCGTCATCGGCCTGCACCAGACCGGCCTGCCGGACGAGTACGAGCCGGGCCTGTCGGTGCGCTTCATGGGCATCAACGAGCAGGCCATCACGTCCTACCTGGTCAGCACGTACTACTCCGCGGCGATCCTCGTGCCGGACGCGGTCGGCGTCCTGGAGAACGTGCAGATCGGCCACTGGCCCAAGTAGGCCGAGCGGCCCTGACGGCACGGCGCGGCGGGCACCGGCTCTCCGGACCCGTCGCGCCCGCCCGCAGGGCCGGTGACCGCCGCCGACCGTCTCACCAAGGAGCTACCGATGCCTGCGCCTGACCCGGCGCCACCGAAGTCGGGCCCGCCGGACGCCGCGTCGCACTTCGGGGCGCGGCTGCTCGCCGACGCGGCGGCCCGCGTCCACGACATGGCGGCCCTCACCGGCGGCCCACCCCGTACACCCGAACCGGCCCACGCCCCGACCAGCCCTGCACCGAGCCCTGTCGAGGCCAGGCCGAGGGTGCTCGGCGGTCCGACCGGGCTCGGCACGGAGGGGCTGCGCCTGCACCTGCGGACGCCCGAGCCCCCGCCGACCGTGCCCGGGCCGTCGCCCGAGGCCGCCGACGCCGACACCGCCGACACCGCCGACACCGCCGACACCGCAGAGACCGCAGAGACCGCCCCCGCCGAGGGCCGCCCCATCCCGGGCCTCTACTTCCACCCGATCCCCGAACCCGACCCCGCCCGGGTCGACGAGGTGAGCCGGCGGATCAAGGCCTGGGCCCTCGACGAGGTCTCGCTCTATCCGGAGGACTGGGAGGAGCAGTTCGACGGCTTCTCCGTGGGCCGCTACATGGTGGCCTGCCATCCGGACGCGCCCACCGTCGACCACCTGATGCTCGCGACCCGGCTGATGGTCGCCGAGAACGCGGTGGACGACTGCTACTGCGAGGACCACGGCGGCTCCCCCTTCGGCCTCGGCAGCCGCCTCCTGCTCGCGCACACCGCGCTGGACCCGCTGCACACCACGCGCGAGTACCAGCCGCAGTGGGCCGAGTCCCTGCACGCGGACGCGCCCCGGCGCGCGTACCGCTCCGCGATGGAGTACTTCGTACGGGCGAGCAGCCCCTCCCAGGCCGACCGGTACCGGCACGACATGGGGCGGCTGCACCTGGGGTACCTCGCGGAGGCCGCGTGGGCGCAGGAGGACGTGGTGCCCGAGGTGTACGAGTACCTGGCGATGCGTCAGTTCAACAACTTCCGCCCCTGCCCGACCATCACGGACACCGTCGGCGGCTATGAACTGCCCGCGGATCTGCATGCGTTGCCGACCATGCAGAAGGTGATCGCCCTCGCGGGCAACGCGACGACGATCGTCAACGACCTGTACTCGTACATGAAGGAACTCGCCGCTCCCGGGCGGCACCTGAACCTGCCCGTGGTGATCGGCGAGCGGGAGGGGCTGTCCGAACGGGACGCCTATCTGAAGTCGGTCGAGGTCCACAACGAGCTCATGCACGACTTCGAGACCGAGGCCGCCGCCCTGGCCGCGGCCTGCCCCGTGCCGAGTGTTCTGCGCTTCCTGCGCGGCGTCGCCGCCTGGGTCGACGGCAACCACTACTGGCACCAGACCAACACCTACCGCTACAGCCTGCCGGACTTCTGGTAAGAACCTCCGGTCAGAGAAATGGACATGTCTGTGACCACCAGCACCGAACTCACCGCCACCGACGCCCCGCGCATCCCCGGCCCGGCGACGCCCTACCAGGGCGACATCGCCCGCTACTGGGACGGGGAGGCGAGGCCGGTGAACCTGCGTCTCGGCGATGTCGACGGTCTGTACCACCACCACTACGGCATCGGCGAGATCGACCGCGCCGCGCTCGGCGACAGCGAGGACAGCGCGTACGAGAAGAAGCTGATCGCCGAGCTGCACCGGCTGGAGTCGGCGCAGGCCGATCTGCTGCTCGAGCACCTCGGCGACATCGGCGCCGCCGACACGCTCGTGGACGCGGGCTGCGGGCGCGGTGGCTCGATGGTGATGGCCCATCAGCGGTTCGGCTGCAAGGTCGAGGGCGTCACGCTCTCCGCCAAGCAAGCCGAGTTCGCCAACAACCGGGCCCGTGAGCTGCGCATCGACGACCATGTCCGGGCCCGGGTCTGCAACATGCTGGCCACGCCGTTCGAGACGGGCATGGCGGCGGCCTCGTGGAACAACGAGTCGACGATGTACGTCGACCTGCACGACCTGTTCGCCGAGCACTCCCGCATCCTGCAGGTCGGCGGTCGCTATGTGACGATCACCGGCTGCTGGAACCCGCGGTACGGCCAGCCCTCGAAGTGGGTCTCGCAGATCAACGCGCACTTCGAGTGCAACATCCACTCGCGCCGCGAGTACCTGCGCGCCATGGCCGACAACCGGCTCGTCCCGCAGGCGGTCATCGACCTCACCCCGGACACGCTGCCCTACTGGGAGCTGC
Organism: Streptomyces sp. Da 82-17; assembly: GCF_046098215.1. Classification (NCBI taxonomy): domain Bacteria; kingdom Bacillati; phylum Actinomycetota; class Actinomycetes; order Kitasatosporales; family Streptomycetaceae; genus Streptomyces; species Streptomyces sp. Da 82-17. The sequence goes on from NZ_JBJURH010000031.1 coordinate 24,568, forward strand.
GGGCCACCTCGTCCCTGGTCACGGGCATCGAGGAGGCGTTCATCAACTCGTACCGGGACGGCTCCTTCCAGTACGTGCTGATCGCCGCGGACCGCGTCTGACGGATCCCCACAGCAAGGGGCGCGCGTCGGCCAGTTCGGCCGGCGCGCGCCCCTCGTGTGTGCGCTGCCGCGGGGGTCAGTCCTCGGCGAGGCGGGCCGGGAAGCCGCCGGTGGCGACCGGGCCCCACCGCTCCGGTGTGATCCGGATGAGGGACTTGCCCTGCTTCAGCATCGCCGCGCGGTACTCGTCCCAGTCCGGGTGCTCCCCCGAGATGCAGCGGAAGTACTCGACCAGCGGCTCCACCGAGTCCGGCGCGTCGATCACCTCCGCCGTGCCGTCGACCTGCACCCACGGGCCGTTGAAGTCGTCGCTCAGCACGATGACGCTGACCCGCGGGTCACGCTTCGCGTTGCGGGTCTTCGCGCGTTCCGGGTACGTGGAGACGACGATCCGCCCCGACGTGTCGACCCCGCAGGTCAGCGGGGAGCCCTGCGGACTGCCGTCGGAACGCCTGGTCAGCAGGATCCCTCGATGCCTGGGCCGGACGAAGTCCAGCAACTCTTCGAGATTCACACGGGTGTTGGTCGCGACGGAGCGAGCCATTCCGGCACCTTCCTTACGGCTTGGCCTCGATTCGGCGCAAGCAGGTTAAGCACGGACGGCGCCGGGGCTCGCGCCGACGACGCTCTCGGTTCGGGTGAGGCGGCCCGTGCGGTGCAGGGTGTGGAGGGCTGCCGCGCAGGTCAGGCCGAGGGCGGTGAGGGCGAGCCAGGGCAGTGCGGAGAGGCCCGCCGCCCGGGCCGCGTCGAGTGCGGCGCCGGTGAGGAGGTTGCCGAGGGTGATGCCGATCCCGCAGATGGTGTTGTAGAGCCCGTAATGCGTGGCGACGAGGCGGTTGCCGGAGAGCCGGACGACCGTGTCCATCTCGAAGGGGTACGCGATCATCGTGCCGAGTGCGAGCAGCAGCGCGGAGAGCGTCGGCGGCACGGCCGCGAGCAGCCACCGCCCGGCGCCGCCCTCGGGCACGGCGACCGCGAGGGGCACGAGCAGCGGCAGGAAGCCCGCGGCCATGGTGATCAGTCCCCAGGTCAGGGCCCGGCCGGGCGCCATGCGGGCCTTGCAGCGGGCGGTGACCCGGGTCTGGAACAGGATGGTGCTGAGCCCCGACACGGCGAACAGCAGCGCCACCGCCGCCGTCCCGGACGTCCCGTCGCCGCCGATGCGCCGCACCTCAAGGGGCAGGGCGAGATAGACCTGGAACTGCATCACGTAGAAGCCGACCATGGCCGCCGAGAACAGCAGGAACGGCCGGTTGGCCAGCATGCCCCGCCACTGTGCGAGCACACCGTCCCGTCCCTCGGCGTCCCCGTCGGCCTTCGGGTCGCTCGCCCGGCGGGCTGGCAGGGCCCGGAGCTGGACGAGGCTCAGGAGCGCGAAGATGCCCGCGGCGACCAGGCAGGTGATCCGGAAGTCGACGCCGGTGAGCACCATGCCGACCAGCGGGCCGAGCAGAATGCCCGCCTGGTAGAAGACGTTGAACAGCGCGAACGCCTCCACCCGCCGCTCCCCCGCGTCCGCCGCGAGGTAGGCCCGTACCGCCGGGTTGAACAGGGCGCCCGCGAGGCCGGTGGCGGCGGACGCGGCGAGCAGGGCGGGCACGGAGTCGACGAGGCCGAGGGTGGCGAAGCCGGCGATGCGGAGCAGCAGACCGGCGATGATCATGGGCTTGTAGCCGAGCCGGTCGGCGAGCGTGCCGCCGACGAGGAACATGCCCTGCTGGCTGAAGTTCCGTACGCCGAGGACCAGTCCGACGATCCAGCCGGCGAGGCCGAGGGTGCCGGACAGGTGCTGCGCGAGGTACGGCATCAGCATGTAGAAGCCGAGGTTGATGGTGAACTGGTTGACGAGGAGCAGTTGGACGCTGCGGTCGTAGGAACGGACCTGGGCGAGGGTGTTCTTCACCGGGCGGCCCCCGCTTCGGCGGTACGGGCCTGTGCGCTGTCGGTGGTCTTCGCGAGCGGGTCGGTCACCTCGGTGCAGCGGGTCCAGCGGGTGACCTCCTTCTCGTCGGTCCGTCCCACCACGTCGGGTTCGGGTGGCGGGGCCGTGCCGAGGAGGCCGTGCTCGGCGCAGTACGCGTCGTCGTACACCGTCTCCAGGTAGCGCTGCGGGCCGTCGGGGAAGACGGCCGCGATGCGGGTGTCGCGGGGCTCGGTGCGGGCGAGCCAGCCGGAGACGAGCGCGACGGCGCCGACGCTCCAGCCGCCGGTCGCGTAGTGCGAGGTCGCCAACTGCCGGCACGCCCACACCGATTCGGCGGGCGCCACCCAGTGCACCTCGCTGAAGTTCTCGTACGCCACGTTGCGCGGGTAGATGCTGGAGCCGAGGCCGCGCATCAGGCGGGGGCGGGCGGGCTGGCCGAAGATGGTCGAGCCGACGGTGTCCACGCCGACGAGGCGCAGGCCGGGGTAGATCTGGCGGAGGGTGCGGGAGATGCCCGCGGAGTGGCCGCCGGTGCCGACGCTGCAGACCAGGACGTCGATGTGGCCCATCTGGGAGGCGAGTTCGAGGGCGAGCGGGGTGTAGGCGGCGACGTTGTCGGGGTTGTTGTACTGGTCCGGGCACCACGCCCCGGGCCGGGCTGCGAGGAGCCGGGCGACCCGGTCGCGGCGGGCCTGCTGCCAGCCGCCGACGGGGTGCGGCTCGGGCACCGTGTCGACGGTCGCGCCGTACGCGGCGAGCAGCCGGGTCATGGACGGTTCGAGGCCGGGGTCGGTGACGAGGGTGACGGGGTGCCCGTACACCGTTCCGGCGAGGGCGAGTCCGAGGCCGAGGGTGCCGCTGGTCGACTCGACGACGGGCGCGCCGGGCTGCAACTCGCCCCGGGCGCGGGCCCGTTCGACCATGTGGAGGCCGGGGCGGTCCTTGATGCCGCCCGGGTTGAAGCCCTCCAGCTTGGCCCAGAACCCGCGGTCGGGCGGGCTGAAGGGGCGGGAGACCCGCAGCAGCGGGGTGTTGCCGACGAGCCCCTGCAGGCTGGCGCCGGCGGGGGTGAAGTCACGCGCGGTCAGGGAGTGCATGCGTGTGTGGTCGCTCTCCGTGTGTGGGGAAGGTCGGACGCCGGTCACCGCAGGGCGGCCCGACCGTGTCGAGGCGCACGCCGACGCGGGACGTCACGTACGGGGACGTGCGTCCTGTGGGCATGCCTCAACCGGTGGTCGCCGAGCGGGGGTTGGGGGCGTCGGCCTAGATCCGCAGCACCGGGGACTCCGCCGCGTGCGGTATCGGCGCCACGAAGCCGCGCACCGCGGACGGGTGGACGTGCACGAGGGGCGGCGTCACGGGCTCCGCGGGCGGGTCCCAACTCAGCGGTGTGAGACAGGGCATGCCGACCGCGGGGCCCTGCGAGGGCTGTCCGAGCGTGCACTCCTCGAACGCGTGCCGGTCGCCGTGCCCGTCGCCGCCGTGGCCGTGCAGGGCGTGGCTGTCGTCGCCGTGCCGGTCGCGGTGGTCGGCCGGTTCCTCGTCGGGAGGGTGGGTGGCCGTGGCGGCGGTGCCGCCCGCCCCGGGGGCGGCGTGACCGGCGTGCGCGGTCAACGCGCCGCCGCCCGGGGCGAGATGAGCGACCGCGCTGTCGGGGCTGGCCGCGTGCATGTAGAGCAGGCCGAGGAGGAGCAGGCCAAGTCCCAGCAGGCGCCGGGCAGTCGCCGTCGGGCGACCCCGTCGTACGCCGGAAGGAGACCAAGCCGTGATCACGCCGTGATCCTAACCTCTGCCTGTCGGACTGACGTAAGTTCGGAGAGTCAGTCCTTGCCGAGGATCTTGTTCATCTGGTCGATTTCGGCCGTCTGGGCGTCGATCACCGCGTCGGCGAGCTTGACGGCCGGGCCGTACTTGCCCTTGGCCTTCTCGGTTTCGGCCATTTCGACGGCGCCTTCGTGGTGCTCGATCATCATCTCCGCGAACATCTCGTCGAACGCGGCCCCGGAGGCCTTCTTCAGCTTCGCCATGTCCTCGGCGGTCATCATGCCGGGCATGCCGGAGGACATGTCGTGCCCTTCGTGGCCGCCCGACTCCGCGGGGACTTCCTCGCCCCACGAGGTGAGCCAGCCGGACATGGTCCTGATCTCCGGGTCCTGGGCGCCCTTGATCTTCGCCGCGAGGTCCTCGATCTCCTTCGATCCGGCCCGGCCCTCGGCCAGTTCGGCCATGTCCACGGCCTGCCGGTGGTGCGGGATCATGCCCTTGGCGAAGGCGACGTCCGCCGCGTTGTGGTCGCCGGCCTGCGCCGATCCGGTCGCGGACGGGGTGGACTGCTTCGACTCGTGCGAGCCCGCGTCGTGCCCGCCGTCGTCGCCGTTCCCGCACGCGGCGAGAACGAGTGCGGCGACCGCGGCGGTGGCGGCGAGTGCGGTACGACGGGCGAGCTTGCGGTGTGCGGTCATGGGTGAACTCCTGCGTTGCTTCGGTGCGTTGACGCGCTGAGGTGCGCGTACGAGGGCATGCCGGGGCACGGCGCCGGCGCCGGGTGGGCGGCGGCGTCGCGCGGGCCGCTCTAGATGCGCAGGAGCTGGAGTTCGGAGAGTGAGGGCGGCGCCCGGCCGCCGACGGGCCCGTCACCGGCCCAGACCGGATGCACGGCGGGCGGTTCGGCGCCGTCCGTGAGCGAGGGCAGCAGTGCGGGCAGCGCGGGCGATCCCGCGACACCGGGCGAGGAACACGTCGGGTCGGAGTGCCGTACGTGACCGCCGCCGCACCCTTCGCCGCTGTGGTCACACTGGCCCGAGACGGACTCACCCGAAACGGACCGGCCCGGCAGAGACTGGTCCGAGAGGGACGGGTGCGGAGCCGTACGCGCCGTCGCCGACGCGTGTGACGCGGCCCGGTGATGACCGGAAGCGGCCGCGTGCGGGGCGGGGCCCAGGCCGTGCATGCCGACGAGCCCGAGCAGCACGCCGAGCATGAGCAGCAGCCCGCGGAACCGCACCGGCGGTCGCGTTCGGGCCTGCAGTTGCTCGTGCTTCACGCGGCCCATCGTAGGCATACCCCTCGGGGGTCCCGCACGCCGGATACCTCCGGACCGAAGAAGCTGCCCTTCCAGAAGCTGCCCTCCCACGCTTGACCTACATACCCCCCAGGGGTATACATGACCTCGACGCAAGTACCCCCAGGGGGTATCGAGCAACGCGGAGGAAGCCATGAACACGCACACCGCCCACGCCTCGCACACCGACCACGCGGCACACACCGCTAACGCCTCGCACACCGCTCACGCCTCGCACGGCGGCAAGGCCGGTGGCCTCTCCGTCTCCGAGCACGGCTACACCCTGGAGCTCGACTCCGCGCTCCTCGCCCCCGGCGTACAGCCGGTCCGCTTCCGGGTGACGGGCCCCGACGGCCTCCCGGTGACCGCGTTCGTGCCCGAGCACGAGAAGAAGCTGCACTTCATCGCCGTACGCCGGGACACCTCCGGGTTCCAGCACGTGCACCCGGTGATGGACGCGCACGGCACCTGGAGCACCGAACTCGCCCTGGAGCCCGGCGACTGGCGGTTCTTCGCCGACATCCACCCGGTGGGCCACGACGGAACCCTGACGCTGGGCATCGACGCCGCCGTGGCCGGACCGTACGAGCCCAGGCCGCTGCCCGAGGACGGCGGGGTCGCGCGCCTCGGGGAGTACGAGGTCGCCCTCGACGGCGAGCTGCGCCCCGGCGAGGCGAGCCGGCTCACCCTCACCGTCGGCCGGAACGGCCGGCCCGTCTCGGACCTGCAGCCGTACCTGGCCGCGTACGGGCACCTGGTCGCGCTGCGGGTCGGCGACCTCGGCTACCTGCACGTGCACCCGGAGGGCGAGCCCGGCGACGGCGTCACCGCGCCCGGGCCCGAGATCGCCTTCATGGCCGTCGCCCCCTCGGCCGGGACCTACCGCCTGTTCCTCGACTTCCAGCACGAAGACGTCGTACGGACGGCCGAGTTCACGGTCCGCACCGCCGACCGCACCGCCACCCCGGCGGCGCACACCGGCCACCACACCGAGCACCACGGCGGCTCGCACGGCGGCCACCAGCACGGCCACCACGCGCACCACGGCCACCACTGACCCCGACTCCCCCGCACCGAAGGGAACGTCATGCCTCGCCTGACACCGCTCACGCCGGACACGGCGGTCGGCGCCTCCCGGGATCTGCTCGCCGACCTGGTCGCCCGCCACGGGCAGATCGGCGACATGGTCTCGACGATGGCGCACTCCCCGGCCGTCCTCGGCGGATACCTCCAGCTCAGCCGCGCGATGGGCCGCGCGAAGCTCGACCGCAGGATCAGCGAACGGATCTCCGTCGCCGTCCAGGCACAGCAGGGCTGCGGACTCTGCCTCGACGCCCACGTCGGCGCCGCCCGCGCGCTGGGAGTCGACGAGGAGGAGATCGAGCGGGCCCGCGAGGGCACCTCCGCCGACCCCGCGATCGCGGCGGTGATCACCCTCGCCCTCCAGGTCTACCGCGAACCGACGTCGATCACCGACGAACAGATCGACGCGCTGCGGGAGTTCGGCTACAGCGACCGCGCCACAGCCGACGTCGTCGGCGTCGTCGCCCTCAACATCCTCACCGGCGCCTTCAACCTGCTCGCCGGCCTCACCCCCGGGCGCGAAGCCGATGCCTAGCGCCGACCCCGCCTGTACGCGCGGAACCCGCCCCTGTACGTGCGGGGCACGGCCGCCGCCCCCGGCCCGTGCCCCGCCGACCGAAACCGGAAGGAACCCGTCATGGGTCTGTTCGCGCACCGCGACTACCGCCGCCTGTTCGGCGCCCAGGTCATCGCCCTCTTCGGCACCGGCCTCACCACCGTCGCCCTCGGCCTGCTCGCCTACGACCTCGCCGGCCCGGACGCCGGCCTGGTCCTCGGCACCGCCCTCACCGTCAAGATGGTCATGTACGTGGTGATCGCCCCGTTGGCCGCCGCGTACGTCGACCGGCTCCCCCGCAGACGGCTCCTCTTCCTCCTCGACGCCGTCCGCGCCTCCGTCGTCCTGGCGCTGCCCCTGGTCTCCGAGGTCTGGCACATCTACGTGCTGATCGGCCTGCTCCAGGCGGCCTCCGCCGCGTTCACGCCGACGTTCCAGGCCGTCATCCCCGACGTCGTCACCGACGAGGCCCAGTACACCCGCGCCCTCTCCGCGTCCCAGGTCGCCTCCACGATGGAGAGCCTGCTCAGCCCCGTGCTCGCCGCGGTCGCCCTGACCTTCCTGAGCTTCGACCGGCTGTTCCTCGGCACCTCCGCCGGATTCCTGCTCTCCGGCCTGCTCGTCCTCGCCACCCGCATCCCCGACGCCCGGCCCAGCGCGCACAGCAAGGCGTGGGACAAGGCCGCCGCCGGGATCAGGACGTTCCTGCGCACACCGCGGCTGCGGGGCGTCATGGCGCTCAACCTCGTGGTGGCGGCGGCCGGTTCGATCGTCGTCGTCAACACCGTCAACCACGTACGCGACCAGCTCGGCGGCTCGCAGTCAGGCGTCGCCTGGATGCTCGCCGCCTCCGGATCCGGCACCCTCGTCGCGGCCCTCGCCCTGCCCCGCGTCCTCGACCGGATCGCCGCCCGCGCCGTGATGCTGACCGGCGCCGGGGTGCTCGTCGCCGGTACGGGAGCGGCCCTGACACTCGTCGCGGCCGGGATCGCGACCTGGGCCGGGACCGCGGCCGTGTGGGCCGTGATCGGCGTCGGCATGGCGCTGGTCATCACGCCGACCGGCAAGGTGCTGCGGGCCTCGGTGGCCCGGCAGGCACTGCCCGAGGCGTTCGCCGCCCAGTTCTCGCTCTCGCACCTGGCGTGGCTGGTCACGTACCCGATCGCGGGGTGGCTCGGGACGGCCGCGGGGTTCACCGTCGCCTGGTCCGTCCTCGCCGTCCTGGCCGCGGCGGGCGGGGCCGGTGCGCTCCTGCTGTGGCCGCGCCGGGACGGACGCCCGACGGCGGCCGTCGCGGCGGAGTCCGCCCGGCACGCGCCGAGCCGCGACCGGTCCGCGCTCGCGAAGGCCGCGTGAGCCCGACCCGATCCGAAGCCGTACGCCGGAAGGCCGCCGCCCCACGCTCAACGGGCGGCGGTCTTCGGCCGGTTGCGGGAGCTGACAGTACGTCAGGCCTGCGGTCCGCCCCCTCGCGAACTCACGGACAGTGACTGTGTGCTACGGAGGGAATTAGCGGGCATGGAGGCGTGATCGTGGGGTAGGCGCATCTGACGCCCAGCGCAGCAAGGGGTGAAGGGAAGGTCGTTGTGAATCACGCAACTTGTCCGGACGGGTACTTCCCCGTGCTTGCCCCGGGGTTGTTTACTGTGCGTATAGTTTCGCCATGAGCAACCAAAGTCCAGATAATGGAACGACGACGTCCCAGGCTGGCGGGGTGCAGTCCGTCGATCGCGCCATCAGCGTGCTGGAGATTCTGGCTCAGCGGGGCGAGGCCGGGGTCAGTGAAGTGGCCGCCGAGATCGATGTGCACAAGTCCACCGCGTTCCGGCTGCTCGGTGCGCTCGAGGCGCGTGGCCTCGCGGAGCAGACCGGTGAACGCGGCAAGTACCGGCTCGGGTTCGGGATCGTACGGCTCGCGGGCGCCGTCACTGGTCGTATCGATGTCACGCAGCAGGGCCGGGCGGTGTGCGAGCGGCTCGCGGAGGAGATCGGCGAGACCGTCAACATCGCGGTGATGCAGGAGCACTACGCGATCAACCTGTACCAGGTGCGCGGCCCGTCGGCGATCACGGCGCAGAACTGGGTCGGCCAGCTGACGCCGCTGCACGCCACGTCCAGCGGCAAGACGCTGCTCGCGTATCTGCCGGCCAAGGAGCGGGCGGCGCTGATCGCCGAGGCGGGCCTGAAGAGGATCACGCCGCACACGCTGACGGCGAAGACGAAGCTGGAGAAGAACCTCGCCGAGGTCCGCGAGCGCGGGTACTCGTGGACCTTGGAGGAGATGGAGATCGGCCTGCACGCGATGGCCGCCCCGGTGCGCGACCGCGACGGCGACGTGATCGCCGCGCTGAGCGCCTCCGGCCCCTCGTACCGGCTGACCGAGGAGCGGATCGAGGAGATCGCGCCGGCCCTGATCAAGGGCGCGGACGAGATCAGCCACCGCATGGGCTACCTGGGCTGACCCCCAGCGCCCTGCCTCCGCCCGCTCGACGCCCCGTCATCTCCCTTGTACCGGAAGGGAGTTGGGGCTCGGCCGACAGGCGGCGGCCGGCAGGCGGCGGTCAGCAGGCGGCGGTCAGCAGGCGGCGGTCGCTAGGGCCGGGGCGAGTCTGCGGCGGAGGCGGTTGAAGAGCTTGGGCTGGTTCATGGCGACGGCGGCGACGGGTTCGCCCCCGATCTCGTACACGGCCGCGAACGACCGGCTCGCCACGTCCCCCTCGACGACGCGGACCTGAGCCCCCGCCGGGACGTGCCCGGCGAGCTGGATGCGCACCCCGTACTGGTCGGACCAGAAGTACGGCGCGGTCGTCGGCGGGGCCGCGGAGGTACCGGTGAGCAGGGTGCGGATCGCCGTCCTGGACTGCTCGTTGGCGTTGCTCCAGTGCTCGATGCGGGCGTGCCGGCCGGTGAACGGGTGGGGGCAGCGGGCGATGTCGCCGACGGCCACGACTCCCGGGATGTTGGTGGCACAGCCCGCGTCGCACACCACTCCGTCGTCGAGTTCGACGCCGGAGCCGGTCAGCCAGTCGGTGTTGGGCCGTACACCCACGCCGACCACGACGACGTCGGCGGGCAGCAGCCGGCCGTCGGCGAGGCGGACACCGGTCACGCGGCCCTCTCCGGCGAAGCCCGTGACACCCGTGCCGCACAGCAGGTCGACGCCGTGGTCGGTGTGCAGCGAGGCCGCCAACAGGCCCATGTCGCGGCCGAGTTGACGTTCGAGCGGCACGTCCGCGGCCTCGACGACGGTGACGTGCAGGCCGAGCCGGTGGGCGGTCGACGCGACCTCGGCGCCGATGAAGCCCGCCCCGATGACGACGACACGCGGCGCCCCGTCGAGGAGTTCGGCGCGCAGGGCGAGCGCGTCGTCGAGGGTGCGCAGGGTGTGCACCCCGGCGAGGGCGTCCGCGGCGGGCAGGGTGCGCGGGGCGGCGCCGGTCGCGACGACCACGCCGTCGCTGCGCAGTTCCTGCCCGCCGGCGAGGGTCACGGTGCGGGCGGCCGGGTCGAGGCGGACGGCGGCCTCACCGAGCAGCCACTTGGCCTCCAGGTCCTCGTACTCCTCGGGTTCGCTCAGCGCGAGCGCACCGGCGTCGATGTCGCCCTTGAGGAAGTCCTTCGACAACGGGGGCCTGTCGTACGGGAGATGGAGCTCCTTGCCGACGACGGTGATGTCGCCCTCGAAGCCCTCGGCGCGCAGCGCGCGGACCGCGCTGAGTCCCGCGAGGGACGCGCCGACGACGGTGACGCTCCTCATGCGGGCTCCCCGACCGAGATGTGCAGCAGGATGTGGCCGTTCTCGACGGAGACCTGGTGCGTGCGGACCGGGAACTTCGCCGGGGCGCAGGTGGGCTTGCCGGTGCGCAGGTCGAAGAAGGCGGCGTGCAGGGGGCATTCGACGAAGCAGCCCTCCAGGAAGCCGTCGGCGAGCGACGCATCCTGGTGCGAGCAGGTGTCGTCGATCGCGTAGACCTCGCCGTCCTCCGTGTGGAACACGGCCACGGGCGCGGGCACGCCCTCGGTCACGACGATGGACTCGCCGGGGGGCAGGTCGTCGATACGGCACACCGTGATCATGGGAGAACCTCCAGGAAGCGGGGGCGGTGCCCGGCTGGGCGAGGGGACGGTCGGCACCTCGCCGCGGCGTTGCTGTCGCCGTTCGGTACTGCGGTGCGACTGCTGTGCGACTGCTGTTCAGCTGTCGTGCTGCTGTTGTGTATCGCGCAACTCACCTTGCTATACGCAACACTGTTCCGGTTGTTTCGGGGCGGTGTCAAGGGGGAATTTCGAGCGGTTCGCGGCGGGGTGCGGGGCGCCGGGCGGGGCACGCCGGGAACGCGCCGGTCAGCGGGTTCCCAGGGGCGTGCTAGCGCCCCGGAAGGACCACCGCGCCGCCCGAATTCGCCGCGCGCGCGAGCACGCCGGCCACGTCGGCGAGGGCGAGCCTCTCCCCCTGGAACGCGCCCAGGTCGAGGCGGCCGGCGAGGTGGAGGTCGACGAGGGCGGGCAGGTCGCGGGAGGGGAGGCTGTCGCCGTACCAGGACGTGCACAGGGCGGCGCCGCAGGCGTGCAGGTCGCGCAGGGGCAGCTCGACGACGGCGCCCGGCGCTCCGAGTTCGCCCTGCCCGGGCGCGCTCGCCAGTACGGCGACTCCGGTCGACGCCGTAGCGCGCAGGGCCTGTCGGGCCGTACGGGCCGTGCCCGTCGCGTCCACGACGACGTCCGCGCCGAGACCGTCGGTGAGGGCCCGGACTCCGTCCGCCGGGTCGATCCGGGAGGCGTCGACGGTGCCGGTGGCGCCGAGGCGTTCGGCGCGGTCGAGGCGGCGGCCGTCGGTGTCGACGCCGACGACCCGGCGCGCCCCGGCCGCCCGCGCGCCCGCGACCGCCGCAAGGCCCACCGTGCCGCAGCCGATCACCGCGACGGAGTCCCCGCGCCCGACCGCGCCCGTGCGGACGGCCGCGCCGAAGCCGGTCAGGACGCCGCAGCCGAGGAGTGCGGCGGCGACCGGGGACACGGCGGGGTCGACCCGTACGCACTGCCCCTCGGCGACGAGCGTCTTCTCGGCGAACCCGCCGACGCCGAGGACGGGGGCCGGCTCGGCGCCGTCCGGCAGTGCCGTCGATCGGGCGGCGCGCAGCGGGACCCGGCAGTGCCAGGGCCTGCCGCGCCTGCAGAGACGGCAACTCCCGCACGGCGCACGCCAGTTGAGGACGACGAAGTCCCCGGGTGCGAGCCGTGTGCCCGCTCCGGCCGCCTCCACCACACCCGCCGCCTCGTGCCCGAGGAGGACGGGGTACGAGGCGGCGGCGCGGCCCTCGCGGTGGTGCAGGTCGACCGGGCAGATCCCGCAGGCGTCGACCCTGACCAGCACCTCCCCCGGGCCGGGGTCGGGGACCAGGACGGTCTCGACCGACGCGGGCGCCCCCTTCTCGCGGACCACGACGGCGCGTACCTCATGTGTCACTGCAAGCTCCTCGACGAGGGCCCACCGGCCGCCCGGCCGGTCCCAGCGGGTGGCGCAGTTCGTCTGTTGCGCATGGGGCACCAGACTTCACTGGTCGCAACGATGACCGCCCGTCGGGACCACCGTCAAGAGCCGTCCGCGACAGGCCCGGGCCGGGTGCGCCAAGGGCCCGTCGCCGACCTCCCGCCGGGCCCCCGTCGGGCCGCTGTCGGTCTTGACGTCGCCTCCGGATGGATGGTTTGTTGCGCATGCAGAAACTCGTACTGAACTATGCAACACAGTGTGCAACGCCCGGGAAGTGCCCCAGCCCTGGGCCCGACCCGGTGCGTGCCCCCGGCGCGCGGCCGCCCGCGCGGTCCCCCGTCCCCTACTCCGGGAGTTCTGATGTCCATCCGTGCCATCGACGAGGCGCCCCTGAACAAGTTCCATCGAAAACTCACCTGGGCGTGCGCCGGCGGCCCGTTCCTCGACGGCTATCTGCTCAGCATCATCGGCGTCTCCCTGGTGGGCATGAGCCACGAACTCAGCCTGACCACCGCGGAGGAGAGCCTGATCGGGGCCGCCGCCCTGGTCGGCATCTTCGTGGGCGGGCTGTTCTTCGGGGCGGTCACGGACAAGCTCGGGCGCGAGGCGATGTACACCATCGACCTGGCCGTGCTCGTCGGCGCGTCCGTCCTCTCGGTCTTCGTCACCGAGAGCTGGCAGGTCGTCATCCTGCGCTTCGTCCTCGGCGTCGCCATCGGCGCGGACTATCCCATCGCGACGTCCCTGCTGGCCGAATGGGTGCCCAACAAGCACCGCGGCCGGCTCCTCGGCGTCCTCATCCTCGCCTGGTACATCGGCGCCGCCGCGGCCTACGCGACCGGGTACGTGATGGCCGAGATCGGCGGGCACGGGGCGTGGCGGTGGATGGTCGCCTCGTCGGCCGTGCTGTGCGCGTTGGTGCTGCTGATGCGGCTCGGCACGCCCGAGTCGCCGCTGTGGCTGGTCAACAAGGGCCGTACGGCGGAGGCGCAGGACGCGATCAAGAAGGCGCTCGGCCGGACCGTGCCGATCGAGGAGCTGCTCGCCGCGTCGGCCGCCGAGCAGTCCGTCGTGCAGAGCCGGGTCCGCGATCTGTTCCAAGGCGCCTATCTGCGGCGGACGTTGTTCTGCGGCCTGTTCTACATGTGTCAGATCACCCCGATGTTCGCCCTGATGACGTTCGGGCCCACGATCCTCGGCTCGTTCGGGCTCGGTGAGGGCAACGCCAGCCATCTCGGCTCCGCCCTCATCAGCATCGTGTTCGTCCTCGGCTGTCTGCCGGCGCTGCGGATGGTGGACCGGATCGGACGCCGGCCCGTCATCATCTGGTCCTTCGCTCTCATGGCCGTCCCCCTGCTCGTCCTGGGGGGCGGCTCTTCGCTTCCCATGGCGGCGGTCATCCTGTGCTTCTGCGCGTACGCGCTGTTCTCCGGCGGGCCGACGGTCCTGGAGTGGACGTACCCCAACGAGCTGTTCCCGACCGGGATCCGCGCCACCGCGGGCGGCGTCGCCACGTCCATCAGCCGGGTCGGGGCCGCACTCGGCACCTACCTGCTGCCGATCTCGCTGAGCCGGCTCGGGATCGGCCCGACGATGCTGATCGGCGCCGCGATCACGCTCGGCGGCTGGCTCGTGTCCGTGCTGTGGGCCGAGGAGACCCGCGGCCGTACCCTGGCCGAGACCAGCGCCCCGCCCGGCACCGCGTCCGCGCGCCGCAGCGGCCCGGCGGCGAAGCCGACCGCGGGCCGCCAGGACGGCGAGCTCGAACGCTCCTGACGCCGGGCCCTCCGAGGGCCTGTGCCTCCACCACCCGCGGCAGACAGCCGACTTGGCCTCCCCCGAGGGCGGCCGGGCCGGCCGTCTGCCGCGTCGGGGGTTCCGGGGGCCCGCACCTGAACCGCCCAGGGTCCGCCCGTGAACCGTTCGGGGCCCCGCCCTTGAACCGTTCGGGGCCCCGCCCGTTCCCCCCTTTCGCCACCGCACTCCCAGCCCATGCCGATGTCGATGTCGAGGACGGAGGGCTCCATGCGCGCACCCCGCCGCCAGGGCCGCCCCAGCCGCACGCGTTCCGCACCCGCCCGCAGCCGCAGCGTCGCCGGGCAGGTCTTCCTGCTCCATCTGTCGGTCGTCGTCCTGCTGGTCCTCGCGGCGGTCGCGGCGCTCGTGCTGCAGGCCAGGAGCACGAGCCTGCAGGAGGCGCGGGACCGCTCGCTCGTCGGCGCGCAGGCCTTCGCGCAGGCGCCCGGCACGCTCGCCGCGATGCGGTCGGACGACCCGAGCGCGCTGCTCCAGCCCCGCGCGGAGGCGGCCCGGAAACGGTCGGGGGTCAGTTACGTCATCGCGTTCAGCCCGAGCGGTGTCCGCTGGACCCATCCGGACGCCGGCCTGATCGGCAGACGGGTCACCGGCTCGTTCGCGGATGCGCTGTCGGACCGCGTGCACCAGGCCACGTACGACACCCCGGGTGTGGGCCGGTCCGTCGACACGATGGTGCCGGTCGAGGACGCGGGCGGGCGGGTCGTCGGGCTCGTGTCCGTGGGCATCGCCGTGCACAGCGTGGACGCACAAGTCACGGAGCAGCTGCCGCTGTTGGCGGTCTCGGCGGCGGGCGCGCTGCTGCTCGCGACCGCCGGCTCGGCGCTGGTCAGCAGACGGCTGCGACGCCAGACGCACGGCCTCGACCCGGCCGAGATGACGCGGATGTACGAGCACCACGACGCGGTCCTGCACTCGGTGCGGGAGGGCGTCATCGTCGTCGGCGGCACGGGCACGCTGCTGCTCGCCAACGACGAGGCGCGGCGGCTGCTCGACCTGCCGCCGGACGCCGAGCAGCGCAGCATCGGCGAGCTGGGCCTGGAGCCGGGCACGGCCGCGCTGCTCTCGTCCGGCCGGCCGACCGCCGACGAGGTGCATCTGGCCGGGGACCGGCTGATCGCGGTCAACCAGCGGCCGGTGGACGGGCGGAGCGGCACGGCGGGCAGTGTGGCGACGCTGCGGGACACCACGGAGCTGCGCGCCCTCGCGGGCCGCGCCGAGGTGGCGAGGGACCGGCTGCAGCTGCTGTACGACGCGGGCGTACGCGTCGGCTCGACGCTCGACGTGGAGCGCACGGCACGGGAGTTGGCCGAGGTGGCGGTGGGCCGGTTCGCGGACTTCGTGACCGTCGAGCTCCTCGACGCGGTGCCGCGCGGCGAGGACCCGGGCGGCGAGGGCGGGGAGCTGGTCCGCACGGTGGTGCACGGGGTGCGCGGGGACCGCCCGTTCCACCCGGCCGGGACCAAGGTGGGCCGCCTCCCCGACAGCGACCGACAGGACCTTCTCGTACGGGAGTTGGCGGCGTCCGACAGCTGGCGGGGGCGGACCGGTGAGAGTGCGGCCGGGCTGCTCGGCGCGGGGGTCCGGTCGCTGGTCTCCGTGCCGTTGCGGGCGCGTGGGGTGGTGCTGGGCGTGGTGAACTTCTGGCGGGCGGAGGGCGGGCCCTTCGAGCCGGAGGACCTGTCCTTCGCGGTCGAGCTCGCGGCCCGCGCCGCCGTGTCGGTGGACAACGCCCGGCATTACACGCGGGAGCACGCCATGGCCGTCGCCCTGCAGCGCAGCCTGCTGCCGCACGGGCTTCCGGAGCACTCCGGGGTCGAGGTCGCGCACCGCTATCTGCCCGCGGACTCGGGCGTGGGCGGCGACTGGTTCGACGTGATCCCGCTGCCCGGCGCGCGCGTCGCGCTGGTCGTCGGGGACGTGGTCGGGCACGGGCTGCACGCCGCCGCCACCATGGGCCGCCTGCGCACCGCCGTGCACAACTTCTCCGCCCTCGACCTGCCGCCCGACGAACTCCTCGCCCACCTCGACGAGTTGGTGGCCAGGATCGACCAGGGCGAGACGGAGGCGGACGGCGGGGGCACGGCGGTGACCGGCGCGACCTGCCTGTACGCGATCTACGACCCGGTCTCCGGGGTCTGCTCCGTCGCCCGCGCCGGACACCCCGGGCCCGCCGTGGTCCACCCGGACGGGCGGGCCGAGTACCCGGACGTGCCGGTGGCTCCGCCGCTCGGCCTGGGCGCGGGGCTGCCGTACGAGACGGCGGAGATCCGGCTCGCGGAGGGCTCCCAACTCGCGCTGTACACCGACGGGTTGGTGGAGGACCGGGAGCGGGACATCGACGTCGGCCTGGAGCTGCTGCGCGGCGCGCTCGCCCGGCCCGGCCGCACCCCGGAGGAGACCTGCCGGGCTGTGCTCGCCGCGCTGCTGCCGTCGGGGCCGCGGGACGACGTGGCGCTGCTCGTGGCCCGTACGCGGCTCCTCGCCCCGGAGCGGGTCGCCGAGTGGGACGTGCCGAGCGAACCGGCCGCGGTGGCCCGCGTCCGCGCCGACGTCACGCGCAGGCTCGACGCCTGGGGCCTCGGGGAGGTGTCGTTCGCGGCGGAGCTGATGATCAGCGAACTGGTCACCAACGCGATCCGCTACGGCGCGGCCCCCATACGCCTGCGGCTCCTGCACGACGGCGCGAGCCTGATCTGCGAGGTGGCCGACGGCTCCAGCACGTCCCCGCACCTGCGCCGCGCGGCCACGACGGACGAGGGCGGGCGCGGCCTGTTCCTGGTGGCCCAGTTCGCCGAGCGCTGGGGCACGCGCTACACGGCCCGCGGCAAGGTCATCTGGACGGAACAGCCGGTACGGCGGGACGTGTCCGGCGATCCGGCCGGGGCTGTCGAGCCCGCCCTCCCCTCGTGGGACGCCTCGCTCTGACCGACCCGGCCGTGGGCGCCCCGTCACCGGCACGACTGCCGCGGGGCGCCCTCCGCACGCGGGGCGCCCTCCCGCACGCGGGCCGACCCGCACTCGGGCCGCCTGGCCGCATGTGGGCCGCCTGTCGGCACGCGGGAGCTGCGCTGTGGCCCACGTCGGGGCCGTAGAGGGCGCGCCCTCGGACTCCGTCCGCACCAGTCGGTCTACGCACGCGAAGGGCGCCGCAGTCCGGTGACTGCGGCGCCCCTCCTACGGGGAGACGTGGCTAGTGGGTGCCGATGCGGTTCTGGACCCAGTCGTGGAACTCACCGATGTGGTGCTCGCTCGGGACGAGGACGCCGCCCTTGGCGTACAGGCGCGAGCTCATCGCCGGCTGGCAGCGCTCGCAGGCGTCGAAGTCCTGGCGGTTGACCCGGTCGAACAGCTCCACCGAGCGGCTGACGTCCTTGCCGCTCTCGACGACGTGCGGCAGGTACAGCCAGTCGCACTCGACGATCGTGCGGTCGGCAGCCACCGGGTACATGCGGTGGAAGATCACGTGGTCGGGCACCAGGTTGATGAACACCTGCGGGCGGACCGTGATCGCGTAGTAGCGGCGGTCCTGGTCCTCCGAGACGCCCGGGATGCGGTCCAGGCCCTCCGAGCCGTCGACGGTGAAGCCCTGCACGTCACCGCCGAACTCCGCGCCGTGCCCCACGTAGTACTGCGCGGCGAACCCGTCCGCGAACTCCGGGAGCACCTCGGTGAGTTCGGGGTGGATGGTCGCGCAGTGGTAGCACTCCATGAAGTTCTCGATGATCAGCTTCCAGTTCGCCTTCACGTCGTACGTGATGCGCTTGCCGACCTCGAGGTTCTCGATGTCGTACCCGACGATCGCGTCCGCGTCGCCGAGCCGGTCCACCACGTCCTGGATCACCGACTCCTCGAACGAGGGCGGGTCCTCGGCCAGGCACACCCACACATAGCCGAGCCACTCGCGCACCGACACGTGCGCGAGCCCGTACTCGGTACGGCCGATGTCCGGCATCTTCGTCAGGTTCGGCGCGGCGATCAGCTTGCCGTCCAGGTCGTACGTCCAGGCGTGGTACGGGCACTGGAAGGAGCGCCTGACCTCGCCGGACTCCTGGGTGCACAGCTTGGCGCCACGGTGCCGGCAGACGTTGTAGAAGGCCTTGACCGAGCCGTCGCGGGAGCGGCTGATGAGCACGCTCTCCCGGCCGACGTCGACGGTCTTGAACGCACCGGGCTTGCCCAGGTCCGAGGAGCGGGCCGCGCAGAACCACATCGTCTCGAAGATCCGCTCCTGCTCGAGACGGAAGATCTCCGGGTCCGTGTAGTGCTCACCGGGGAGAGTCGAGATCAGGCTCTCCGGCAGTCCGGCAGTAGTCATGGTTCACCTCTGAGAGAAGCACTCGGCCACACGGCCAGTGGTCAGGTGGTGGTCAGGTGGATTCACATGGGACGAACGTGGAATCACAGGGGACGAACATCGGGACGAACGATGGTGCCGACGGCCCCGCCCGGCCGCGGTCCGTGGCCGACCGGTGCGGTCGACCGGGCGGGGCCGCCCGTATAAGAGGGAGTCGGGTTCAACTCCCTTGAGGATCAAGGTGGTTACGCGAGGCCCGCCGCGCGCTCGGCCGCCTCGACGACGTTGGCGAGCAGCATCGCCCGGGTCATCGGCCCGACGCCGCCCGGCATCGGCGCGACCCAGCCCGCGACGTTCGCGACGTCCGGGTGCACGTCGCCGAGCAGGCCCTCTTCCGTACGGCTGATGCCGACGTCGAGGACGGCCGCGCCGGGCCTGACCATGTCGCGGGTGATGAGGCCCGCCGAGCCGGCCGCGGCGACGACGACGTCGGCTTCGCGGACGTGCCAGGAGACGCCCTTGGTGCCGGTGTGGCAGAGCGTGACGGTGGCGTTCTCGGAGCGGCGGGTGAGGAGCAGGCCGATGGGCCGTCCTACGGTGACGCCGCGGCCGATGACGCAGACGCGGGCGCCGTCGAGCGGGACGTCGTGCCGCCGGAGCAGTTCGACGATGCCGCGCGGGGTGCAGGGTAGCGGGGCGTCGACGCCGAGGACGAGCCGGCCGAGGTTGACGGGGTGCAGTCCGTCGGCGTCCTTGGCCGGGTCCATGCGTTCCAGGACGCGGTTGGCGTCGAGGCCCTTGGGGAGCGGGAGTTGGACGATGTAGCCGGTGCAGGCGGGGTCGGCGTTCAGTTCGTCGACGACCGCCTCCACCTCTTCCTGGGTGGCGTCGGCGGGCAGGTCGCGGCGGATCGAGGCGATCCCGACCTGGGCGCAGTCGCGGTGCTTGCCGCCCACGTAGGCGTGGCTGCCCGGGTCGTCGCCGACCAGGACCGTGCCGAGACCGGGGACGACGCCGTGTTCGGCCAACACCGCGACGCGCGCGGCGAGTTCGGCACGGATGGCGGCCGCCGTGCCTTTGCCGTCGAGGATTTTCGCGCTCATGTCTGACACCTTTCCTAGCGTTGTGCTAGCCGCGCAGGCGCGTCATCTTGGGGTCGAACAGGGGCTCGGCGGTGACGACCGCGGTGATCCGCCGGTCGAAGTAGCCGATGGTCAACTGCTGTCCGGGGGTGGCGAGTTCGGCCGGGAGCCAGGCGTAGGCGATGCCCTTGCCGATGGTGTGGCCGTAGGCGGCGCTGGTGACGTAGCCGACCGGACGGTCGCCGTCGTAGACGGGTTCCTTGCCCATGACGACGTCGCTCGGCTCGTCGATGGTGAGGCAGGTGAGGCGGCGGGTGACGTTCTCGGCGCGGCGCTCCAGGGCGTCCTTGCCGATGAAGTCCTCCTTGTCCTTCTTCACCGCGAAGCCGACGCCGGCCTCGTACGGGTCGTGCTCGTAGGTCATGTCGGCGCCGAAGGAGCGGTAACCCTTCTCCAGGCGCAGGCTGTTGAAGGCGCCGCGACCGCCCGCGATGATGCCGTGCTCCTGCCCGGCCTCCCACAAGGTGTCCCACAGCTTCAGGCCCATGTCGGCGGTGGTGTACAGCTCCCAGCCCAGCTCACCGACGTACGACAGGCGCATCGCGGTGACCGGGACGGACCCGATGTAGGCCTCCTTGGCGCGGAAGAACTTCAGGCCCGCGTTGGAGAAGTCGGCGTCGGTGAGCGGCTGCAGCACCTCGCGGGCCTTCGGCCCCCACAGGCCGATGCAGCAGGTCCCGGCGGTGATGTCCCGCACCTGCACCGTGCCGTCGGCGGGCAGGTGCCGGGTGAACCAGTCGAGGTCGAGGTTGCCGTTGGCACCGACCTGGAACCGGTCCCGGCCGAGCCGCGCGATCGTCACGTCGCTGCGGATGCCGCCGTCGATGTCGAGCAGCAGGGTGTACGTGACCGAGCCGACGGACTTGTCGACGTTGCCGGTGACGAGGCGCTGCAGGAACGCGGCGGCGCCGCGCCCGGTGACTTCGAGGCGCTTGAGCGCGGTCATGTCGTACATCGCGACCGCTTCACGGGTGTGCTGCGCCTCGGCGCCGACGATCGGCGACCAGAACTGTGCCGCCCAGTCGTTGGGCACGGGGATCTCCCGCCCCGCCAGCAGGTGCTCGTTGGCCGCGTACCACTGCGGCCGCTCCCACCCGGAGGCCTCCAGGAAGGTGGCTCCGAGCTCCTGCTGACGGGGGTGGAAGGGGCTGGTGCGCAGAGGCCGAGGCGCACCAGCCGGCTGGAGGGGGTGGAGGATGTCGTAGACCTCGTCGAAGTTCTGGCAGTCGCGCGCCAGGACATACTCCGGGGCGAGTTGGTGCGGCTCGAAGCGGTTGACGTCGCACTCGTGCAGGTCGAACGACGAACAGTGGCCGTCGACCAGCCACTCGGCCACGGCGCGGCCGACGCCCGCGGAGTGCGTCACCCACACCGCCTCCGCCACCCAGAAGCCCTTCACCTCGGGCGATTCACCGAGCAGCGGCATGCCGTCGGTGGTGAAGGAGAACAGCCCGTTGATGCCCTCCTCGACCTTCGCCTCGCGGGTCGAGGGCAGCAGGGACTGCGTCTCGGTCCAGGCCGGGGCGAAGTCCTCCGGAGTGAAGCGGAGTACGGAGGGCATCTCCTCGGCCTCGTCGAGGGAGGCGATGTCGTCGACCGAGACGGGCATGGCACGGTGGCCGTAGTAGCCGATGCCGAGCCGGTCGTGGCTGTCGCGGTAGTAGAGGTCGGCGTCCTGGTGGCGCAGGATCGGCCGGACCGCCTCCTCGGTCTGCCCGGCGAGCTCGGGCACGGGCCCGGTCCAGGCGAGCTGGTGCGCGAGCGGGGTCAGCGGCA
The DNA here is from genome assembly GCF_046098215.1 of Streptomyces sp. Da 82-17. Classification (NCBI taxonomy): domain Bacteria; kingdom Bacillati; phylum Actinomycetota; class Actinomycetes; order Kitasatosporales; family Streptomycetaceae; genus Streptomyces; species Streptomyces sp. Da 82-17. The sequence goes on from NZ_JBJURH010000031.1 coordinate 45,814, forward strand.
GGTCCATGCCGACCATGCGGGCGACCTTCGGGCCCCAGATGCCGGCGCAGCACACGACGATGTCCGCCGCGATCTCGCCCTGGTCGGTGACGACCGCGGTGACGCGCTCGCCGCCCTCGCCGTCGTCCTCGGTCAGGACATCGAGGACCTCGTGCCCGCCGAGGAGTCGTACGCCGCGTTCCTCCGCGGCCTTGAGCTGGGCCTCGACCGCGTTGACGGCCTTGGCGAGGCCGTCGGTCGGGATGAGGAGTCCGCCGAGCACCCGGTCGGGGTTGACCAGCGGGTGCAGTTGCACGCACTCCTCGGGTCCGACGAGCCGGGCCTCGACGCCCCAGGACGTCACCCAGCCGTGCCGCCGCTGCAGCTCGGCCAGGCGCTCCGGTGTGGTGGCGACCTCCAGGCCGCCGACCTGCAGGAAGCAGGGCTTCCCGTCGATCTCCAGTGCGGAGAACTTCTCCACGGTGTAACGGGCCATCTCCGTAAGGGCCTTGGAGGCGTTCGTCTGGAACACCAGGCCGGGGGCGTGCGAGCTGGAGCCGCCGGTGGCCGGCAGGGGCCCCTGGTCGACCACGGTCACCTCGGTCCAGCCCCGTACGGACAGCTCGTCGGCAAGCGCCGCGCCTACGACGCCCGCCCCGATGATGACCACGCGCGGTCCCGCCATCGCCGCCACTCTCCCATCAGAAACTCAGAAAGAAGTTGCTTGATGTGCAACGCACATCGGGTTGCGCAACAAACAGTGCAGCCGCCCCAAGGCGCTGTCAAGGGGTGAATCCCGTGCGGGAGAGCCGGTTTCCGGGCGCTGTCGGCCATCGGTCGAGGTGGCGGTTCGAACGGCGGGCGCACGCCGGAAATTCACGGGAAACCGGGCCCCGGAAGGCTCTTGACCGGAGCGCGCACCGACCCCGACTATGTTGCGCATCAATCACTGTGTTGCGCTATACGCATCTCTGGGAGGACCCCGTGTCCCTGCACCCGAACCCCGGCAGTGAGTACGTCCTCACCCTCTCGTGCCCCGACCGCGCCGGCCTCGTCCACGCGGTCACCGGGTTCCTCGTCGACCACTCCGGGAACATCCAGGAGAGCCAGCAGTTCGACGACCGGCAACAGAACCGCTTCTTCATGCGGGTCCAGTTCGACGTATCCGATCCGGAAGCCACCCTGGAGCACCTGCGCTCCGGCTTCGGCCCGGTGGCGGAGGCGTACGGGATCACCTGGCAGCTGCATGCCACGTCGACACCGACGCGCACGCTGATCATGGTGTCGAAGTTCGGCCACTGCCTGAACGACCTGCTGTTCCGGCAGAGCACCGGCTCGCTCAACATCGAGATCCCGGCGATCGTCTCCAACCACCGGACCTTCGAACCGCTGGCGGAGAGTTACGGCATCCCCTTCCACCACATCCCGGTGACACCGGACACGAAGGAGGAGGCGGAGGCCCAACTCCTCGCCCTGGTCGCCGAATTGGACGTGGATCTCGTCGTCCTCGCCCGCTACATGCAGATCCTCTCCAACGACCTGTGCAAGCAGCTCGAAGGCCGGGCGATCAACATCCACCACTCGTTCCTGCCGAGCTTCAAGGGCGCCAAGCCCTACAACCAGGCGCACGACCGGGGCGTGAAGCTCATCGGCGCCACGGCCCACTATGTGACGCCCGACCTGGACGAGGGCCCGATCATCGAGCAGGACGTGACGCGGGTGAGCCACTCGCAGAACGCGGCGAGCCTGGTCGCGCTCGGCCGTGACGTGGAGGCCCGGGTGCTGGCCCGCGCGGTGGAGTGGCACAGCGAGAGCCGCGTGATGATCAACGACAACCGCACGGTCGTCTTCCGCTGATCCGGGCCGTACGCCGGGGCTCTCCGGGCGCCTGTCTCCCGCAGGTACGGGCGCCCGTTCCGCGTGCGCGGGAGCCGCGCGAACTTCGCTCCGCAAGGGGGTAGTCAAGTTGGGCAATTCACTTATAGTTGCGCCATGAGCAACGACAGTGCTGGGGTTGCAGGCGCTGCCGGCGGCGGGGTGCAATCCGTCGACCGTGCTGTCGCCGTCCTGGAGATACTCGCCGAGCACGGCGAGTCGGGCGTCAGCGAAGTGGCTGCCGCCATGGACGTCCACAAGTCGACCGCGTTCCGGCTGCTCGGCGCCCTGGAGGCGCACGGCATGGTCGAGCAGGACGGCGAACGCGGCAAGTACCACCTCGGCTTCGGCATCGTCCGCCTCGCCGGGGCCGTCACCGGGCGCATCCCGGTGACGCGGTACGGGCGGAAGATCTGCGACCGGCTCGCGCAGGAACTCGGCGAGACCATCAACATCGGGGTCCTGGAAGCGCATTGCGTGATCAACCTGGACCAGGTCCGCGGCCCCTCCGGCATCACCGCGCAGAACTGGGTCGGCCGGCAGACGCCGCTGCACTCCACGGCCAACGGCAAGGTCCTGCTCGCGTACCTGCCCGCCGAGGAGCGCGCGGCACTGCTCGCCGAGGCGGGCCTCCCCCGTACGACGCCGCACACCCTCACGTCGGAGGCCGACCTGGAGAAGGCCCTGGCCGAAGTCCGCGCCCAGGGCTATGCGTTGGCCCTCGAGGAGTACGAGGAAGGCCTCAACGCGATCGCCGCCCCGATCCGCTCGGCGACCGGCGAAACGGTAGCGGCCCTGACAGCCTCAGGCCCGGCCTACCGCTTCACGGAACCCCACCTCCACGAAATAGCCCCGGCGTTGACGGCAGGCGCCGACGAAATAACACTCCGCTTGAACCGAGCGATCTAACCCCTGCCCACGCCCGGCGCCCCCTCCCCGAACCCTACGGAGCAAGAGGCCCCGCCTCAGGGGCGCGGAAAACCACGCGAGCAACCACGACAACCGAAGCCCCGAAAGGGGCGCGGGGAACTGCGCGAGCAACCACCACGGCGCAGCAGACAAACAACAACCCTGGGGCCAGGGGCGAAGCCCCAACCCCAAAGGGGCGCGGGGAACTGCGCGACCAGCCACCACGGCGCAGCAGACAAACAACAACCCCCGGGGCCAGGGGCAAAGCCCCAACCCCAAAGGGGCGCGGGGAACTGCGCGAGCAACCACCACGGCGCAGCAGCCGAACGACAGCCCGAGGGGCCGGGGCGGAGCCCCGACGACCCCTGCCCACCACGGCGCCGCAGACGAACAACCACCCCCGCGGAAGCGGAAGGGGGGAGGTCAGGAGGGCGCACCCGCCTCCGACGCCCACCGCGCAGCGACCCGCACCGCATCCGCCGTAGACGCAACATCATGAACCCGCACACACCAGGCCCCCTGCACCGCAGCGAGCGCCGACACCGCGGACGTCGCCGCGTCCCGCTCGCGCGCCGGCCGTGGCTCCCCCGTCACCGGGTCGGCGAGCAGCCGGCCGAGGAAGGCCTTGCGGGCCGCGCCCACGAGCACCGGATGCCCGAGGGCGAGGACTTCGGGGAGGCGGCCCAGCAGCTGCCAGTTGTGGTCGGCGTCCTTGGCGAACCCGAGTCCGGGGTCGACGACGATCGCCTCGCGCCGCACCCCGGCGAGCACCGCCGCCTCGACGCGCAGCCGCAGCGCGTCGACCACATCGGTCACGACGTCGTCGTACACCGCGTTGGCCTGCATCCCGGCGGAGTGCCCGCGCCAGTGCATCGCCACGTACGGCGTGCCCGCGTCGGCGACGAAGGGCAGCATCTCGGGGTCGGCGAGCCCGCCGGACACGTCGTTGACGAGGCATGCTCCGGCTTCGACGGCCCGCGCGGCCACCTCGGCCCGCATCGTGTCGACGCTGACCCGCGCGCCGGTCGCGGCGAGTTCGCGTACGACGGGTATGACGCGCCTCAACTCCTCCTCGGCTGTGGGGCGTCGGGCGCCGGGCCGGGTGGACTCGCCGCCCACGTCGAGGATGTCCGCGCCTTGGTCGACGAGCGCGAGGCCGTGGGCGACCGCCTGCCACGGTTCGAACCAGCGGCCGCCGTCCGAGAACGAGTCGGGGGTGACGTTGACGACGCCCATGACCAGCGTCCTGGTTCCCTGCGTCGGGAGCGGTGCCGAGCCGGGGAGCCCCCGCGCCTGCAGCGCGAGGGCTCCCGGGGTCGGCCGTGCGACCGTGCTCATGCCGTTCCGACCCCCACCGCCGCGGCGGCGAGCTGCTTGCGCCACCGGGTGAACTGCTTGGCCCGGTTCACGCCGAGGACGGCGACCGGTTCGCCCGCGCTCCGGTAGACGGCGAGGAAGCTGCGGTCGTCGGCGCTGCCCTCCTCGACGGCGACGCTGTCGGCCCGCCCGAGGTGTCCGGCGAACTGGATGCGCACGCCGTACTGCTCGGACCAGAAGTACGGCGGCTTCGGCGGCCGGAACGCGGCTGTGCCGCCGGACAGGAGGGCTGCGACGGCCGTGGCGGGCCGCTCGTTGGCGCCGGTCCAGTGCTCGACCCGGCGGTGCCGGCCGAGGGCCGGGTCGTACCAGGCGGCGCAGTCGCCGACCGCGACGACCTGCGGGATGTTGGTCGTCCCGTCGGCCCCGCAGCGCACGCCGTCGTCCAGCTCGACGCCGGAGCCGAGGAGCCAGTCGGTGTGCGGCGCGGCGCCGATGCCGACGACGACGATGTCCGCCGGCACGCTGCGGCCGTCGGCGAGCTGGACCGCCTCCACCCGGCCGGGCACGCCGGTCGTGCCGGGTGTGCCGGTCACGCCGACGACGCTCGCGCCGCCGACGACGCGCGCGCCGTGGTCGGCGTGGATCGGCGCCAGCTCCGTGGCCATCGCCGACCCGAGGGCCCCGGCCAGCGGTACGGCGCCGGACACGACGAGCGTCACGTCGAGCCCCAACTCCCGTGCGGTGGAGGCGACTTCGACGCCGATGAAGCCGCCGCCGACGACCACGAGCCGACCGCCGCGGGCCAGGTCCGCCCGCAGTGCACGGGCGTCGTCGAGGGTGCGCACCACATGCACGCCGGTCAGGTTCTGGCCGCCGGGCAGGTGCCGTGCCCCGGCGCCGGTGGCGACCACCACTCCGTCGACGCCGAGCACGCGGCCGTCGTCGAGGTGGATCGACCGGTCCCGGATGTCGAGGCCGGTGGCCCGGGTGCCGAGCAGCCACTCGGCGTCGAGCTGGTCGTCGTCCTCCGCCTCGAGGGCCAGCTCCTCCTCGGGCACCGCGCCCTTGAGGAAGCCCTTCGACAACGGCGGCCTGTCGTACGGGCGGTGGAGCTCGTCGCCCACGACGACGAGTCGGCCCTCGTACCCCTGCCCGCGCAGCGAGCGTGCGGCGGCGAGGCCCGCGAGCGAGCCTCCGATCACGGCCACGGTCTTCATTCGGCATCCCCTGCGGACGGATTCGGCTGAGGCTCGGCAACGCGACGTACGGGAATCATCATCGACTCCTCGTTGCACATAAAGAAACAGGCTTCGCTTTACGCAACGAGTCTGGAGGGGGTCCGGGGGCGCTGTCAAGGCGCTGCGAGGCGGCGCCGAAAGCGGCACGGGAACGGTCCCGCCGACCGCGCCCCCGAGGGGGCCTACGACTCCCGCGCGCCCGCCATGACACCGGCCGGACCGGCGGACTCCTCCGCCTCGACGGCGTCCTCAACTTCCTTTCTCAGAACGGAAGTTGGGTCACCGGGGTGCGGTTCGGCACGGAGTGCCTTCACGAGCGAGACGCACATGCCGATCATCACGAACAGGAACGGGAACGCCGCGAGGATCGCCACCTGTTTGACGGCTTCGAGCCCGCCGGCCATCAGCAGCACCGCCGCGACCAGACCGGTCAGCGCGCCCCAGAGGATCACCACCAGGCGGCTCGGGTTGACGCTGCCGCGACAGGAGAGCGTGCCGAGCACCACGGACGCCGCATCCGCCCCGCTGACGAAGAACAGCCCGACGAGCACCATGACGACCACCGAAGTGACCTGGAACCAGGGCAGGTTGGCGAGCGTGGCGAAAAGGCCCGCCTCCTCGCCCTTGGCGACGGCCTCGGACAGCTTCGCCCCGTGCATCTCCTGGTTCAGCGCCGTACCGCCGAGGATCGCGAACCACACCACGCTCACCAGGCTCGGCGCGAGGATCACGCCGACGATGAACTGCCGGATCGTACGGCCGCGCGAGATCCGCGCGATGAACATGCCGACGAACGGCGTCCAGGAGATCCACCACGCCCAGTAGAAGACCGTCCACCCGGACAGCCACTCGCCGCCGCCGAACGCACCGGTGCGGAAACTCATCTGCGGCAGCGACGCGAGATAGCCGCCGACGGCCTCGGTCTGGCTGTTCAGGATGAACACCGTCGGCCCGGCGACGAACACGAACAACAACAGCACCCCGGCCAGGATCATGTTGCCGTTGCTCAGCCACTGGATGCCGCGGTGCACACCCGACAGCGCGGACAGCACGAAGAGCACCGTGAGCACGGCGATGACCGACACCGCGAGCCCCGTCGAACTCCCAACGCCCCACACCGAGTTGAGGCCGCTGTTGATCTGCATCGCACCGAGACCGAGCGACACGGCGGAGCCGAAGAGCGTCGCGAAGATCGCCAGGATGTCGATGGACTTGCCGATCGGCCCGTCCACCCGGTCCCCGAGCAGCGGCCGGAACGCACAGCTGATCAGGTTGCTGCCGCCCTTGCGGAACCCGAAGTAGGCGAGCACGAGCCCGGCCACCGCGTACAGCGCCCACGGGTGGATGGCCCAGTGGAAGTACGAGTATTCGAGGGCGACCCGCGCCGCGTTCCCCGAGCCCGCCTCGGCGGTGCCCGGCGGCGGGCTCGCCATATGCATGACCGGCTCGCTCGCCCCGTAGAACATCAACCCGATGCCCATGCCCGCGCTGAACATCATCGCGACCCAGGACGCGGTACGGAACTCCGGCCGCTCGTCGTCCCGGCCGAGCCGGATGTCGCCGAACCGGCTCACGGCGAGCGCCCCGGCGAGGAGCACGAAACCGGCGCTTGCCAGCACGAACAACCAGCCGAACCGGTCGATGACCAGCCCGAGGGTGGACTCGGCCACCGCGGCGAGGCTGTCGGTGAAGAAGACGCCCCAGCCGACGAAGAGGGCCGCCAACGTCACGGACACGTACAGGACCGCCGGGTCGATCCGTGTTTCTGATCTTGCTTTCCTAGCCATGACCTTGCTCATCCGACGCCTTTCGAAGGGGGGATGCCGGGCGGGGCTCGAACGCCACCACTCCCGGTGATTGCATATGGCGCAACCAGGACCTCAGTGCGCAACACAGTTCCCTCCGTCCCACGACAACGTCAAGCCCCCGTGCAGCCCTCGTTCACCCGGAACGTTCACGGGGGCGCACAACAAGGCGCCCCCGTCCGGAGGTTCGGATCGGGGGCGCCGAAAAGCTGTAGGGACCAGGCGTCTCGCGGTGCGGGACGTCACTCCTCCTCGCGCGCGATCTGCAGCGCGAGGGCCTGGAGGACCGCCTCGGTGGGACTGTCGGGTTCGGTGCTGTCGTACGCGTCGGCAACCGTCTGGAAGGCCAGGACAAGGCCGTTGAACAGATTGCTCAACGGCTCGGACAGCTGGGCGAGGACGGCCTCGCTGATCTCCGCCGGGTCCTGGGTGTCGGGGACCAGGAACTGCGTGGGGACGACCTCCCCGAGCAGCTCGGACACATAGTCCGCCCCGACTCCGCCACGCAGGGCCGTGAGTGCCGCGATCGCCTTGAGCTGGATCTCCTGCTCCGTCATGTGACGAGGGTACGAGGCGCACCCGCCGCGTACCGCCCGGCTCGGCGGTGCCGGGAGGCGCGGCGCGCCCGGGGCGTGGACGGCCCCGGGCGCACCGCTTCCGCCGGGCCTCAGCCGGTGGGCGTGAGGGACTCGCCCAGGCGGGCGCCCGCGGGAGTGCCGAGCTGCGTGACGCCGTAGTACACGGCGCCGGTGGTGGACACGCCCTTGCTGCCGCTGTCCAGCTGCAGGATCGTGCCGTTGCCCGCGTCCTCGCCGTCCACGCCGATGGCGAGGTCGGCCCGGCCGTAGCCGGACAGGTCGTGCAGGACGACGGCCGAGCCGAGCCGGTCGCCGGCCTCGGTGGCGCCGCTGATGCCGGTGGTGTCCTGCGTGTACGCGACCGTGCCGGTGCCGCTCAGGCCGGTCGACGTGCCCTTGATCAGCAGGCTGGTGCCCGCGTCCTTGCGGGCCGTGCCGTCGCGCGTCATGTCCTCGTGGGGCGCGCCCGCCAGGACGTCCGCGTACCCGTCGGCGTTCACGTCGCCCGCGGACACCGACCAGCCGAGCGCGTCGCCCGCCTCGGCCGCTCCCGGCACCCCGGACGTGTCCTGGTGGATCGTGCGCATCCCGGTCGTGGTGAACCCGGTGGACGTGCCGAGGACCATGGTCAGCTGACCGCCCGCGTACGCGCCCGACTCTGCGGTGTACGGCTGGCCGATGACGAGGTCGTCGTAGCCGTTGCCGTTGAAGTCGCCGACGGCGAGGGAGCGGCCGCCCTTCACGGAGAGCACGCCGACTTTGGTCAGGCCCGCCTTGCCGCCCTTGAACCAGGCGACGCGGCCGACGCCGGACTGGTCGCGGTAGTTGAGGGCCACGTCCCCGTAGCCGTCGCGGTTGAAGTCGCCCGTCGCGGCGTCCGCGTACGAGAGCGCTCCGGTCGCCGAGGTCAGGGCGCCGCCGGTGCCGGTGCCGGAGCCGGTGCGCGCGTACCAGCCGCCGCCGCTGCCGGTGGCGGCCGCGAACACGTCCGCCTTGCCGTCGGAGTTGAAGTCGCCGACGGTGACGGCCGAGCCGAACTTCGCGCCGGTCGTCGGGGCGCCGGCGCCCGTGGTGAAGGACGTGCCGGTGGCCAGGGACGGGCCGTACAGGACGGTGACGGCGCCCCGGTCCGCGTGGCCGGAGGTGTCGTCCTCGCCGGGCGCGCCGATCGCGAGGTCGGCGTGGCCGTCGCCGTCGATGTCGCCCCACGCGGTGGCGGCGCCGAAGTTGTCGCCGGACTCGGAGGCGCCGGGGACACCGGGGCTGGACTGGGTGAGGGTCCGCTTGGCGGTGGCGACGGGGCCGTCGAGGCCGCCGGGCACCACGGTCAGGGTGCCCACGCCGCCGGAGGCGCGCGGGGTGCCCGCGACCAGGTCGGGGATGCCGTCGCGGTCGACGTCGGCGGTGGGGACGGCGGAGTCGCGGGCCGGGCTCGCGGCGTACCGGCGGATCTCGCCGAGCTTCGCGTACAGGTTCTCGCCGGGGCACTGGGTGGCGAAGCCGTCCCGGTGCCCGGAGATCACGTTGAACTCCTTGAGCACGCCGTTGTACTCGGTGCCGTCGGACTTGGTGAGGATCTGCTGCAGCGTCACCTTGCCCTGCGGGTCACCGCCGTACTGGCCGAGCTTCCAGGCCGCGACCCGGGACGCCGATTCGAGCGCGGCGCGGCTGGGGCGTCCGGCCGGGGTGGTCGCATTGCCCTCGAAGTCGCCGAGGAAGGCGATGCCGGTCGAGTACTTGTTGTAGCCGTAGGTGTGCGCGCCCTTGACCGGCAGGTCGACGCCGCCGCCCCGGCCCTCGAAGATCCGGCCGCACTTGTCGACGAGGAAGTTGTAGCCCAGGTCGTTCCAGCCCTCGACGTCCACGTGGTACGCCATGATGCCGCGCACCAGGGCCGGGGACTCGGCGCAGCTGTAGTTGTTGCCGCCGACCGTGTGGTGGACGAAGACCGCCTGGATCTTGTCGATGTACTCGACGGGGTCCTTCACCTTGGACTCGTCGGCGCCCCACGCGGCCCGGCCGATGATCGGCGGCCGGTTCACCGTGGACGGCGGCGCCGGGGGCTTGGTCGGGGTGGGCTCGGGGGACGTGGTGGGCTCCCCGGTCGGGTTCCCGGTCGGCTCGCCCGTGGGCTCTCCGGTGGGCCCGGTGGTCGGCTCCGTCGTCGGCTCCGCGGTGGGGGCGGGCGTCGTGGGGTCGGGCGCGGGGCCCGTGGGCGCCGGGTCCGTCGGCGTCGGGTCGGCGGGGGCCGGCTCCTCGGTGGCGGCGGGCAGCGCGTACGCCGCCGGGCTCATCGCCTCCGGGTCCAGGGCCGGGTCGCTCGCCTCCTTCGCGGTCACGCCCGGGTCGACCAGGTTGACCTCAAGTCCCTTGGGCAGGCTGTCCGTCGAGGTTCCGTCGGCCGCGACGACCCGCACCTCGACACCGTCCGACGGCCCCACCCACAGCGGCTCGGACGCGCCCCGCATACCGGGCTCCACGTCCTCCTGCACATGCGGGTCGAGGCCCAGCGGCTGCCACACGGACCAGGCGCCGCTCTCCACCGACCGGGTGCGCACCTCGGCGCGGCCCTCGACCGTCTTCCGCGGGCCCTGCCAGGAGACGCCGAGCAGCGAGAACGGCTCGGTGGCGGTGCGCGGCAGCTCGCGCTTCCCGGCGCCCGCCGAACGCAGCGCGATGTCGTACACCTCGACCGGCCGCTTGCTGCGCGCCGCCCCGCCGCCCGCCGTGTCCGGTCCGGCCATGGCGTACGTGGCGATTCCGGTGCCGCCGACGACGACCGCTCCGAGCGTCACCCAGACCCGTCGCCGCAGCGGCATGGCTCTATAGCCTCTTGTACCTTTCGGGCTCAATTGCCCCACCCCTCAGGGTAGTTCTGTGCGTAACGAGCAAGTACGACTCCCGGGAGAGGCAGGTGGTTGTACGTTCAAGGGAACATTTTTCAGGGGTGACGTTTCGCGGCGGGACGACGCTGTTCTTGGGCGGCCCGCTCGGAAGAACGGCCCGTACGGGAGGAAAACGGACGCGCCCCCGCGGCGGGGACGCGAGGTCCGCCGCCGCGGGGGCGCGACGTGAGGGGGTGCCGGGGCTCAGCGGATTTCGAGCAGCAGGTCTCCCCCTTCCACCTGCTGGATCTCCCCGATCGCCAACCGGGCGACCTTGCCGCTGCGTTGGGCCGTGATCGTGGCCTCCATCTTCATCGCCTCGATGGTGGCGACCGTCTGCCCGGCCTCGACCGGCGAGCCCTCCTGCACCTGCAGCGTGACGACGCCCGCGAAGGGCGCTGCCACATGGCCGTCGTTGCCGCGGTCGGCCTTCTCGGCGACCTTGACCTCCGTAGCGATGGACGTGTCGCGCACGGCGACCGGGCGGAGCTGGCCGTTGAGGGTCGCGAGGACCGTGCGGTAGCCGCGCTCGTCGGCCTCCGAGATGGCCTCCAGCTCGATCAGCAGGTTCACGCCCTGCTCCAGGGTGACGGTGTGCTCCGTCTCCGGTTCGAGGCCGTAGAAGAAGTCCTTGGTGGAGAGCACCGAGGTGTCCCCGTACGTCTCGCGGTGGGCCTCGAACTCCTTGGTGGGGCCGGGGAAGAGCAGCCGGTTCAGGGTGGCGCGGCGGTTGTCGCGCAGGCCCTCGCGGTCCTCCTCGGTGAGCTGCGCGGTCTCGGCCTTCGTGGGGCGGCCTTCGAGGGCGCGGGTGCGGAACGGCTCGGGCCAGCCGCCGGGCGGGTCGCCGAGCTCGCCGCGCAGGAAGCCGATCACCGAGTCCGGCAGGTCGAACTTGGCCGGGTCGGTCTCGAAGTCCCGCGCCTCGACCCCGGCCCCGACCAGGTGCAGGGCCAGGTCGCCGACGACCTTGGAGGACGGGGTGACCTTCACGAGCCGGCCCAGCATCGCGTCCGCGGCGGCGTAGCAGTCCTCGATCAGCTCGAAGCGGTCGCCGAGGCCGAGCGCGATGGCCTGCTGGCGCAGGTTGGACAGCTGGCCGCCGGGGATCTCGTGGTGGTAGACCCGCCCGGTGGGCGAGGCGAGCCCGGACTCGAAGGGCCGGTAGACCTTGCGTACGGCCTCCCAGTACGGCTCCAGGTCGCCGACCGCCTGCAGGGACAGGCCCGTTGCGCGGTCGGTGTGGTCGGTGGCGGCGACCAGGGCGGACAGGGAGGGCTGGCTGGTGGTGCCCGCCATGGACGCGACGGCCGCGTCGACGGCGTCCACCCCGGCGTCGATCGCCGCGATCAGCGTGGCCAGCTGACCGCCCGCGGTGTCGTGCGTGTGCAGGTGGACGGGCAGGTCGAACCGCTCGCGCAGCGCGGTGACCAGCTTGCGGGCCGCCGGGGGACGCAGCAGCCCCGCCATGTCCTTGATCGCCAGGACATGCGCCCCGGCCGCGACGATCTCCTCGGCCAGCCGCAGGTAGTAGTCGAGGGTGTAGAGCCGCTCGCCGGGGTCGCTGAGGTCACCGGTGTAGCAGAGGGCGACTTCGGCGACGGCGGTGCCGGTGGCGCGTACGGCGTCGATGGCGGGACGCATCTGCGCGACGTCGTTGAGGGCGTCGAAGATGCGGAAGATGTCCATGCCGGTCGCGGCGGCCTCGGCGACGAACGCGTCGGTCACCTCGGTCGGGTACGGCGTGTAGCCGACGGTGTTGCGGCCGCGGAGCAGCATCTGGGTGCAGATGTTCGGCGCGGCCTCCCGCAGCAGGGCGAGGCGTTCCCACGGGTCCTCGGCGAGGAACCGCAGCGCCACGTCGTACGTCGCTCCGCCCCAGCACTCCAGGCTGAGCAGTTCCGGCGCCGTGCGGGCCACGTGCGGGGCGACGGCGAGGAGGTCGCGGGTGCGGACGCGGGTGGCGAGGAGCGACTGGTGGGCGTCGCGGAACGTGGTGTCGGTGACGGCGACCGCGCTCTGTCCGCGCAGCTCGGCCGCGAACGCCTCGGGCCCGAGCTCGGCGAGCCGCTGCCGCGAACCGGCGGGCGGCACGGTGGTGAGGTCGGTGGCGGGGAGCTTGTCGGCGGGGTCGACGACGAACGGCCGCGGCCCGTGCGGCTTGTTGACGGTGGTCTCGGCGAGGTGGTGCAGGATGCGGCTGCCCCGGTCGGCGGAGGGGCGGGTGCGCAGGAGTTCGGGCCGCTCGTCGATGAAGCTGGTGGTGACCCGCCCGGCCTGGAAGTCGGGGTCGTGCAGGACGGCGGCCAGGAACGGCAGGTTGGTCGACACCCCGCGGATGCGGAACTCGGCGATGGCACGGCGTGCCCTGCGGGCGGCGTTGGCGAAGTTGTGGCCGTGGCAGGTCAGCTTGACGAGCATCGAGTCGAAGTGCGCGCTGACCTGGGCGCCGGTGTGCACGGTGCCGCCGTCGAGCCGCACGCCGGGGCCGCCGGGCGAGCGGTACGCGGAGATGGTGCCGGTGTCGGGCCGGAAGCCGTTGGCGGGGTCCTCGGTGGTGATCCGGCACTGCAGGGCGGCGCCGGAGAGCACGATGTCGTCCTGCGTGAGGCGCAGTTCGGGCAGGGTGGCGCCGGCGGCGATGCGCAGTTGGGCGATCACCAGGTCGCGGCCGGTGACCTGCTCGGTGACCGTGTGCTCGACCTGGATGCGCGGGTTCATCTCGATGAACACGTGGTTGCCGCGCTCGTCGACGAGGAACTCGACGGTGCCGGCGTTGACGTACCCGATGTGCCGGGCGAAGGCGACGGCGTCGGCGCAGATCCGCTCGCGCAGCTGCGGGTCGAGGTTCGGGGCGGGGGCGATCTCGACGACCTTCTGGTGGCGGCGCTGCACGGAGCAGTCCCGCTCGTAGAGGTGGACGACGTTGCCCTCGGCGTCGGCGAGGATCTGCACCTCGATGTGGCGCGGGTTGACCACGGCCTGTTCGAGGAAGACGGTGCCGTCGCCGAACGCGGACTCGGCCTCCCGGCTGGCGGCGACGATCGATTCGCGCAGCTCCTCGGGCCGGGTGACGCGGCGCATGCCGCGCCCGCCGCCGCCCGCGACGGCCTTGACGAACAGCGGGAAGCCCACGTCGTCGGCCGCGGCGAGCAGCGCGTCCACGTCGGTGGTCGGCTCGGACGAGGCGAGCACCGGCACCCCGGCCTCGCGGGCCGCGGCGACCGCACGGGACTTGTTGCCGGTCAGATGCAGGACGTCCGCGGGCGGCCCGACGAAGGTGATGCCCGCCTCCGCGCACGCGGCGGCGAGGTGCGGGTTCTCGGACAGGAAGCCGTAACCGGGGTAGACGGCGTCGGCGCCGGCCTTGCGCGCGGCCTTGATGATCTCGTCGACCGAGAGGTACGCCCGTACGGGGTGCCCGCGCTCGCCGACCAGATACGACTCGTCGGCCTTCGCCCGGTGCAGTGAGTTGCGGTCCTCGTGCGGGAAGACCGCCACCGTCGAGATCCCCAGCTCGAACGCGGCCCGGAACGCCCGGATCGCGATCTCTCCACGGTTGGCCACGAGCACTTTGGTGAACATCCGATTCCTCAACGTCAGGGGGAAGACACGGTGGTTGAGCAGTGCAGGTGCTTGCGTACCCGCCGCCCACCGCAGACAGCCCTGTCTGCGAACGTGAGCATGGTCACCGGACGTGAACCGCGCCCGTGAGGTCATCGTGACCTGTGCGGTGTACGGGGGCTACTGCTGGGCGGCCTGCTCGCGGGCCCGGCGCGCCCGCACGCCGCAGCCCCGCCCAGGCGTGCCTGAGCGGGGCCGTGGAGTCGCCGTGCCGGTGCGTTCCGGCGGGTGGGTCAGCGGACGGTGGTGACCCGCTTCTCCTTCAGGGCCGCGCAGTTGGAGCCGGTGATCTGGACGTACACGTTGCCGATGCTGCCGCCCCAGTCCACGCAGTGCGCCTTGCCGTAGACGTAGACCGGGCCCGCGTACGACGTGTAGCTGCCGTAGTCGTCGCCGCCCTCGCCGGTGTCCGGGACGTAGATCCAGGACGACATGTCCATGGAGGTGCCGGGGTTGTTGCGGATGGTGACGACGCAGTTCTTGCCGTTGGTCGCGTTGTAGGTCAGGTAGACGGTGCCGCGGGTGCCGACGGGCGCCGAGTTGACGGTCTTGTAGCTGCTGCCGCAGACCTTCTGCGGAGTGGTGTTGGGTGCGGCCGCGGCGGGTGTCGCCAGGGCCGTCGACCCGCCGAGCGCCAGGGCCGCCAGGGCGGAGACGGTCAGGGCAGATCGGTTGAATCGCATATTTCCCCCCATATGAGTGTTGGAGTGGTCTGCTCGCGCTTGGTATGACCCACCACACATGCCGATGGTTGTGCGCTTCGCGGGGATCGCTCGATCGGCCCCGCCCGTGTCGCCGCGCCCGGCCGCCCGGGTTTGAGGTGGAGAGCAGCGGGGACCCGGGGCCATGCCCTAGTGGTGACCCGGCGGCTCCCCCGTGGAGCGGCCACCGAAGCAACCGTCCACCAGCGCGAAGGGGCGCCGTGCCATGCCAGCAGGATCGAGTGCTAAGCGGGAACGGCAGTACGAGCACATCAAGGAAGGCGCACAGAAGCGCGGCGCCTCCGAGAGCCGGGCCAAGGAGATCGCGGCCCGGACCGTGAACAAGGAACGTGCCCGCTCCGGAGAGTCGAAGACCGCGAGCAAGAGCTCCACCAGGGGCTCGAAGTCCGCCTCCCAGAAGGGCGGCGAGCGTTCGCACACCGGCAAGCAGGGGCGGACGAAGGAGCAGCTCTACGAGGAGGCGCAGCGACGCAACATCGAGGGCCGTTCGTCGATGAACAAGGCCGAGCTGCGCAAGGCCCTCGGCGGCTGACGGCGGCGCCATGACTGTGTACGGATATTTCCTCGCGAGCGAGGAGTTCGGCCCGGCCGAGCTCCTCGCCCAGGCGAAGGCGGCGGAGGAAGCCGGGTTCGACGCCCTCGCCATCTCGGACCACTTCCACCCCTGGGGCGACGAGCAGGGGCAGAGCCCGTTCGTCTGGTCGGTGATCGGCGCCCTCTCGCAGGTCTGCTCGCTGCCCGTGACGACGTTCGTCACCTGCCCGACCGTACGGCTGCACCCCGCCCTCAACGCGCAGGCTGCGGCCACCTCCGCCGTGCTGACGAACGGACGCTTCCGCTTCGGCCTGGGCACGGGTGAGGCGCTCAACGAGCATGTCCTGGGCGACCCTTGGCCCGCGGCCGACCAGCGTTTCGAGATGCTGGAAGAGGCCGTAGACGTGATGCGGAAGCTCTTCACCGGCCGGCAGACCACGCACCGCGGACGGCACTACACCGTCGAGAACGCCCGTATCTACACCGTCCCCGACGAGCCCCCGCCGCTCTACGTCTCGGCCTTCGGCCCGCAGGCGGCGGCCCTCGCCGGGCGGATCGCGGACGGCTTCGTCACCATGACGCCGGACGCGGACCTCGTACGGCAGTTCCGGGACGCGGGCGGCGCCGGGAAACCGGTCCTCGGCGGCCTGAAGGTCTGCTGGGGCGGCGACCGCGACCAGGCCGTGAAGACCGCGCACCGGCTGTGGGCCAACCTGCTGCTGCCCGGCGAGCTGGGCCAGGTCCTGCCGATGCCCCAACACTTCGAGCAGGCCACGGAGTTGGTCACCGAGGACATGGTCCGCTCGGGCATGACGTGCGGCGACGACCTGGACGAGCACGTGCGCTCCGTCCGCGCGTACGAGGAGGCCGGCTTCGACGAGGTGTACGTCGGCCAGATCGGCAGCGAGCAGCAGGGCTTCTTCGACTTCTACGGCGGCGAGGTGCTGCCCCGCCTGAGAGGCTCCGCATGACCGCCGCCCAGGGGGCCGGGTGCGCGGCGCTGTTCGACGTGGACGGCACGCTCGTCGACACCAACCACCTCCATGTGACGTGCTGGTGGGAGGCGTTCCGGCAGGCCGGGCACCGGGTCTCGACGCACGCCGTGCACCGCGCGATCGGCCTGCCCTCCGCCGACCTCATCGGGCACCTGCTCGGCGAGGACCGCGACAAGGACGAGGACGAGCAGATCAGCGCCGCCCACCAGGCCCTCTACGGCACGTACGCGGAGCGGCTCGCGCCCCTGGACGGCGCGGGCGACCTGCTGCGGGAGCTGGCCGGCCGGGGCTGGCGCACCGTTCTCGTCACGTCGGCGGGCGGCCGGGAGCTGGAGGCCCTGAAGCGGGCGATCGACGCCGACGACGCGATCACGGCCACGGCGAGCGCGGACGACGTGTCCGCCGGGAAGCCCGCGCCCGAGCCGGTGCGGCACGCCCTCGACCTGGCCGAAGTCGACCCCGGCGGGGCGGTGTTCGTCGGCGACTCGGTCTGGGACATGCGGTCGGCGACCCGGGCGGGCGTACGGCCGGTGGCCCTCCTCTCCGGCGGCATCCCGCACGCGGACCTCCGCGAGGCCGGAGCGGTCGAGGTCCACCGGGACCCGGCCGACCTGCTGGCCCACCTTGCCGCGAGCGTCTTCGAGCGCGTGCGGCGGGACTGAACGAGGCCGCTGTCCGCGTCGGGAACGGCGGGAGCCCGGCGCGCCCTCCGCGAGTCGATCGCGGGGTGGGCGCGCCGGGCTCCTCGGCGCTCGCGTCACATGGCGTCGCGGGGGTTCTCCTGGGCCGAGCGGCGTGCCCTGCGCGCCTGCTCCTCGGCCTTGCCGCGGACCTTCTTCGCCTCGCCGCGGGCCTGGTCCATCTTGCCCTCGGCCTGCTGCCGGCGGTCGCCGGTGACCTTGCCGGTCATTTCCTTGGCCTTGCCCTTTGCCTTGTCCATGCCGCCCTTGTCGGCCATGGGTTCCTCCTTGTTCGGAAAGGCTTGCGCCCTCAACGTATGCGGAATGCGCACCGCGCACACTTCGAAGCGTCACTGTGCGTGGCCGTCGCGGAGTGACCGCAGTTCACGGATGTTTAGGAACGCGATCCGCGTCAACTCGCCCGATAGTCATGACGAGCGCCTTCCGGTGTCAGAGGCACGGTCGGTATCTCGCCTCTCGCCTCCGAATTCGGGAGGGAGCATGGCCGGGAAGAAATCGGACGGCAACGAGAAGGCCCGGGCGTCCGGCAGTGCGGAGAAGCGGCGCGTCTCGGCGCCCCAGGCCATGCGGTACGCGACCGAGCAGCTGGAACAGCTCCTCGGGCACGCCCCCGAGTCCGTGTCGTCCGTGAAACCGACGGACGAGGGCTGGGAGGCGGACGTGGAATTCCTGGAACTGGCACGCGTCCCCGACACCACCAGCGTCCTGGCGAGTTACCGCGTGACGCTCGACGAGGAGGGCGAATTGATGTCGTACGAACGCACCCGGCGCTATACGCGAGGGCAGGTCGACCCCCGCACCTGAAGGGAAGGAAGCACCGTGACTGTGGTGCCGCAGAACGGCGGGCCCGTTTCGCGAGACATCGGCGGAGGCTCCAGCAGCCTTTACGACGTCGTGGACCTGATCCTGGACCGGGGTCTGGTCATCGATGTCTTCGTACGTGTGTCGCTGGTCGGAATCGAATTGGTCAAGGTCGACGCACGCGTCGTGGTCGCGAGCGTCGACACCTATCTGCGTTTCGCCGAGGAGTGCAACCGCCTCGATCTGGAGTCCGGCAAGAAGAAGCCGGAGGAGCTGACGGACCTCGTCGGCGAGGTCACCGAGGGCGGCGCGGAACACAAGACGAAGGGCGCTTTGAGCGGCGCCGCGGAGGCCGTGTCCAACGCCCTGACCGGCGGGAAGAGCGACGAGGAGAGCGAAGGCGGCGACGCGGAGGCCGAGCAGGACGAAGGGCAGGACGAGGGGGAGGACGAAGCGGAGGCCGAGGAGGAGGCCGAGAAGGAGCCCGTGGAGAAGGGCGAGAAGCCCGCGGCGAAGCGAGAGCGGCCGGCCCGCCGGTCGTCCCGGCACGGGAGGGAGTGAGCCATGCCCGTGTACGTCTACTCCATCGTCGGGAGCGACCATCCGCAGCGCCTCGACGACCTCGAAGGCGTGGGTGACCCGCCGGCCGCCCTCCACACCGTGGACGGCGGGGACCTGACGGCGGTCGTCAGCGACGCCCCCGATGACCTCCGGCCGAAGCGGCGCGACCTCGCGGCCCATCAGGCCGTGCAGGAGCGGCTGATGTCCGACGGCGCGGTACTGCCGCTGCAGTTCGGCTTCACGGCACCGGACGGCGATTCCGTACGGGCGGTGCTCCAGGAACGCGCCGAGGAGTTCACCGAGCGGCTGCGGGCGCTGGCGGGGTGCGTCGAGTACCACCTGAAGGCCGCCCAGGAGGAGGAGTCGCTGCTGCGCCGGATCCTCATGGAGTCCGATGAGGCGCGGACGCTCAACGAGCAGATCAGGGGCGGCGACAGCGACCAGAAACTGGCGCTCGCCCTCGGTGAGCTCGTCGCCCAGGAGTACCAGGCCCGCCAGGAACGGCTCGCCGGGTCCGTCCTCGACGCGCTGCGCGGCCACGCCCGGGAGGAGCGCCTGTCGGAGCCGACCGGCAACGACTTCGTGAGCGTGTCCTTCCTCGTGGAGCAGGACGGCGAGGAGGACTTCCGAGCCGCCGTGAACCGGCTCGCCGAGGACCTGGGCGGCGACTTCGACCTGCGGCTGCACGGCCCGCTGCCCGTCTACAGCTTCGTCTAGGGGGGTCTCATGGGCCTGCTCACCCACCTCGCCACCCTCCCGCTGGCGCCCGTGCGCGGTGTGGCCTGGGTGATGGAGCGCGTGGTCGAGGTGGCCGAGAACGAGTACTACGACCCGGCCCCCGTCAAACGTGAACTGGCCGAGCTGGAACAGCAGCTGCTCGCCGGGGACATCGACGAGGAGACGTACGAGCGGAGGGAGGACGAGCTCCTCGACCGGCTGGAGGAGATCACCGCCCATGTCCGGGGCACCTACGAGGAGGGGCCGTGAACGAACCCGTCTCCAGGAGGTTCGGGGACCTCCCCTCCAGGGCCGGCCCGTACGGCCAGGGCTCCTCGGCGAATCTCGCCGACATTCTGGAGCGCGTCCTGGACAAGGGCATCGTGATCGCCGGCGACATCCAGATCAATCTGCTCGACATCGAACTGCTCACCATCAAGCTGCGGCTGCTGGTCGCGTCCGTGGACAAGGCGAAGGAGATGGGCATCGACTGGTGGGAGCACGACCCCGCCCTGTCGTCCCGCGCCTCCGACGGGCACTCCGCGCTCGCCGAGGAGAACCGGAGGCTCCGCGCCGAGATCGAGAAACTGCGGCGGGACACCGAACTGCCGCCCACGGACGAGTCGGAGAGCGTCACGGACATATCGGAGAGCGCCGCGGACGAATCGGAGAGCGACGTCGACGAGGAGCCGGAGGGCGAAGCCGACGCCTCGGAGGGCGGCGGCGGGAAGTCGGAGCGGGGGTCGTGATGAGTGCCACGCTCGTGTACGCGTACGCCGTGGCCCTGGACGCGGACGGGACGCTGGAGCGGTCCGTGTCCGGGCTCCGTGGGGTGGCCGACGCGCCGGTGCACCTCGTGTCGGACGGGCGGGGCGGCCGTGTGGTGTTCGCCGTGAGCCCGGTGCCCGAGCCGGACTTCCGGCAGGACGCGCTCCACGCCCACCTGGAGGACCTGGACTGGCTGGAGTCGACGGCCCGCGCCCACCACGCCGTCATCGAGGCCCTCGCCGCCCGCACCACCGTCCTGCCGCTCCGCCTGGCCACGGTCTACCTGGACGACGAGCGGGTGCGCGAGCTCATCGACGCCGGACACGAGTCGTTCGCGGCCCGGCTCGACGCCCTGGCCGCGCATCTGGAGTGGGGCGTCAAGATCTACGTGGAGGCCGGGGCGCCCGCCCCGACGTCCGCCGAGGCGCCTGCGGACTCCGGCGGGGACGCGCCCCACGACCCCGAACTGAGCCCCGGGCGCGCGTACCTCAGCCGCCGCCGGGCGCAGCGGCGCGACCGCGAGCACACCTACCGCGCGGCCGAGCAGGTCGCCGCCCGCGTCGAGGAGGCGGCGCGCGGGCACGCCGTGGACCGGGTCCGGCACCGGCCGCAGCAGGGCCAACTCGCCCGCGGCCCGGGCGAGAACGTCGTCAACAACTCCTACCTGGTGCCGCGCAACGACGCCGAGCCTTTCCGTACGGACGTGATGCGGGCGGCCGACGGGGTCGGCGGGGTGCGCGTCGAGGTGACCGGCCCCTGGGCCCCGTACTCCTTCGCCGCCCCGGCCGACGACGAAGACGCAGCGGTGCGGAGGACGGCCCCGTGACAGCGCCGGACGCATCGGGCGCAGGGGGCGCACCGGTGGTGGGGCCGCTGCCCGGCCGGCGGTCGGCGCCGGAAGGCCAGCCCGGCCGACAGGCGGCGGAAGGCCTGCCGGAGCGGCAGATCGCGCTGATCGACCTCCTCGACCGGCTGCTCAGCGGCGGCGTGGTCCTCACCGGGGACGTCGTGCTGTCGATCGCCGACATCGATCTCGTACGCGTCTCGCTGCGGGCGTTGATCGTGTCCATCAGCGAGCAGAACCCCTCCCCCTGGCCCGCGCTCGTACCGCCCGGACGTGGCGAGCATGCCGAGTGACGTGCCGCCCCGGGAGGGCGCGAATCGCTACGACGAGGTGGCGGACGCGGCCGCCCGCGCGTTCCGGCTGCTGCCCGCGCCGCCGCCCGACGCGCAGGCCGCGGACGGGGCGGGGACGCGGGGGCCGGCCCGCAGGATCAGCGCCGACCCGGACACGGTGGAACGGGACCTGATCAAGCTGGTGCTCACCCTCGTCGAGCTGCTGCGGCAGCTGATGGAGCGGCAGGCGCTGCATCGTGTCGACGCGGGCGACCTCACCGAGGAGCAGGAGGAGCGCCTCGGCGCCACGCTGATGATCCTGCACGACCGCATGACGGAGCTCTGCGCGCGCTACGGCCTGTCCCTGCAGGACCTCAACATCGACCTCGGCCCGCTCGGCCCGCTGCTGCCGCCGCCGGAGTGACGCGCCGAGCCGCCCGCCGTGAGCCGTCAGCCGGGGCCGGGCAGCCGTACGCGGACGCCGCCGTCGTCGTCGACCCGTACCTCGAAGGACGGCTGCGGGGCGGTGGCCGGGCCCTGGACGTTCCAGCCGTCCGACAGCCGGAAGACGCTGCCGTGCCACGGGCACCGCACACAGCCGTCCTCGACGTCGCCGTCCCACAGCGGCCCGGCCAGGTGGCTGCACCGCCCGGCGATGACGCGGAGCCGCCCGTCCTGCTCACGGAACACCAGCACCGGTACGTCGCCCACGTCCCGGCGCACCGCCTCCCCGACGGGGTAGTCGGTCAGGGTGCCCAACGGGTGCCAGTCCGTGCCCGTCAGACGCGGCACCGATTCCGTCTTGCTGGGGCCCGCGCCCTGCCGGAAGGCGAGGTGCCCGCCGAGCATCGATCCGGCGGCGGCCGCGCACAGCCCCGCGTAGCCGAGCGTCTTGCCGAGCGTCGTACGGCCGCGGCGGCGGTGCAGCCAGGACTGCGCGTACAGGCCGATGGCGGTGGCGACGGACGCCGCGTGCACCAGCCCCGTGCGCTTCTGGTCGTCGCGCTGCTCGGCCCAGTCGACCCAGCCGGCCCAGGCGGTCGGCACGGCCGAGACGACGCCGACGCCGACGAGGAGCCGGGCGCTGCGCCCGGTGCCGGGCACGGCGTCCAGGACCCCGGCGGACAGCCAGGCGCCCATCGGCACCTGGACGAGCGCGGGGTGCAGCGGATGCCCGATCGGCACGCCGTGCAGCACGTCGCGACCGCGCCCGAGGGGCAGCCCGCGCACCACCTTCTGCACCCGCCCGATCACCGGGTCCAGCTGCTCCGACCGCCCCAGCGCGTCAAGGGACTTCAGCACGGCGGCTCCGGCCCGCGCGACGCCCCCGCTCACCACGCCGCCCGCCCGGGCCCGGCGTTTTCCCGTACCACTCCGGTCATTGTTCGCCCTCTTCCTCGTCGTCGTCCTGACCCGATTCCTCTTCGGCTTCGCCTTCGGTCTCGTCGTCGGCTTCGGTCTCGTCCGCGGTGTCGTCCTCGGGTTCCTCTTCGGATTCCTCTTCCTGTTCGTCCTCTTCTGCTTCCTCGGCTTCCTCGGCCTCCTCGGCTTCTTCCTCCTCCAGGGCTTCCTCGTGGGTGCGGACGACTTCGCCGTCGCGTATCTCGCCGCGCCAGCCCTCGGGCACTTCGTCGGTCAGCGTGACGTGGCGCTGGAAGTGTTTGAGGTCGAGGCGCATGCGCCGCCCCTGGGCGCGCCAGAGATTTCCGGTCTTCTCGAAGAATCCCGAGGGGTAGTACTCGACGACCAGCACGATGCGGGTCAGGTTGGGCGCGACCGCGTGGAAACTGACCGCGCCCCGCGTCGACCCCTTGGCGCCCTCGGAGGTCCACACGATCCGGTCGTCGGGCAGCTGCTCCTGAACGGTCGCCCGCCAACTCCGCGTGGACGGGCCGACCTTCGCCTTCCAGTCGCTCTCCGTGTCGTCGCTCTGCGAGACGTTCCGTACGCCCTTGGTGAAGCTGCTGAACTTCTCGTACTGCGTCCAGTGGTCGTAGGCCGTACGCAGGGGGACGCCGACGTCGACGACCTCGATGATGTTGGTGACCTTCTGATCCCCGGAACCGCTCCCTTTCCCGCCTCCCAGGGTTTCCTTGACCTTCTGGATTCCAGCTCCGATCTGGGCGAGGGATCCGCCTTTCTCGGCCACATCGGTGAGCCGTTCGGTCATGTCGCCGAGTTTGTCCCCGGCGCGTTCGGCGAGATCTCCCACCCACGCGGTGGCGAATTGACCGAGTTCCTCGCGCAGCCGGTCGAGCACCTGGGTCGCGTCGCTCTGCTCCGTCTTGGCCATGACCCTCACCTCCGGCGCTCATCGCGCGCGGACGCCTTCGCGGCGGATTTCGATGTGCTCTTCTTCGAGGCGGTGTTCTTCGAGGCGGTTTTCTTCGAGGCCGCTCTTTTCGATGCGGTCTTCTTGGTGGAGCTCGTCTTCGTCGAGGTCTTCTTGGCAGCGCTCTTCTTCTTGGCAGGCCCCGACTTCTGCCCGGCCCCCTTCTTCTGAGCGGGCCGTTTCTTCTGGGCCGGCCGCTTCTTCTCTGCGGACCCGCCGCCCTCCTCGCCCTCCGCTTCCGGCTCCGCTTCCGCTTCCGTACCGCTCTCGAGCAGCCGGGTCCGTTCGTGGAGTGAGTCGGCGAGGGTGGTCAGCTGGCGGTTGGCGGCGGTGGTGACGGCCTTGCGGCCGGCGTCCAGGACTTCCCCGCGCAGCTGCTCGCCCAACTCGGCGACCTGCGGGATCTCGCCGAGTTTGCGGGCGCCCTGAGTCAGGAGCTGACGCGGATCGAGCGCCAGCCGACGACCGGCGACATAGGACGCCAGCGTCAGGGCGAACCGTGCTTTCTTCGTCCGGCCCAGGACGTACCCACCGGCCAGCGCCGCGGCCAGAAGGGGTTTGTTCACGTCACTCATGGGTGAGTCACCTTCTCGTACGCCTGCAGCCCGCGAAGGCTGCGCGAGCTGCCCTTCGGAGGCAGCGCCCCTCCCCTCTCTCCAGCTTGGTCCGTGTCCGCCCCGGCCGCAGGTCAGGGTCGTTCGGCCGCGGCCCAACTCCCTGGTCCGGCCGGGATGTCACCGACCGCGCGTGGCGAACGGACGACGCGGGCCGGTTCGGAAGGGGCTCGCGGGCCCTGGACCGGCGGGCAGGCCTGCGCGCGGGGCCCACTCAGCGGCAGCGCAGGGCGAGGGGCAGTGCCGCCCGTACGAGCAGATCAGGCCGTACGGACCGTACGAGCAGAACGGGCCGTTCGGGCCGTTCGGGCCGTTCGGGCCGTAAGGCGGCCGTCACCGGATCTCGCCCTCCAGCACGTCGCCGCGCCACGCCGCCAGCCGCTCTTCCAGGGGCCCGTGTCCGTCAAGGACCCGGCGGGCGAACGCGTCCCGCTCCCGGGCCAGGACCGCCGCCTCCCATACGCACGGGGCGAGCCCGGAGCGTCCGGGCCGGAGTCGGGCCGCGTCACCCGCAGGGCCGGTGAAGACGGCGAGGTCGGACATGTAGCCCTCGATCCAGGTGTGCACGAGGACGTAGTCGCCGTCGCCTCCGGCGTGGACGAGCAGCACCGCAAGCCCCAGGGAGCCGCGCAGGGACGCGGACGCCAGATGCGCCTCGGCGACCTGCAGCGCGGCCCTCAGGTCCTTGTCCGTGACGCACCGCCCCGGGGCCTCGATGGCGTACGGCTTCACCAGATGCCCGGCGACCGTCCGCGCGCCCAACGGCCGTACCGCGCGGGCGTGGTGGCCGTCGGCGAGCGCGAGCAGCGCGTCCCGGTCGAAGGCGGGCAGGGACGGGCTGCGGTCGAGCTCTCCAAGATCGGTCATCCGGCCATGATGCACATGACCGCACCCGCACGACAGGGCACAACTGGACTACGGCAGGCCGCAGTTGACGCCTGGGACGTGCCGCTCAGCCGGGTTCGGCCGCGGTGAGGTGCGTGAGGACGCAGCGCCATGCGCCGTCGCGGCGCACGAACACGTCCGTCGCCCATTCGTCGGCGTCGAAGCGCCGCCCGCGGTAGTGCGCCGTGTTCGTCGTACGCCCGGTCACCACGGCGGTGTCCCCGGCCTCGCCGTAGATCCGGACGCGAGGCGTGTCGGCACTGCGCATCGCGGAGTGGGTCAGGCCCCCGGAGCGGATGTGGCCGAGGAACTCCTCCCGCGTACCGACGCCCCTGCCGGAGACGATCACCCAGTCGTCCGTCATGAACGAGCCGATCCGGTCCGGGTCGTCGGACACGATGGCCTCCGCCCACTCCCGCCCCAGCGCGATCAGTCGATCAGCCGTGGCCGCCCGGTCGCTCGTATCTCGCATATCGCTCATGCCGGCACGCTACGGCGTCCCACGCGCCGAGCAGCGCTGTACGACAGCTATACGACACCGGCGCCGGGCGTCGGCTGTGCAGCGCCGAGAGCCGCATCGTGCGCGCGTGCGACCTGGCGGGCTGTCCCGGAATCCACCCTGCGCAGCACGAACAACCCGGCCAAGGACAGCACGCTCGGCCCGGCCAGCATCGCGGACAGCCACGGCAGACCGTTGATCCCGACGATCACGGAAGCCGTGAGCATCGCGACGACGATCAGGAAGCCACCGACGAGTCCGCTGAGGTAGAGAAGGTGACTTCTGCGGTCCTCCGCCCCTTGCGCCTCCAGTCGCGCTTGGAGCATCCGCATCTCATGTCGCCTGGCCAGCTCCGGCTCGAGAGCCTGCAAGGCCGCTTTCAGATGCTCGGGCGGAAGCTCCGCCCATTGCAGGGCGATGTCCAGGCCAGTCGGTTCGCCCGGCGTCCGATCCGTCATCGCGGGCCTCCACCTCCTCCGCCCGGCCCGGGCCCCTGTCCGCTGAGCGCTTCCGCGGGAGGGGCCCCAGCTCACGAAAGAGCCGTTCGAGGCCCTGCCAAAGTGCCCGTGACGCTGCGGGGGCGTCCTCGTGGCCGCTGACGTCCGCCAGCTCGGCCGGGACCGCCGTCCCGCCGGCTCCCTCGGGGGGCTTCCTCGCCGCATTCCCCGGTGGCCTGGCGGCACTGACCTGCAGCATCACCCCCTCCTCCAGCAGCCGGTTGAGGGTGCGCAGGACGCTCTTCCACTGAGCGGTCGGAATCCGATCGGCTTCGAAGGCCCGACGCACGTCATCCCCGGCGACCCACCCCTCGGCCCTCCCCCGCTGGAGGAGCGCCGTCAGCGCCGGGGACCGAGCGATCTCCGGTGGGAGCGCCGCCGACAGTGCTTCGTCACCAGTTCTGCGCTGGGTCACCCGGCCACCATCTCCTTCTTCGTGCAGAGATCCGCCTTCGGAGGTCCAACTCCCATCGTACTGCGGCGAGTTGGCGCAGACACCGAGTCCGGGAGGCGCCGGCGATGCGTAGTGTTCGCCGGCCTAGGCCTTGGGCGACCGTGGGGAAAACCGTTGGCGGACGAGGAGCGCCCCCTGCTACGTTCCGGGAGGCCGTGCGAGAGATCGAGGAGGTGGTACCCGTGAACGCAGTATCGACATGGGTGCTCCCCTCTGGGGTCACGGTCGGGCGGTAGGTCGTCGCCCGGGAGCGCCGTTCCAGTGCACTCCCGAAAGGCACGACCATGCATGTCACTTCCGAGCGGCGCCTCGACGACGGCGTACGCGAACGCACCTTCACCCTCGACGACGCCCCCGGCGTCCCCCGTACGCCCGGCATCCCCGGCATCCTCTGGACGCCCGCATCGGCAGCGGCTTCCGCACCGGCGCCGCTGATCCTGCAGAGCCCTCCGCCCCTCGGGCTGCGCACGGCGTACCCCCGGCTCGCGGCCCGGGCCCGGCACGCCGCGGAGGACGGTTTCGCCTCGGCCACCCTCGAACTCCCCGGCAGCGGCGACCGGCCCCGCATCCCCGCCACCGAGCAGGCCGTCGCCGACCTGCGCCAGGCCCTGGAGGCAGGCCGTCCGGTCAGCGACGAGATCGTCGACGCGCTCGTCCTCCCCCTGGTCGACAGGGCCGTCCCCGAATGGCAGGCCGCCCTGGACGCCCTCCTGACGCTGCCCGAGATCGGCGGCCCGGTCGGCTACTCGGGCGGCGTGATCTCCATCGGGACGCGGCTGGCGGTCGTCGAGCCGCGGATCTCGGCGGCCGTCCTGTTCGCCGGAAGTTTCGTCCCCCGCGCCATCTTCGAGGAGGCCCGCCAGGTCACCATTCCGCTGCACGTCCTGCTGCAGTGGGACGACGAGGGCAACGACCGGCAGGCGGCCCTGAACCTGTTCGACGCCTTCGGCTCCGCGGAGAAGACCCTGCACGCCAACATGGGCGGCCACACCGGAGTCCCCCCATTCGCCGCGGACGCCGCCGCCCAGTTCTTCACCCGCCATCTGAGGGCCCGGCCTGCGGTGATGAGGGGGTAGGAGCCAGGCCTCGGCATCGTCGCCGACGCAGCGGTACGAGGAGGCGAGTTGCTCCTAGGCGTACGGCACGAAGCCGCCCTCGTCCCGCTCCAGGAGGGCGAGCCGTTGCGCAGCCGACAGGCGCGGGGCGAGGGTTTCGCAGGTCAGGCGTCTTCTCCAGGTCGAGAGTGCTCTCGACGGAGACCGGGCACCTCGCCGGATCCGGACGTGTCACCGAGGAGAAGGGCGCGGCCGACGTCGGCGCGGATCGTACGCCCAGCCGCCCCAGCCGCCCAGCCCGCGACGCACCGCACAGACCCCCTGCGTCGCCGAGACGACCACCGGATCCGACGCCGAGAACCGTGACCCACGGCCGAACGCGATCGATACTGAGGGCCCACACGCCGAGCCGATCAAACCGTTGCGAGCCAACACCGTCGGAGGTTCCCGTGAAGATGCTGATCAACTTCGCGTAGTTTGGCGCGGCCGCAGGTCAGGGCCATGCTGTGCGCTGCTCGGTCAGCGTTCTCCCAGCATGAGTCAGGAGCTGCACCTTGGCGACCAACCTCATCCGTGGGATGGGCAGTCACTTCAAGACCTGCGCTTGCAAGCGGCCCGGCCAATGTCCCCACCTCTACACCATCCGCTTCCGAGACGCCATTGGACGCCAGCGCGAAGAGAGCGGATACCGCACTCAGGACGACGCCCTGGATCGCCTCACGGAGCTCTACCAGGAGAAGCGCTCCACGCCGGGCCAACTCGCGGAGGCCAAAAGGAAACTGGGTCAACAGCGACTCGGCGAGTACGCGTCCACGTGGCTGGGCCGCCAGCGGCACTTCGCGCCGAGCAGCGTACGAACGGCGACGCAGCTCCTCGATGCCCAGATCCTTCCGGTCCTCGGATCGCGGCGGATCGGAACGTTCACTCCCACCGTCGTCGACGACTTCATCATGTCCATGGAGGAGCGCAAGGTCGGCCTCGCGGCCCAGCAGAACGCCTTCGACACCCTGAAGAAGATCCTCCTCGACGCCCACCGTCGTGGGGGCATCATCGAGAACCCACTGGAAGGCGTGATCCCTCCGGAGTACATCCCCCGCCAGATCACGATCCCCACGCTGGAGGAGATTCACGCGCTCAAGGCTGTGGCATCGGACGCGCTGCGGCTCGTGATCGACGTGATGTACGGCTGCGGGCTACGCAACGGCGAGGCCTACGCAGTGAGCAGCCAGCGGATCGTCGCGGACGACGTCTATCGAGTGACCGAGCAGATTGACGGGAAGGAACGCGTGCCGGCACGTCTCAAGCACCGGAAGCCGGGCCAGTTCCGAGAGACTCCACTACCCGAGGCCGTTCGTGAATCCATACTCCGCTACGAGGCCAAGCACGGCGCGGGTGTAAACGGCCATCTTCTCCGCACGCAGCGCAGCGCGTACTGGGCGCACACAACCCTCGACTATCAGTGGGCAGCCGCGAAGAAGCGGGCTGGAATCGACCGGAAGCTCAACCCCTACTCCCTGCGGCACTTCTTCGCTTCCAACTGCCTGAACCTCGGCATCCCCGTCACCGACGTCGCCGAATGGATGGGGCACAAGAACATCAACATGACGTTTCGCATCTACCGACATCTGATGCCGGCATCGATGGGGCGGGCGGCGCGCCTCCTAGACGCCGCGCTCTGAGCCAGGAGGTGAAGCGCGAGGGGCCGGGCAAACTGCCCGGCCCCTCAGCCGATCTTCTGCTGGCGAGCCCAACGTTCGAGGTCCTCGACCTTGAACTTCAACTTTCCGCCGAAGTAGTACCGCGGTATCCCGTGCCTACGAGACTCTTCGGTACATCCAGCGCTGCGTCATGTCGAGGTATGCGGCCGCTTCAGCGATGCCGATGTACATCCGGTCCATGTGCGTCTCCTGTTGGCGTCCCGTCGGACGTTATGCAGGATTTCCGGCCCACCAAAGCTCTAGGAAGCCGACAGCTCCATCCCCCGGCCCGATCAGTTCAGCGTGGGCCCCACTGAACCGCACACGATCGGCATCAAGTTGTGCCACCTGAGGGTAAAGGGGCCGACACGCCGCCCCGGTCTCACGATGCTCTGGTAGAGCTGGCTTAGATTCACACCACGGCCTGGAGGCGGGCCGGTGGCCTTAGATCCCGGAGAACGTGCCCGCAGGGTGAGATGCCCGGCCTCTCTCAAGATGACCTTCGTCTTCGGCAGTTGCTCTCAGACAAGCGCTGCAGTCCGGGATGCAGCAGCGAAGCGAGGCCAACATGCCGCACACCCGCGACAAGGCGTCCATCCGAACCGGCTGGGAAGCCCTCGGACTGCCCTCATCAGTCTTCCGGCGCATGTGCCACCAAGGGGAGATCGCCCTCGACAACAGCAGCCCCAGCCAACAGCGTTTCCAGGCGCTGCTGTTCGACTGCTTGTGCAGCTCAGGTCGCGAGCACCCGTGGGACCGCATGACTGGGAGGAGCTTCCGCGACCTGCTCTGCTACTTCAGCTGGGTAGCTCCTCAACCGGACCGTCTCCTCATCCGGACGAACACCGCCGACAGGATCGCCAGCTACCTGCTGCCCTACACCCGCGTCTTCAGTGACGGCTCCCACGAGCACTCGGGCATCCCCGGCATGCGCGTCGAGAACTTCAGCGCGCGCACCATTCACCTGCGACACCTGCCTACCGGAGGAGCCCTCGACCTCCAGGACAGAACGCGGTCGAGAGATTCGAGGGACATGCGTGAGGGGCTGCGCTGGGAACTACATGTCAGGGCAAAGAGCGAATCCGAAGACAGGAGAAGTCCTGCCCATCTGCAGCCGGAGCCCAGCCTTGCCGAGGCCGCTGCGCGCAAACACTGGTCCCACGAGACCTCCACGTTCCTGCGTAGCGCTCTGATGGTGCGGTCGAACCTATGGTTCCGCGAGCAGGGGGCCTTCCTCGGACGTCCGCGCCGCAGCAACGCGAGCCACTGCCTTCGGTGGTGCCACGGACCTTCATGTGAGGAGGTCGGACGCCTTCTGACTGCGGGTCCTCTACGCATTCCCGGTGCCTCGTTCGTCCCACCCACGCACGACGGCGACGTCGGGATCCTGTTCCGTGAATCCGCAGCCCTCGAGCTCTACACGCCCGGCTAGTTCTCCCTGGAGCAGCCCAGAGCAGGGGTATCGGCAGTATCCAGACCGCGGCGCGGCACACGCCATCCGATCGGGTGTGGTTCCGGTCACGTGCTGGCCGCGCCGGCGGGGAGTCAGCTACATTCCCTCGACAGGGCCAAGCGAGGCCCGACCGGCATCGGACCTCCCCGACGGGTGCGGTGTGGATGAGCCAACTCGGCTGGCATCGCTGTTCACAACAGGGCATGAGCTTGGGAGCGCCAGCCGCGCATCCTGGGTCGGGACAGGAATGTGTGGCGGAGAGTCTCCAATGAAGCCCACCCTCCTCGAACGTCGCGCCCAGAAGTTGCACTTGGCCACGGGCATCCCCTGGGCCCAAGCTCTGAAGCGGTCACGGGAACTCGTGCCCTCGGCACCCCTAATTCCGAACGCTCAGCCCAGTCAGGCAGTACTGGAAAGCTGCCTCCTGAACGGCATCGCCTGGCCCCAGAGCGACCCCCGAAACCCCTGGGGCATCCGCTTCCTCGAGCCCAGGCCCGACAGCCTCATCGTGACCTTCGAGGAACAGCAACGCGGCGCTCACGACGGGTCTCTGACACAGGATCTGATTCAAGCCGTCATCCCTCGGTTCGACGAGTACGGCGAGGTACACGGAATCCCTGGAGCTCGCGTCACGGTTCACGGCGAGGGTGTCCTAATTCGCCGCATCGGCAAACCCGGATCCGTCATCATCCGTGGGGTTTCTGCCGAGGACTGGACCGCCGCACTGGCAGTGCAACAAGAAGCGAACGACAAACACGGCATGACCTATTGCCACGATCTCAGTCCGCACGAGTGGCACCGCACCGAACTGCCCTATCGCGAGCCCAGGGAGGACACCACATCGGGCCGGCATCATCGCAAGATGGTCACGTCAGCGTGGCTGGCCAGTGGGCTCCTGCGCCGTGCACCCCTGCTGCGCACAATCGGCGTGCCGCTGAGCACAACCGCGTGGACCAATCCAGCACGCAACGGCGGCTGCTCCTGGATCATCGAGTACATCCATGAGCCGCGGGTCCAAGAACCGCTGCACCACCACGGTTTCATCAACCTGCTAACTGACCCAGAGTGCGGTCTGCCGATCACCACGACCGCCCTCCGCTGTCACTGCCACTGGCTTCCGGAGAGCTACTCGGTGTGCTGGTTCGACGCTCGTGGCGTGAATGGCCGACTGGGGACCCTGCAGGTCCGATTCAGCCGGCGCAGTGGCGACAAATTGGAGGACTACGCGGATGAACCGGAGGATTACCACGCCAGGCGTAAGCTCTATCGCCAAATTCCGAGCCACCTGATGTGGCGCTCCACAACAAGGACCGCGGGCACATCACGTGGTGGCGGTTGCCCTGCGGACGCATACAACCGCCGCCACGCATCGTCGTAGCCTGCCTGGGCAGCGCCTCTGCAGCTCACCTCTCTGGTCCAGCGAGCACGAAGTTCTCCCTGTTCAGGGCACTCATCAATCGCTTCTTAGCTGTTGCCGCGTAGTGTTCGGACAGTTCAACGCCGATGAAATTGCGTCCTTCGAGAAGGGCTGCAACGCCGGTCGTGCCGCTGCCTGCGAACGGGTCCAGGACGGTGCCTCCTTCCGGGCAAACCTTCACGAGCTGGCGCATCACCTCGACGGGCTTCTGGGTGATATGGACCCGGCCCTTGCGGGGCTGAGAGGCAATGTAGTGCCCCGGGAGATAGAGGTCGCGCGTTCGATCGAGGGTTCCCTTGACGCCCCAGACAATGAACTCCGAGTCCTGCTTCGGTCCGCCCTTACGGGGGCGTGGGGCCGGTTTGATCCACGGCAGGATTCCGTTCCAGGTCCAGCCGGCCATCTGTAGTGCGTCCGTGGTGGTGGGGGCTTGGCGGTAGTCGCTGAAGACCATGGCGATGGCGTGCTCGCGGCTGGCGCGGTAGGACTCCGTGAGGAGTTCGGTCAGCCACCTCAAGTAGGAACGCTGGTCCCGGTTTTCGCCGGGAAAGTCGGCCAGGTCGTGGGCGGCGTCTCCGCTGGTGTACTTGGCGCGCGCGGTTCGGGACGTGCGCTCGCTGCTGGTACGACCCCCACTGTTGTACGGAGGATCGGTGATGACTGCATCGACGCTCTCGGCGGCGAGGCCTGCGAGGACGGTCAGCGCGTCCCCTTGGTGGAGGGTGTACGCCATTGAGGGTTCTCCATTCCGAACAGCCTTGTGCGGTACGCGATCAGGCTGAGGCTTCGATGACCGTGCACCTGGCCTGAGGATTCAGATACGACGGTCATCGCCACCTGGGTGGGCAATGGGCGGGAGGTTAACGGGAGAGTTCGGCCGCACCCAATGTCGACCGCGCCTAGAACCACGCCTCAACCTCCTCTTGATTCACCTCGTTTGGCGTGGCTGGATTCCCTCTCTACTGTCTCGGCGTGTTCGGACGGCGCTCCTCCGTCTAACATCCGGGAGGGCACTCATGTGGCGCGTGAGATTAGTAGTGCGGCTGGCTGCCGCCTTTGAGTAAGTCGCTTTCAGGGGTCGCAAGTTGAGCTCTTGCGACCCCTAGATTCCTGCGCCCGATCCGTGTTGCAGGAATTCTTCACCAGCACGGCTTCGGAATCCTTCGGCGAGAGCGTGGATGCCGTGCTGCTACAGGTAAGGAGCAGCTGATGCTGCATTCCCCGAATCAACCCGCTCTGGAGGCGGAATTCGGGTACCTGCGATCGAGCTTCGGGTCGCGAAGGTGAAGGCCATCACGGGTATAGCCGCCGTGACACTCGCCCCCGTGTTCCTGATCTCGTCCGCGGTCGTCGTCCTGGCAGGCACGAACGGTGCTGAGGCCGCTTGCGCCCGTGGCGGCGACGGCCAACGGGTTGACGCCTCAGCCGTTGCGCGCCAAGTGCGCTCAGTCCTCGAGGGGCGCGAGAAGGGTCGTGATTCAGTTCCCGGGCTGGATGCGCCGAAGGCGCAGGTCTCGAACGCAGAGAAGATCCTGGCCACCGGCGTCGCCATGATGGTTCCTGCGCGCGGGCAGGTGGTGGCTCTGGCAACGGCGTTGCAGGAGTCGGGACTTCGGAACCTCGCTCACGGTGATCGCGATTCACTGGGGCTCTTCCAACAGCGCCCGAGCCAGGGCTGGGGGTCGGCGGACCAGGTACGTGACCCGGTATACGCCTCGAGGAAGTTCTACGAGCGGCTGCTCCAGGTACCAGGTTGGGAGTCGATGACCGTGACGCAGGCAGCTCAGGCCGTCCAGCAGAGCGGGTTCCCTGATGCGTACGCCAAGTGGGAGCCGTTGGCCGGCGCACTTCAGAGGTCCTTGGCCAGCTCGCTCTCCGAAGAGGAGGGCCGGGAGGAACAGCTACCGGTCGGCCCGCTCGCCGAGTGCGGTCCGGGCGCGGACGGAGCCTCGTACGGCCCCATCCCAGACGGGTCCGTGCCCAAGGCGTACAAGATCCCGGCTAGCGCCCCCAAGTCCGTTCGCAAGGTGATCCGTTGGGGGCTCAGTCAGCTCGGTACGCCGTATCAGTGGGGCGGTCGCTGCACGGATCCGCGCGGTCAGGATCCGATGGGCAGGTGCGACTGCTCCTCGCTGATGCAGGCGATGTTCAAGGCCGGGGGTGTGTCGCTGTCGCGGACCACGTACACCCAGGTCAAGGAGGGCAAGGCCGTCAGCGTCGACGCCCTGAAGCCGGGCGATCTGCTCTTCACCCGCGGCACTGCTCAAGCCCCGGAACACGTAGGGATGTTCATCGGTGACGGCTTGATCCTGCATGCGCCGAGGACCGGTGACGTGGTCAAGATCTCGACCCTCGCGGAATGGCGACCGGACATCCTCGCCACTCGCCGCGTCGTCTGACCTCGCTCTTCCCCCCCTTCCATTTCTCCTCTCGCCTCCCCCTTCCTGCTGGGCTTTCGCGCGCCCACTTTCGTACTGGAGTTCCATTGAAGTTCATCGAGCATGTCCAGTTCCTCGCGTACAACCCTGGTGTCACCCCGAACGAGGGTGGGCTGCCCGGCCTTGATGTCTTGAAGAGGGTGATGGGCAGCATCAACCTGTTCGGGATCATCGCCACTGTCGGCGCGCTGGCCATATCCGCGCTTGTGTGGGCCTGGGGGCATCACAGCGGCGGTCACCAGGCCGAGGCGAACGGCAAGAAGGGCACGGTCGTTGCCGCTGGGTGTGCGCTATTGCTCGGCGCGGCCAACGGGATCGTGGCGTTCTTCTCGGCGATGGGCACGCAGGTTCACTGATGTCGAGGAAACGCTTCGCGAGGGTTGGCCTGGCGGGCTCGTCGGTTCTGCGGCGGTCGGTGATCGGCGGCATCGTGCTCGCCCTGCTGCTGGCGGTCGCCGGTGTGACTGCGTACGCCACCCGTACCGAGCCCGCAGCCCAGCCCAGCAGCTCGCCGGCCACATCCCCGGATGGGCAGCCCTCCCCCGTACCCAGCCCGGGCAAGACGACCGCGTCGGCTGTGGACGCTCCGCCGAGGACGACCGATCCGGTCGTGTTCGCCAGGGCCGCGACCAAGGCCCTGTGGTCGTACGACACCCGCTCCAGGACGCAGTCCGAGCATCTCGCAGGCCTCAAGCGGTGGATGACCCGCGAGAAGAAGTACGCAGACTGGAAGTCAGTGACGCAGCAGGTGCCGAGCCCGGTGTTGTGGTCGCGGATGCACGACAACGGCCAGCGGGCGAAGGCGAAGGTCAACGAGGGGCACTTCCCGCAGGCGTTCAAGAGGGCCCTGTCCGAGGACCCGGGTGCGATCGCCCAGGCGTACGTCTACGCCGTCACGGTCAGCGGCAAGCAGTCCATCGCCTGGAAGGGCTCCGGCGCTGGGGCCGAGGCGCGTTCCACGACGCTCGCTGTTCAGTGCCGGCCGGGTCGCAGCTGTGCGCTCGTCGGGGTCCTGCCGAGCGTGGCGCCGTGACCGCCCTTACCCCTGAACGGAGGTTCCCTCATGGGGGCTTGTGATCTTCCTCTGATGGACTCGGTCTGCGGGGCCGTTGACGGCGTGGTCGGCGCGACCGGCGAGGCTGTAACCGACGGGATCGGCGCCTGGATCGCCAAGTCGATGGGAGAGCTGGCGCAGAGCGCCGTCGACTTGGCCACGAAGGCGGTCGACATGACCACGGCGATCGACCTCAACGCCCAGTGGTTCCGCAGCAATTATGAGTTGCTGTTGCCGATCGGGCTCATCCTGACCGTGGGTACGTTCTGTCTGCAGCTCACGCGTGCTGCGTGGCGCCGGGACGAGCGTGCGCTCGGTCAGGCGGTGAGCGGCGCGGTTGCGGGCGTGTTCTTCGCGTTCGCGGCCATCGCGTGTACGACCGTCGCGATCGCGGTGGTGGACGCGGTGAGTGCCGGGTTGTTCAAGGCGGCCAACAGCTCGGTGGACGACGCCATCCGGCGCATCATGAAGGTCAGCCAGCTCGGGGCCTTGTTCCCCATGGGCTGGGCGATCCCGTCGTTGGTCGCGCTCGGCTGTGCGATCGGAGCGTTCCTGTACTGGGCGGTGATGGTCGCCCGGAAGGTCGGCATCCTCGTCCTCGTCTCGCTGGCCGTGTTCGCGGGCGCGGGCGGGGGCTGGGAGGTTGCGCGGCGTTGGCGGCGCGGCTGGATCGAGGCTACCGCCACCTTGATCGTCTCCAAGCTGCTGATGACGATCGTGTTCCTGCTCGGCGTTTCCGCGATGGGCAAGACCGAGACGAGCGACGGGATCGGTGCGCTGTCGGATGCGATGGCGGGCATCGTCGTCATGGTCCTGGTGATGCTCTGCCCGTACGCGACGTACAAGTTCGTGCACTGGGCGGCCGACGGCGGTGGGCACGATGACCTGCACCGCACCGGTGTTGCCGGTATCGGTGTGTCGGTGGGCGCGGCCAAGACCGCGGGCCAACTCGCCCTGCAGGCCAAGGGCATGCGCGCCCCGCAGGGGCCGG
This sequence comes from Streptomyces sp. Da 82-17, assembly GCF_046098215.1. NCBI lineage: Bacteria > Bacillati > Actinomycetota > Actinomycetes > Kitasatosporales > Streptomycetaceae > Streptomyces > Streptomyces sp. Da 82-17. The sequence continues at coordinate 82,325 of NZ_JBJURH010000031.1, forward strand.
CCAAGGTGCCGGGTCAGGGCTCGGGCGGTGTTGCTTCCGGGATCGATCCGACCGGTAGTACGGGGACGGGTACGGGCGGGAGTTCGGCTCCGCAGCGGACGCACTTTCGCTTCGGTGAGAACCCCAGCGGCACCGGCGACAAGGGCAAGGCGCTGATCCGGCGCCCTCCGACCGATGGCGATCGCGGTGTGCCGCTCATCCGACGCCCTGGGCAGGGCGCTGCCTCGGACTCCGCGCCCGTCAGTACCGGGGCACCACCTCAAGGTGCCGCGGTCTCCGCTCCCCGGATCGCCCGGCAGGACCCGCCGGCACCCCGCCGCAGCGGCCCACCACCGCAAGGCGGCACAACGCCGCAGCGGTGGATCTACCCCTCAGGCGGCGGCTCCAGTTCGTAGTTCCCCATCAGACGGGGTGGGTGGGCCGTGTTCAAGCCCACCCACCCCGTCCCCCATCGCTCCGAAGAACGGCTCCTTCATGTACTCCGACACCACCCAGCCCGAACTCCCGGCCACGGTGAAGTTCCCTCACCGGTCGCGCCGCGGTGTCCTGATCGGGCTATCCGTCCCTCAGTTGACGGTCGTCGCCGCTGGTGGCGTGCTGCTGCTCAGCGTGCTTCTCTCGTACGGCGTCACCGGGGCACTCACGCTCCTTCCCCTGTGGGGGCTACTCCTCGCGGCGGTCTTCAACCGGCATCGAGGGCGCTCCCTCGCCGACTGGGCGCCGATCGTGATCCGCTACGCGCTCCGCCGGTTCACCGGCCAGCTGATCTGGCTCGCCCGCCCCTCGACCCGCCCTCGGCGCGAGGGCCTGCTGCACCTTCCGGGAACGGCTGCCTCCCTGCGCGTGATCAACTCCCCCGACGGCCACATCGGCGCCGTGCACGATCCCCACCACGGCACCCTCACCGCCGTCGTGAAGGTCGCCGCCCGGGCCTTCGCCCTGCTCGACCCGGCCACGCAGAACAGCAACGTCGCTGGCTGGGGCCGCACCCTGGCCGCGCTGGCCCGTACCGGGCACGTCGCCCGCATCCAGGTCCTGGAGCGCACCGTTCCTGACTCCGGCGACGCCCTCAACCGCCACTGGAACGAGCATGGCAGCGCCCAGACCCACCTCGCCGGCCCCATCTACAGCGACCTCCTCGCAGCCGCGGGCCCGGCAGCTGCACCCCACGAGGCGTACGTCGCCCTCGCACTCGATCTCAAAGCCGCCCGCCGCCTCATCAACCAGGCCGGAGGCGGACTGACCGGTGCCTTCACGGTC
>NZ_JBJURH010000032.1:0-71062 GCF_046098215.1 Streptomyces sp. Da 82-17
GCCCGGCGGCGGGGTAGGGGGGCGGGGTAGGGGGGGGCGGGCTCGCGCCCGGAGTGTACGTTCGTACGCCCGGCTTGTACGCTCGCCGCATGAGTGTGGACGTCGACGTCGTGCGCGACCGGCCCGCCCCGGCCCTGCGGCGGGCCCGGGTGGCCGTGGCCGTGCTGTTCTTCACCAACGGGGCGCTGTTCGCCAACCTGCTGCCGAGATATCCGCAGATCAAGGCCGACCTGGGCCTCGGCAACACGGGGTACGGGCTCGCGGTCGCGGCCTTCCCGGTCGGCGCGATCGTGGCTGGCCTCGCGGCCGGGGCGGTCGTGAGGCGGCTCGGCTCGGCGCGGGTGGCCGTCGGCGGCACGCTCCTCACCGGCGCGGGCATCCTCGCGGCAGGCGCCGCGCCCACGGCGGCGCTGTTCGCGGCGGGACTGTTCCTCGCGGGGGCGATGGACGCGATCGTCGACGTCGCGCAGAACGCGCACGGCCTGGAGGTGCAGCGCCGCTACGGGCGCTCCATCATCAACTCCCTGCACGCCATCTGGTCCGTCGGCGCCGTCACCGGCGGCGCCATGGCCGCGGCCGCCCTCGCCCTCGGCCTCTCCCGCACCGTCCATCTCACCGTGTCCGGCGCGGTGTTCGCCGCCGCGGCCTGCGTGGCACTGCGGTACTGCCTGCCCGCGGCGGGGGACCGCACCGCCGCCGACGCCCCCAGCCCCGGCGGCGCGCGGTCGACGGAACGCCCGCCGTCGCGGCTGCGCACCTCGTACGTACTGGCCGCGCTCGTCCTCATCGCGACCGCGGGCACGCTCGTCGAGGACGCGGGCAACTCCTGGGCGGCGGTGTACCTTTCCGGCTCCCTCGGCGCCTCGGCCGCGCTCGCCGCCTCCGGGTTCATCGCGCTGGTGGGCGCGCAGTTCGTGGGACGGATCCTCGGGGACCGGCTCGTCGACCGGTACGGGCAGCGGGCCGTCGTCCGCGCGGGCGGGCTGCTCGCCGCCGGCGGCATGGGGCTCGCCCTCGCCGTGCCCACGGTGCCCGGCACCGTCCTCGGCTTCGCCGCGGCCGGATTCGGGGTCGCGACGACCGTGCCGGCGGCGATGCACGAGGCCGACGAACTGCCCGGACTCAAGCCGGGCACGGGGCTCACGGTCGTCTCGTGGCTGATGCGGCTCGGCTTCCTGGTGTCCCCTCCCGTCGTCGGCGCGGTCGCCGACGCGACGTCCCTCCGAGCCGGACTCCTCGTCGTACCGCTCGCGGGGCTCCTGGCGTTCGCGCTCGCGGGGGTGCTGCGGGGCCGGGCGTAGTCCTGCGCGGACGGCGTCTTCGTCCCCGCCCGTTCCCGTAAGCCTGCGGCGCCGTCCGATCGCGCTGCGCGCTGGTCCTCAAGCGCCGGACGGGCTCCGCTTCCCCTCCCCGCCCCTTCGCGTAAGTCTGCGGCGCCGTCCGATCGCGCTGCGCGCTGGTCCTCAAGCGCCGGACGGGCTTCCGCTTCCCCTCCCCGCCCGTTCCCGTAAGTCTGCGGCGCCGCTGAATCGCGCTGTGCGCTCGTCCTCAAGCGCCGGACGGGCTGGATTCGGCGGCGCGGGCGGGGCCGGGGGCCGGGGCACGCCTTGCGGGCCTGGGCGGGGCTCCGGTTCAGGCGGGTGCGGCGCGGGTTGCTCGCGCTGCGTGCTCGTCGTCCTCAGGTGCCGGACGGGCGAGGTGGGGCGGAGCGGGAGTGGGGCCCGGTGCTGGCGAGCCTTGCGGGCGGCCTGGGTGGGGCGGCCCCCGGTCGAGGGGTGGAGCGTGCCTTGACGGCTCACGGCCGGACCCCCGGACAAGGCCGAACTGCCCATCGCCGCTGCCGCGTTCATCGGACCGGCAACGGACTCATGCGCGACTGGGCCGTGGGCGCCGGGGGGAGGGGCGCGTGGCCCAAGCAGTCGTGGCTGGTCGGGGCACGCCGGGGAGTCGCTGATGACTCGGCCCCCGCGCCCTCCCCGCCACGTCCTCGGCGGTTCCCTGGTCGAGGGCGAACGGTCCGTGGCCGCTGTCGTGTTCGCTGGTGCCGTCTACGGGCTCGCATTGGCCCGGGGCCCTGGCGGTGGTGGTTGGTCCCGGTACGCGGGGGAGTCGCTGATGGCTCGGAACCCGCGCTCCCCGAGGCCGTCGGTCTCGCCGGGCCACGTCCCGGGCGGCTGCCTGGTCGAGGGCGAACTGTCCGTTGCCGCTGTCGTGTTCGCCGGTGCCGTCTACGGGCTCGCGTGGGCCCGGGGTGCGCCCCCGGCGGGGTGGTTGGTCGCGGTACGCGGGGGAGTCGCTGGTGGCGCCGCCCCCGCGCCCCCCGAGGCCGTCGGTCTCGCCGGGTCTTCCCGCGGCTCACCTTCGCCCGCGTGCTGCCTTCGCCTCTCTCGGTGTTGCCACGAACTGGAGCTCCAGGGTTGCCGGAGGCGGGGCGAGTCCCGGGCCGCCTGCTGTGACCCAGGCGATGAGTTCCTCCGTGCAGTCGTCGCCCATCGCGAAGCCGATCCACGTGGGCTTGCCGCCCGCCTGCCGGCCCGCCGTGGAGGGCTGTACGACGATCACGTTCGCCTGGTCGCACGGGCCGAGGCAGTCCGAGACCCGCACGGCGACCCGGCCGTCCGACTCGGCGGCGGCCGCGCGAAGGAGGTCGAGCTGCCAGTCGTGGTCGATGCCCGGGTACTTGCGCGGGTTGCCGCAGCAGCAGCCCCGGCACACCACCACCGTGCACGGCCGGGCCGCGGCCGCGCCCACCCGGAACCTGCGCGCGGACCCGGCGGCGGGGCCCGGACGGCCCGTCACGGCGCGCTCCTCACGGGCGTGCGCGGCGTGCGCGGCGCGGCGGCGGTGCGTGCGTCGGTCATCGGGGTCGTGCTCCTTCGGCGGCGGACTGCGTACCCCTGATCTCATCAGAGCCCGGCACGCGGACCGGCGGCGGGGCCGGGCCCGAGGGGCGGTCGGCGAGACACCCGTACGGCACGGGGGACAAGTCGACCGCGTGAGCGGAGAGTTGCCGTCCGCAGAACCGTTCCGCTCCGTGGGTAGGCTGCGCGCGAACGGCCACCGGGCGAGAGGGAGACGGAACTCATGGCACGTCAGAAGTGGTGGGGGCGGGGCCCAGGAGCCAGACACCTCCTGGCGGTCCTGGCGGTGCTCGCCGTGGCGGGGTGTTCGCCGACCGCCGAGGGCGGCACCGGACCGGGCGCGACCGACCCGAAGCCGTCCGCCGGCGAGAGCACCGGAAGCGACACGGGCGACACGGGCGGCACGGGCGGCACCGGCGGCGCGGGCGGTGGCGGGGGCGAGGACGCCGGCACGCTGCCGGGCGTGCCGAGCGCCGCCGAGGCGCGGAAGCTGCTCGACGGCCTGAAGGTCGCCCCGCAGGGCTCGATGAGCGGGTACAGCCGCGAGAAGTTCCCGCACTGGTCGGAGCAGGGCGACAACTGCGACACCCGCGAGGTCGTCCTGGAACGCGACGGCCAGGACGTGAAGCGGAACGACGAGTGCCGGGCCGTGTCCGGCACCTGGAACAGCGTGTACGACGACGAGACGTTCACCGACTCGTCCGACCTGGACATCGACCACATGGTGCCGCTCGCCAACGCCTGGCGCTCCGGCGCCGACGACTGGACGCAGGACCGGCGCGAGGAGTTCGCCAACGACCTCACGCACCCGCAGCTGATCGCCGTCTCCGCCTCGTCCAACCGTTCCAAGGGCGACCAGGGCCCGGACGAGTGGCAGCCCCCGGCCAAGACGTACTGGTGCGTGTACGGGCGGGCCTGGACCTCGGTGAAGTCCACGTACGAGCTGACCGTCACCGAGGCGGAGAAGAGCGAGCTCGACGAGATGCTGGGCACCTGCGCGTCATGAGCGGGCGGCAGCGGGTGACGCAGGTGAAGGCCGGGCCCGGCGGCGCCATGACCGACGAAGTCGGCGTCGTCACCGGGGAGTTGACGGTCGCGACGGAGGCGCTCGACGACGGCGGGGTCGCCGTCGCCGTGCAGTACACCGGCGCCGAGGAGTGGTACACGCTCACCGGCAGCCCCGTGCCCGCTCGGGCCGCCGCCGCGCTCGCGGACGTGCACGACGACGTGGTCGAGCGGGTGCGGCGCGGTGGGGGAGCGGTGGCGCCCGCATAGGTCAGGGGACCGGCCGCCCTGGTGAGACGTGTCTCATCGGGGCGGCCCGACTTGTCTATGCAACAAGTTGCATAGCAGGATCCGGGGCATGGCGATCGAGCACGCGATCCTCGTGTCCCTCCTGGAGAAGCCCGGCTCCGGCTACGAGCTGGCCCGGCGCTTCGAGCGGTCCATCGGCTACTTCTGGACCGCCACCCACCAGCAGATCTACCGCGTGCTCAAGCGGATGGAGACCGACGGCTGGGTCGAGGCCCGGGTCGTCCCGCAGCAGGGCCGGCCGGACAAGAAGACGTACTCCGTCGCCGACCTCGGCCGGGCCGCGCTCACCAGCTGGCTGCACGACCCGATCGAGCCCGAGACGGTACGCCACGACCTGGCCGTGAAGATCAGGGGCGCCGCCTTCGACGACCCGAGCGGACTGATCCGCGAGGTCGAACGGCACCGGCAGGCGCACGCCGACCGCCTCGCCCACTATCGCGCCGGTGAGGAACGGGACTTCGGGGGCGGGACCGACGGCGGCCCCTACGGACCCGAGGGCGCCGAGCGGGAACTCCAGCACGCCGTGCTGCGGGGCGGCATCGCGTACGAACGCATGATGATCGCCTGGCTCGACGACGTCCTCGCCACCCTCCACCGCTTCCGCGCCGAGCGCTGAACCCCGACTTCGAGTCCCACCCGCGAACCCCGCGAACCCCGCGAACCCCGCGAACCCCGCGATCCCTGCGAGCCCCGCGAAAGGCGGCAACCCCCCATGGCCGACCGGCTGTTGTTCAACCCGCACACCTACGACCCGGCGCACTTCGACCCCGAGACGCGGCGGCTCCTGCGCGCCACCGTCGACTGGTTCGAGGCGCGCGGCAAGCGCAAGCTCATCGAGGACTACCGCGACCGCGCCTGGCTCGCCGAGTTCCTCGCGTTCTCCGCGAAGGAGAAGCTGTTCGAGACGTTCCTGACGCCCGCCGCCGACGCCCGCGAGGGCGAGGGCGACAAGCGCTGGGACACCGCCCGTATCGCCGCGCTCAACGAGATCCTCGGCTTCTACGGCCTCGACTACTGGTACGCCTGGCAGGTCACCATCCTCGGCCTCGGCCCGGTGTGGCAGAGCGAGAACGCGGAGGCTCGTGCGCGTGCCGCCCAACTCCTCGCGGACGGCGAGGTGTTCGCGTTCGGCCTGTCCGAGAAGTCGCACGGCGCCGACATCTACAACACCGACATGCTGCTCACCCCCGACGGCGACGGCGGCTTCCGCGCCACCGGCTCCAAGTACTACATCGGCAACGGCAACGCCGCCGGGCTCGTCTCCGTCTTCGGCCGCCGCACCGACGTCGAGGGCCCCGACGGGTACGTGTTCTTCGCCGCCGACAGCCGCCACGAGGCGTACCACCTGGTCAAGAACGTCGTCGACTCGTCGAAGTTCGTCAGCGAGTTCCGCCTGGAGGACTACCCGGTGGCCGCCGCCGACGTCCTGCACACCGGCCGCGCCGCGTTCGACGCCGCACTGAACACCGTGAACGTCGGCAAGTTCAACCTGTGCACCGCGTCCATCGGCATCTGCGAGCACGCCATGTACGAGGCCGTGACGCACGCCCACAACCGCATCCTGTACGGCCGCCCGGTCACCGTGTTCCCGCACGTGCGCCGGGAGTTGACCGACGCGTACGTGCGGCTCGTCGGCATGAAGCTGTTCAGCGACCGGGCCGTCGACTACTTCCGCACCGCCGGGCCCGACGACCGCCGCTACCTCCTCTTCAACCCGATGACGAAGATGAAGGTCACCACCGAGGGCGAGAAGGTCATCGACCTCATGTGGGACGTCATCGCCGCCAAGGGCTTCGAGAAGGACAACTACTTCGCGCAGGCCGCCGTCGAGATCCGCAGCCTGCCGAAGCTCGAAGGCACCGTGCACGTCAACCTCGCGCTGATCCTCAAGTTCATGCGCAACCACCTGCTCGCCCCGGCCGACTACGAGCCCGTGCCGACCCGACTCGACGCCGCCGACGACGACTTCCTGTTCCGCCAGGGCCCCGCCCGCGGCCTCGGCTCGGTCCGCTTCCACGACTGGCGGCCCGCCTTCGACACGTACACGCACCTGCCGAACGTCGCCCGCTTCCGCGAACAGGCCGACGCGCTCTGCGAGTTCGTGACCACCGCCGCGCCCGACGAGGAGCAGAGCCGCGACCTCGACCTGCTGCTCGCCGTCGGCCAGCTCTTCGCGCTCGTCGTGCACGCCCAACTCGTCCTGGAACAGGCCGCCTTGACCGAGGTCGACGCCGACGTCCTGGACGAGCTGTTCGCCGTCCTCGTCCGGGACTTCTCCGCGCACGCCGTCGAGCTGCACGGCAAGGACTCCGCCACCGAGGCGCAGCAGACCTGGGCGCTCGGCGCGGTCCGCCGCCCGGCCGTCGACGCGTCCCGCTCGGCCCGCGTGTGGGACCGGGTGGAGGCACTGTCCGGGGCGTACGAGATGAACGCCTGACCCTTCGACGCGGGTGCTGGGCAGGGGAGGCGGCCCTCGCCCAGCACCCGTCGTGCGGTCAGCGGCGCGGCTTCGGGACCTTCAGGAGGTCCCAGCTCACCTTCCCCGGTATGCCGTCCGCGTCCTTGCCCTTGAACCGCAGCCGCTGCTGCCAGGCCTGGTACGACCTGCGGTCCGCGTCCGTCCACTCCGGGCTCGGCCCCACCTCGTACCGGCTGCAGCCCTCCGCCACCAGGCGCTCGCCCATCGCCTCGATCACCGGGTGCACCTGGCCGACGTGGAAGAAGCCGCTGCCGGGGAACTCGGCGTAACCGGCGGGCTGTTGGGGTTTGGGGCGCGGCTTCGGCTCGGGCTTCGGCATCGGGTCCTTGCCGCCCTCGCCGCGCAGCCGCTCCGCGATCCGCTTGCGCATGCCGTCCATGGTGAAACCACGCGGATCGATCTTGCCCGGCTGCCACTCCTTGTGCCCGATCACCGAGCGCTCCGTCCAGCCGTGCGCCCGGCAGATCGCCGCCGACACCCGCTCGATCGCCTCCTTCTGCGCGGCCGGCCACTCGTCCTTGCCGTTGCCGAGGTTGACGCACTCGAAGCCGTAGAAGTGCCGGTTGCCGTCGATGTTCGCCTCGTTGTCCGCGGGCAGCCGGGACTCGTTCACCACCGCCCGCAGCACGTCGTTGTCGCCGAGGCCCGCGTGGTTGGCGCGGCCGTTGCCGACCAGGTGCACCTCGCCCTTCTTGTCGATCACACCGTGGCACAGCGGACCCGGCAGGCCCGCCCGGCCCTCGTAGCAGAGGTTCACCGAGCCCTCCGTGCCCGACGATGCCGTGTGGTGGATCATCACCCCGTTCACCGGACCCCACGGGCCCTTCGCATTCCGGTTGTGGCGGCGCCAGTTGCGCACCTCGTGGACCGTGAGGCCCTCGGCTCGCAGGACCTCCACCAGCTTCCCCGCCGACAGCGGCTTCGCCATCACAGCCCCCCTTCGTCGACCGCCGCCTCCGCGGCCGCCGTCGTCTCCGACCTGCTCATGCCGGACGGCGCGGCGTTCTCCGCCGCGTACTCCTCGTCCCGCGCCTGCGCCTCCGCCGCGAGCTCCGCGTCGCTCGCGTGCGGAATGCTGCGGGTCGCGAGCGCGCTGAACGCGAGCCGCAGATCCACCGGCTCCTGCTCGCCCTTGACCAGCGCCAGCGGCGCGTAGTGCCGCGCGATGCCCGCCGGCCGCACGAACAGCGGCTTGCGGGCGGCGTTCACCGGCCACTCCACATCGCCGGTCGCGGTGCGCGCGGCGACCGTCCAGTAGTCGCCCGTGGCGTAGCGGCCGCCCTTCTCGAAGTACACCTCCACCCCGTCCTCCAACGGCAGCCACGTGCCTTCCTCCACCCGCACGGCCCCGCCCCGCAGCCCCGCCGTACGGCCCTTGCGGCGCACGCCCTCGCGGTGGTCCCAGCGGCGCAGGAACGGGTGCAGCTCCGGGCGCCGCCCCACGCGCGCGTCCGGCTCGCCGGAGAGCCGCACCCGGCGGCCCGGCAGGTCGAGCTCCTCCACCCGCAGCAGCGGCAGCGGCTCCAGCCGCGACACGTACGCGGTGTCCCCGAACTCGACCAGGTCGCCGACGTCCAGGTCCAGCTTGTCGTCGAGCCCGAGCGACGCCAACTCGACCCAGGTGCCGTCGAGTTCCTCCACCGGGAAGACCACCGAGCCGTTCTCCCGCGACCACTTGAACGTGGCCTCGTCCGCCGTGCCGCCCTCGTGCACCTCCACCCGGTACAGCTGGTTCTCCGGCCCCCGGTACCGGGCCTCCGGCCGGACCAGGCACGGGTCCTCGTCGGCGTGCTCCGGTCGCCGCGCCCGCGCCGCGAACCGGGCCGTCGACGCCTGCTCCCGCGCCCACTTCTCGAACGCCGAGCGCACCTCGGCCGGGTCCGCGCCGTCCGGGTCGTCGAGGTCGAGCTGCGTCGCGGGCAGTGGCAGGGCCTGCCAGACGACCTTGGCGCGGGCCGCCGTGTCCGTCAGCGTCGCCCCGAGCGCGACCTCCCGCAGCGCCGGGTCCTCGACGGCCGTCACGGCCCGCTCCCACACCTTCAGGTACATCACGTACGGGTACGTGGTCGGCAGCCGGTCGCCGGGCCGCTCCGGGTCGCGGTACGCGTCGGGCTGGTCCCAGTAGTGCCAGACCTTCGGTCCTGCGGGCGGCGCCTCGGCGTCCTCCTCGCCCTCGTCCGGGACCGCGTCGCCCGCCGTGGGCCGGTCGGCGTCGCAGAGGATGCCGTCGACGTAGTAGCGGCCGCCGTGGATCTCCAGGTCGTCGATCTCCCGGTTGTCGCCCGGGAAGTGGATGTGGAAGCCCGCGTTCTCGCGCGGCCCGCCGTGCCGCCCGATCAGGTCGGCGGCGAGCGTACGGGCCTGGTGGAGCTGGATCGCGGCCTGCTCGTTGGCGTCGGCGTCCAACTGCACACGGCCCTGCTGGGCGAGGACCGCGGAGTAGTGCCGGTCGGGCCGGAACGTCGAGCGGGAGAGGTCAGCGTGCATGAAGGGGGTCCCCCTGGTTCGGAAAGTGCGGGTCGTGAAGTCGGTGGGCGGGTGTGCGCGGGCGGGTGGGGCTTGAGCGGTGCTGCTCTTGGGCGTGAGCGGTGCTCTTGGGTGCGAGCCGTGCTCTTCGGCGTGAACGGTGCTCCCGGGCGTGAGCGGTGCTCTTGGGCCTGAGCTGTGCTCCCCGGCGTGAGCGGTGCTCCCGGCGGTGAGCCGTGCTCGCCTCCGAGAGCGGCGTCCGCACCCGAGAGCGCTGCTCGCCTCCGAGAGCAGTGCTCGCGCCCGAGAGCAATGCCCGCCCCCGAGAGCCGCGCTCGCGCCCGAGAGCAACGCCCCCAAGCGAGAGCAGCGCTCGCGCCCCAGAGCTGTGCTCACGTCACGAAGAAGATCCCGGCGTCCGTGCCCGCGGGCACGTACTCGGCGAGCCGGGCGCGCAGGCTGTCCTCCCGCTGCGGGCGGTACAGCTCGTGGAACGCGCCCAGTTCCGCCCCGTCGTCCGCGCCGCGCCGGATCTCCTCGGCGCACCGGTCGGCCAACTGCCCGTACCACGGCGTCCCGTAGCGCTCGGAGACGAACAGCGGGCGCACCCGCGCCACCTCCTCCGGAGACGGGCCCACCAGGTCGGGCCGGCAGCGGTACCGGCGCGGGGTGCGGGAGCCGGGCGGCACGTACGAGTGGCGGATGCAGCCGATGCCGCGCCGGGCCACGTGCAGGCGCCCGGTGAACACGGAGTTCTCGGCGATCTCCACGGCGTGCGTGTGCACCTCCCCGACGACCGTGGAGCGGTGCAGGTGCAGGACCGCGTGCGCGTGCCGGCAGTCCGGGGCGGACAGGGCCTCGCGGTCGCTGCCCGTGGCGTCGAGGATGCTGTCGCGGATGTGGATGTCGAGGGGGTCCTCGGACACCTCGTCGCCGATCACCTCGATCGTGCCGAGGATGCTGTCCTCGACCTGCAGGCAGGCCGTGGTGCGCTCCAGGACGATGCTGGGCTCCTCCGGCGAGTGCGGCTCGCACTCCGGCTCGAGTGACCAGCCGGGTACGAGAGTCGAGTGCCGTACGACGACCGCGCCGACCGGGCCGGTCACGTTGATGCCGCGGCCCGCGACGAGCAGCCCGTCGAGGGTGACCCGAGGCCGCTCCCCGGGTGCGCAGTCCTCCGCGAGGCCGCGGATGTTCAGCGCGTCGGGCCGGTTGCTGTACCAGTCGAGCAGCCGGATCACCGGCCGCGCACCCTCGGCCGCCCGAAGCTCGAACCGGTCGCCCGGGTCCAGGTCGAAGTCCAGCTGCTCCTGGTAGGCGCCGCTGTGCGTGATCTCCACGATGCCCTCGGGCCCGCACCGCCCGGCCCTGCGGTCGTGCTGCCAGGCCCGGTAGGCGTCCATGATCCGCTGGTACGGCTGGTCGGGGCCGACCCGGTAGAACTCCGCGTCGGGGCGCTCGGGCCGGTCCCGCTCGTACTCGCCGCCGCCCATGTCCGCGCCGAACGCGTAGTGGCAGTCGACCCACACGCCCTGGCGGGGCGCGGAGCGCGAGCCGAAGGCGATCCGGCCGAGCTCCGGGTCGACGGCGACCTGCCCGCGCTTCGGCCGGTACCGCCAGTCCGACAGGTCCGCGACGACGATGTCCGACATCGGCACCGGCCGGTCCTCGCCGTCGCGCCGGATCACGAAGCTCTTGCCGGGGCCGTAGTAGTCGGCGAGCCGGTCGTGCAGCTGGCGGCGGCGGATGAACGCCGGGACGTTGTCGAGCGTCGCGATGTGCGTCGCCGACGGCTCCGGCACCGGCTTCGTCACCAGCGGGCTGTCGTTGCCGAGGATCGAGAACGTGTACAGGTTCCGGGCCCGGTCGATGCAGTACGCGGGCGACTGCGTCAGCGCGTACGCCTTCAGCCGCCACACGAACAGCGCCACCCCGGCCGGGCTCGAACTCCCCTGACTGCGCGCGGAGTTGGCGCGGCGCACGTCCACCGTCCGGGCCGTCGACCCGAACGGGCCGCCCGCCAGGTCGAGTTCGGCGCCGTCCCGTACGTCGACCAGGCGGCCGCGCGCCGACCGGTGCGGGGCGCCGTCGGCGAGGAGCTTCACCGGCTGCTGGTGCGCGACGAGCCGGGACAGCTCGACGGCCCGCGCGGGCCAGGCCGCGACCTGCGCGGAGATCTCCTCCAACAGGTGCAGCGTGCCCTTGCGGCGCCGGTGCGCGACCGTCGCCGCCACGTCCGCGCGCGGTGCGAGCGCCTGCGCGAGCGCGGCCGGGCCCGAGCCCTTCAGGCCGGTCGTGAGCACCCGCTCGTACCCGGGCAGCGAGCGGTGGCCCACCAGGTCCCCGAGGTACGGCAGCACCCACGGCGCGGCCGTCTCCACGAACAGGTCCTCGTAGCCCTGCTCCACGCCGTCCCGGACCCGGTCCAGCTGTTCCGCCATCACCGCGAGCAGTGCCCGCAGCGGCTCTCCCTGCGCTGTGTTCTCGGCGTCCCGCAGCCGGTGCCACTGCGGAAGCAGCTCCGCGAGCCCGTCCGGTTCCCTGGACATCACACGACCTCCGGTACGAACTGGCTGTCCAGGTACATCACTTGACCTCCGTAAGAATCAGCGAGTCCGCGGCCTGCGGTGAGAGCAGCGCCAGTTGGGCGGGGCGGATCCCGCGGAACACGTACACCGTGCGGCCCTTCCGCAGGGGACGCGTGTCGGTGATGTCGGGGTTGAGGCGCAGCAGCTCGGCGAGCGGCAGGCCGTACCGTTCGCAGACCGACGACAGGGTCTCGCCGCCCTCCTCGCGCACCGTGTGCACCCGCTCGTCGTACGCCGCCGTGCGCGCCGGGACCGCGGCGCGGGGCTCGCCCGGGTCGCGGACGATGTCCAGGAGCTCCGCGGGCGTCGCGGACGCGGGGACGCCCGTGAACACATCGACGTCCACGTAGTCCACGCCCGGCACCGAGTGGGCCGTCGCCAGGACCTCCGACAGGGCGGCCGGCTGCCCCAACTCCCGCCCCTCGAAGCCGAGTCGGCGCAACAGGGCGCGGCGCAGGCGGGGCTCCACCACCGACCAGGTGTGGTCGGGTGCGACCTTCACGCGCGCGGCGAGCAACAGCAGCACCAGCTCCCGCACGTCCACCCGCACCGCGAGCCGCGGGTCCCCGTACTCCGCGAGGGAGGACCGGAGCGCCCGCAGCACGTCCGCGTCGTCGGCGATCGGCACGTCGTCCGTGCCCGCCACCGTGACGTGCAGGAGGCGCCGCCGGCCGTCGTACAGCTCGCGCGCCGAGGCCCGGCCGATCCCGGCGCGGGAGCGGGCGAAGTCCTCGTAGTCGACGGGGGAGACGAGCCGGTCGAGCGCCGCCACCGCGAGCGGCACCGTGCGGCGGGTGAGGGCGGGCCCGTCCGCGTCCGAACCGCCGCTCGCGGCAAGGGGGTTGGTGACCGCGGTGACGCCGAGCGGGCGGGTCACGGCCTGCGTGATCCGGTCCGACGCCACGTTCGCGGCCCGGCCGGTGCCGAACCGGTAGCGGGCCCGCACGTTCTCGTGCCCGCCGGGCAGCCGCGCGCCGTGCACGCCGTCCCCGAACGTCACCGTCGTACGGCCGTCCGACGTGGACCCGGTGATGTACACGCGCTCGCGCGGGCCGCGTCCGGCGAGGCTGTCCACCTCGTGCCACAGCACCCCGTCGACCCGCACCTCGAGCACCGGGGTGGCGCCCAGGGGGTTGTCGGCGGCGAGCCACGTCAGCGGCGACTGCCACAGGGCGAACGTCTGGTTCGTGCGGTCCGAGTCGCCGCTGCCGATCGGCTCGTCCCGGCTCTCGCCGTGCGTCGCCGCCACCACGTTGCCGAGGATCTTCACGGTCTCCCGGCGGTAGCGGTACGCCAGGTCCGTGGTGAGCGTGAGCCGGGTGTGCGGCCGCCCGCCCGCGGGCAGCGGGTCGGCGACGGCGTCCGCCCGGTCGATGACGACGACCTCGGTGGCCTCCACCCCGGTCGCGCCCGGCACGTCGCTGCGTTCGCCGGACACGATGAGCGTGCGGCCCGGCTGCAACCCCTCGTACAGCTCGGCGAGTTCGACCTCGTTGCCGTGCACGTCCTCGCCGAGCGGCTCGTCCGCCATCCGCAGCGGTTCGCCCGCCGCGTGCACCGTGGCGTCCCTGATGTGCGACAGGAGGACGTCGTGCTCGTCCAGCCACGGGTCGGCGAGGACCAGCTCGGTGCCGCGCCCGGTGATCCCGTACTGGGTGTACGCGGCCGTGCGCACCTCCTTGACCTGCGTCGTCACGAACGACAGCTTCGGGTCGCCGGGGATGCCGCCGTCCTTGACGTCCTTGCCCTTGCGCGGCCGCTCGACCGCCACCCAACTGCCCACCGTGATCCGGTCGTACACGGTGTCCAGCTGCAGCACGTTCCGGTTCAGCGGCTCCGGCTTCGACGCGATCACGATCTCCACGTGCGCGGGCGTACTGGCCACCGTGTACGCGACCGTCACCTCGTACTCGCCCTGCGTGAACTGCCGTGTCTCGCCCGGCCTGAGCGTGTGCGGCGCCGAACTGCCGTTGTGCAGGAGCACCTGGACCGTGCCGTCGTCGTCCGGCCGGGACACGAACAGGCCCCGCTCGGGCAGTCCGGGCAGCAGCCGGGCCGTGACGCCGGGCTCCTGCGAGTCGGTCGGGCGCCGCCCCAGCCAGCTCAGCTCCCGGTCCTGCCCGGCCCGCGCCGACAGCTGCACGCGCCCGGGGCCGAGCGGGAACTCCACGGGCTGCGCGCCGATCAGGTTCTCCGACCGCTGGTCCGAGCCCGAGCCCTCGACGTACTGGAACTCCGCCTTCTCCGGCACCTTCCCCGACGTGTCGAACACGACCCGCATCGACGTGAGGACCGCCCCGGTCAGCGGCCAGTCCGCGGTGCGCACCACCCGGCCCCGGTCGTCCTGCACCGGCTTCAGCGGCGCGGTCGCACCGAACGGCGTCGCCCGCGCCCGCATCGCCCATACGGCGCGCAGGAGTTGAGGCCCCGCCGCGGGCGCCTTCACGCCCTGCCACGCCCGCCGCAACGGCCCGCGCAGCTCGGGATGCAGCGCGGCGAGCAGCCGTACGGGATCGGCGCCCGGGGCACCGGCAGCCGTACTGCCGCGGCGAGTCGCCGCCGGGCCCCGCAGCGCCGGGAGCAGCCGGCCGAGCGCCGCAAGCGGGTCGGCGGGCTGCGCGGGGCCCGGCTTCTCCTCCTCGTCGACCGGCTGCGACGGCGCCAACTCCAGGGCCCGCTCGGCGAGTTCGGCGAGCACCGCCTCCAGCTGCCCGAACCAGGCCGCGACATCCTCGTACGCCCCGGCGAGGACCTGCGCCTCGCCGAGCCGCGCCACCGGGCCCGCCAGGCGCGCCGCGAACCGCTCCGGGGTGCCCGCCGACGGCAGGGACGCGCGGAGCGGGGCGAGGACCTGCTCCTCGAAGTCCTCGATGTACCGGCTGACCGGCCGCGGGTTCGGCACCTGAGGCGTCGGGGGTTCCTCGCCCGGCTCGCCGGGGCCCTGCGGCGCGGCGATCCAGCGCAGCGCCTCGTCGACCAGCTCCTTCAGGGTGGGCGGCGCCGAGCCGGGCAGGGCGAGCGCCGTCACGTCGTCGTCCCGGTCGACGCGCACCCGCGCCACCGGCTTCAACACCCGTACGCCGCCCGCCTGTTCGCCGAAGACGAAGAGCAGCTGGTCGCCGGTCTGCAGCTGGGTCGCCGTGCCCTCGACGAACAGTTCGGAGCGCCGCTCCAGGTCCTCGGGCGTGAGCAGGGCGGGCCTGCGGCGGCGCACCTTCAGCTCGTTCCAGTCCCAGCGGGCCGTCAGGTCCTCGGCGGTCTCGAAGGTCTGCGCGTCCTCGTCGGCCGACGCGGGCACGCTGTGGCTGCGCGCCCCGGCCGGGACGAGCACCTGCAGCGACTCGGCCCGCGGATCGCGGTCGAGGCGGTACGCGAGATGCGTCGAGGCCGCCACCCCGGGCCGCGGCCGGTGCCCGACCAGGCGGCCGAGCAGCACCAGCGAGCGGTGCTCGTTCGCGGTCCGCAGATAGGCCTCGTCGGCGATCCGCTCCGAGTGGAACGTCAGCAGGTCCCCGAGGACCGCCGTGGCGTCGAGCAGCCCGATCGCCGGGTCGTCCGGCGTCCGCACCGTGAGCCCCGCGAGCGCCGGGTACGCGGGCGAGGCCAGCCGGTCCAACTGCGCGGCCAGGAACGAGCCGTACGTCCCCACCCGGTAGTCCAGGGCCGTGCGGCCGGGCGGGTTGTGCGGGGCGACGGGGGCCCGCCGCTCGTCGTGACCGCCGGCGGCGCACGCGCCGCCGCAGGAGCAGGCGTCGCTCATCGGGCACCCCCCAAGGTGATCTCCAGAAGGCCGTTCTCCGGCCGGTCCGGGTCGTTGTCGCAGGTGGCGATCTCCAGCGGGCCGAGCCGCAGCACCCCGTCCTCCCTCTCTCCGCGCTCTTCGTGGAACAGCCGCTTCAGCCGGGTCACTTGTACGCTCCGGACGCCGGGCACCGCCGCCGCGACGGCCACGAGACGGCTGAGCCGCACCGGCTCGCCGAACGTCAGCGCGTCCGGGTGGAAGAAGCCGAGCCTGCCGTCGGGCAGCCGCCCGGCGCCGAGCACGCGGTACAGCTCGGCGAGGATCTGCCCGTGCTGATGCCCCGGCAGCGCGCACACCGTCAGCGCCACGTCGAGCGGCACCGTCCGCGCCGGACCCACCACCAGGTCGTGCCCGATCCGCCGGTACGCCTCCAGGGAGTGCGCCACCGCGTCGAGCAGCTCCGGCGACGGCGTGCCGGTGCCGTACGCGTCGACCGCGACGTGCGCCTCCTGCACGCTGCCCGTCCAGCGGATCTCCGCCGCCGCGCGCTGCACGCCGGGCAGGCCCGCCGCGAGGGCCGCGTAGTCCTCCGCCGTCACTGCCCGCAGCCGGGTCCGCCGAAGGTCGAGCGGCGCCAACTGCCGTACCTGCTCGACCGGTTCGGGCTCTGTGCCGCCCGTCGCGGGCAGCGGGTTGCGCACGCCCGCCACCGGCGGCTGCTCCGTGGCGTCCGGGTCACGGCAGACCACCAGATGGTTGACGGCCTCCGCGCCCACGTTGCCGCCCGTGCCGCCGCCGAGCCGGTACCGCAGCTCCAGGCGGGCCCCCGGCCGGGGCCGCGCGCCGTGCACCCCGTCGCCGAAGCGCAGCGCGAGCCGGCCGTCGTCCTCCAGCTCGCCCACGAAGTGCCGGTCCCGCGGCCCGGAGCCGAGCAGGTCCCGGCGCGGCTCCCACACGTGCTCCCCGTCGTGCACCCGTACGGCGGGCAGTGCGCGCCGCGGGTCCTGGTCGAGGGCGGCGCTCGCCGGGCCGCGCAGCACCGGCTCGTCCGGGTGCAGGCCCGCCGCGTACGCCGGGCCCCAACTGTGCGCGATCTCCCAGGCGATGGGCCCGTCGAGCACCGTGCCCGCCCGCGCCCGTGCCGTGAGGACTTCCAGGCGGCGCCGCTTCTGCGCCAGCAACTGGTCCTCGCGGTGCAGGAGTTCACGCAGCGCCCGCACCGGATGGCGGCGCAGCTCGAACCGCTCGACGACCTTCAGGCCGAACACCACGGTCAGCTCGTCGATCTCCGCGTCCCCGAGCCCGTCGCTGTCCCGCGCGCTCCGCCACAGCTCCACAAGGCGCTGCCGCACCCGGCCGGGGATCGCCGCGAGCCGGTCCGCCTGCCCCGCGGCCACCAGCGCCGGATCCGGGTACGGGCCGACCTGCGCGACGGGGGAGCGGGACAGACGTGGCCGGAACCGCGGCACGATCCCCGGATACACCGACTGGGCGAGCAGCGTACGGAGCGCCGCGGCCTGCGCGTACGCCGTGCCCGGCACCACCCGCTCCTCGCGCGTGCCCGCCCGCTCCAGACCGATCCCGGCCCGGGTGACGGCCGCGTCCCCGACCACGTCGAACAACTCCCGCACGTCGTCCGCGGTGATCCGCTCGCCGCAATCCGCCTTGTCCGTCAGGGAGTTGACGAGCCTGCCGGGCGCGTTGCCCGCGTCCGCGTCGGGGCAGCCGAAGCCGGGCGGCGCGCAGTCCCCGGCCACCGCCGGGTCGTGCGGGACGGTGACGGTTTCCGTGAGGCCGTCGCCGCACCAGTTCAGGGTCCGGCCGTGATCCACCAGGCAGACGTTGCCGCGTGCAAGGGTCACGTCCTCCACCGGCTCGCAGTCCCGCCCGCCGAGGGCCGTGAGCCGCAGCGGGAAGCGCAGCGCGTCCTCGGCCGCCCACGTCACCTCCAGGACCGGCTGGTCCTCGACCCGGTCGAGCCCCGGCGTGACGGACGTGAGCCGCACCACCTGCCGCCTGCCCGGGTCGGCGTCGCCCGGCGTGCCCGTCCGCGCCCCCTTGACCTCCTCCAGAATCAGCAAGTCACCGGCACACAGGTCGAGTTGACGCTCCGTGCAGGTCTCCGGGTCGCGCCACGCGTCCCGCAGCGTCGCCGCCGTCGCGCCCTTCGGCAGGGCGCACACGTCGCCGCCCCACGTCCACAGCCGGATCGCGTTGTGCGCCGCCCGCAGCCGCAGCGGCTCGTCGACGGCCACCGGCTCGAACACCTCGACCGAGCCCCGCTCGTCCAGGTCCGCCAGGTCGGCGTCGTCGATGACGGTGCCGGGCTCGGGCCGGTCGTGCGGGTCCAGGGACCGCACGTCCACCGACGCGAAGCGGTACGTGCCCGGCAGCAGCGTGTGCTCCCCGACCGTCTCCACGGCCACGTACGCGCGGGCCGACTGCCCGTCGTGCATCGCGTAGTCGATCAGCCGCACGTGCCGCCGCACGGAGACGCGCCGCCGCGCCGTGTCGAGATACGCCTCCGTCGCCACCGCGTCCTGCTGGTAGCTGATCTGGTCCCCGGTGTACGCGAGCAGCTCCACCAGCGTCATGCCCAGGTCGGCCGGGTTGCGCTCCACCCAGTCCGGGGTGGTCAGCGCGAGCCGGTCGAGGAGCAGCTTGCGGATCGTGTCGTAGTCGCGCGCCGTGTAGTCGACGACGGGCGCGTCCGGGAACCCGGGCTCTTCCTCGTACGGCTGCTCCTTGCAGTCGAACGGCGTCGGGCAGTCCGGCCGGAAGCGGAACTCGGCGCTGTGGTACCGCTGTTCGAACCCGCGGAACGGCACGTCGCCCGGCCGCCCGTACGGGTCGGTCTCGACGACCGACAGCGTGTACGGGGACGTGTCGCCCGCCTTGTCGACCGTGACGTACAGCCGGTCGTCGAGCTCCGGGTCCTCCTCCCGCTCCACGCTGATGTCCACGGCCGTGATGCCGGTGATCCGCCGGCCGCCGTCGATCCGGATGTTCTCCGCGCACAGCCCGTGCGGCGCCTTGCCGAGGAACGTGACGGTCAGGATCAGCCCGTCGTCGCTCACCTCGACCGCGTCGACGCCGTTCAGCTGCGCCGCCCTGATCCGCGCCCGACGGTTCGTCCCGGCGTGGTGGGCGCCGGCCTGCTCAGTGGTCGCGCCGGTCACGCCGCGGCCCTCCCCTCGAAGACCTCGTCCCGCACGGACCCCGTGGCCCGTACGGAGTACGCCAGACTCACCCGTACGACGTTCTCCTCACCGGACACGTCCAGGGCCTCCACCTCGATCAGTTCGCCCAGCCAGCGCTGCAGCGACGCCTGCACGGACAGCTCCAACGTGCTGGTCAGCTCGGGGCTGGTGGGCGCGAAGACCAGATCGAGCAGCCCGCAGCCGAAGTCGGGCCGCATCACCCGCTCGCCCGGGCTGGTGAACAGCACCTGCTCGATCAGATCGCGTACGTGCGCGTCGTGGTCGGCGTGCGCGGTACGCCCGCGCCGGTCGACGCGGAAGGGAAAGGCCCAGTCGCTGCGTACGCGGGTACGAGCGTCACGGGCTCGGCCTGGGGTGCTCATCGGACGCTCACCTCTCGCTGCGCACTGTGGACGACGGGCGGCCCCTGCGGCACGGACGCCGCCGTGAAGCACTGTCCCGCCGAGGTGTCGAGCAGCACCGCGACGCCGTCGACGGTCACGCCGCTCGCCCCGGCGGTCCAGCGCACCGTCACGCACGGCGACGGCACCCCGTCGACGGTGTGCGGGCAGCCGGTGACCGTGAACGGGTGCGCGGCGGTCGCCACGGGGGCGCCGTCGATGCGTACGGCCGTGTTCCCCGGCGCCGCCGTGGCCCGCCCGCCGTGCGGACAGCCGACCACCGCACCGGCGCCGAGCAGATTCCCGGATATCCCGGACACGTCTCTTCGTCCCCCGTCTCTATCGCTTCGCCGCGATGTTGAACTGGCCGTCGTTGATCACGACTTCGTCTCCCCGGAGCGTGATCTTCGCCCCGGCCCCGTTGGCGATCACCACGGTCTCCTCGGTGATCCGGATGTACGCCCCGCCCTTCGCCTGCAGCAGGATTCCCTCGTCGGGACCCGCCGGATCACTCATCACGATCTTGTGCTCGCCAGGCGTCTGCACGACCACGGGCTTCACCTGCGAGTCGGGCTGCACGAGCCGCCGCGCGTCCGCCGGCAACTCGTCCTGCTCCCCGTACCAACACCCCGTCCAGATCGGGAAACTCGGGTCCCCCTGCTCGAACTCCACCCACACCCCGGCCCCCGGCGACGGCACCACGAACTGTCCCGCCTGCGGCCCGGTGAACGGCAGACAGGGCAGCGCCCAGGTCGACGGCTCGTCGCCGAGCACGTCCGGGACCTCGACGGTGACCCGGCCGATGTGCAGCGGATCGTTGTTGTCCACGACCCGGCCGCGGAACTTGCCGAGATGACGGTTGCTGGCTGCGGGCATGTCCGGTGTGCTCCTGGTGTGTGCGGCGGTGCGTCTGGTGTGGGTCTGTTACGGCCGTACGTAGGCGCTGCGCGCCTCCAACCCCTCCCGGCTGAGGGTGAAGTTCTGCTGGAACGACCCCGGGCGGAGGACGTGCGTCACGGACTTCACGTAGTAGTCCCCGTCGTACGCCCGCCCGGACCCGCGCACGCCGACGAGCTGGCGCGGCTGCAGCAGATACCCGTGCCGGTTGACGTCGAGGGAACCGGAGCCGGAGATCACGTCGGCGGAGGTGGCCGCCCGGGCGAGGAGTTCGGCCTCGGCCTGCTCGGGCTGGTACTTGGCGGTGCCGGGCAGCCTGCGCTGCCGCAGCGCCGGCGTCGGCCGCCTGCCGAGCGGCGGCCGCAGCGGGCTGATCGACGGCTGGGGGAGCGGCGTGGACTGCCGGGTCCCCGGATCCTGCCAGCGCGCCTGCGGCTCTTCCCGCGCGGTCCCGTCGTACGCGAACGTCAGCTGGTCGACGGTCGAGTTGGCGTCCATGTTCACGTTGAGCGCGTGCTGCCGCGTGCCGACGCGGACCTCGGGGCCCCAACGGGCGGAGGACTGCCCGGGGTTGGGCCCGGGCTCAAGGTAGAACACATACCCGTTGGCCTTGGCCAGCTCGGTGATGTACTGCAGATCGGTGCCGGTCTGGTAGTGCACGCGAAGGTTCTCGCGCGGCGGCTGGGAAACCTTCTCGGCGTACACATCGGGCCGGATGCCGTACCCGGAGTACCGCCGCAGAATGCTGAGCACCCGCTGCGAGGGCGGCAGGTTCGGGTACTTGTCGGTCCGCTCCTGCAGATCCATGGCGAGCGTCAGATCCTCACCGGTGACGGTCAGCGTGGAGTGCCCCGGCTGGTTGCTGGCCCCGACCTCCTGCCGCACGATCAGCCCGTCGAAGAGCACTTCGGGCGTGCCGCGGACGGTGACGGTGACGATGAGCCGAGTCTTGGGATCGAAGAACCCTTGAGGGAGAAGGGTCTTGCTGATGATGCCGTTCTTGGTCAGGTCGAAGGCGAGCTGGAAGCCGCTCCGCTCCCCTGCGGTGGCGGTGATCTGCGCGGAGAGCAGCGCTTCCGCCACCTCGGCGGGCACGGGGCGGGCGAGCTGCGGCCCCATGTGCAGCGTGACGTGAACGGGCCCGCGCCCGACGGGGATCTCAGCCACGGCCGTCCCCTCGGGGGAAGTTACCGGCGAGCGGAATGTCGACCTGCCGCCCGGGCTCGTCGGTGAGTTCGCGCGGGTCGAGTACGGGGTTGGCGTCGGCGATCTGCCACCACTGCGCCGGGTCGCCGAAATACCGCTGCCCGAGCAGATCGGGCCGCTCACCCGTGCTGACGGTGTGCGGCTGCGTGTCCTCGGCCGCTTCCTCGATCGGCGGCAGCAACCGCCGCTTGGCGTACCGCACCTCGGTCCCGTCGGCCAGCCGATGCACACCGATCTCGGCGTCGTGGTAGCGGCTGGTGCGGGGGTACGGGTGCGCCCCGGGTATCGCGTCGAGGGCGCTCTCGTAGGGCTCGATGCCGCCGATGCTGCTGCTCATGCTGTGTCCGTCAGCCCCTTCCTGCGCCTATGTGCCCGGAGTTGAGCCCGAGCGTCCCGAGCCCGGCCGTGCGCGCGGCACCGGCGAGGCGCTCCTTCTGCGCGAGATGCGCGTAGTACAGCTCGGCACCGCGATGCCCGAGCGGCAGATCGCTGACCGTCAGCACCTTCAGCCCGATGCTGAGACTCGCTCTGATCGGGTTGAGGTTGACGTCGAACGCCGACTCGTTGATGGAGAGCTCGGTCAGCCGCACCGGCATGACGCGCTTGCTCCCCCAGGTGAAGAGGGTCAGCGGCATCTCGATCGGACTGATCTCGATGGTCCCCTTCTTCGACTGCCGGCTGGCTTCCCGGAGTTGAGCAGAGGTCGGCTGCACCAGCATCTCGAGCACCGCGAGTTGAGGGTGAATCCCGTCGGGCGCGGCGATCTCGAACTGGTCGGTGGCGTCGATCTCGGCGGTGAACTTCCAGGTCTCGGCGGCGGGGCCCTTGAGCCGCAACGCCTCGTTCCGATCGCCGGACCCGGCCCCGCCCCCGCCGGAGTCCCCGCCACTCCCGGCGGTCTGCGGGGAGAGGCTCCGCTCCAGCGTGTCCGGGTTGAACTGCAGGACGATCACGCGCTGGGGCGTGCCGAGTTCCGGGTCGATGAGGACTATTCCGGAGCGGATGGGTTTGGGGATGTCGGCGTAGCGGGTCATTGGCGCTCCTGGGCACGGGAGTTCAGCGGGACACGTCGGGCTGCGTCACTCATCGGATGCGCTCCCTGAGCCGCTCCTTGAGCGGTCCATAGTCGTGCTCGGGGAAAAGGTCGGGGAGCACGGTCATCGCATCCGTCAGGTCCTGTTTGAAAGTGCCGAGTTCCTCGTCCTGAAGGGATACGTCCGCGAACAGGTACTGCCATCCCAAAACGCCTTTGGTGATCGCCAGAGCGTCCAGGTACGCACAGTAATCCAGGTCCAGTAGCAGATCGTTCTGCTGGAAATCGTGGTACCAGAGCTCCGGGCTGGCGACATCGGGCTGGATGCGCAGCGCTACGAAATCTCCTGCTCCGCCCCAGGGTGCGTCGTCCAGCACACGATACTGGGAGTACAGAAGCTGCTCGGCCTCGGACTCCCGGTCCGCTTCGGGTGGCTCGTTCTCCATGGTGGATAGGAAGTGCCGGATACGAAACTCGCCGGAGAGCTCGATGTTGGGGTCCTCGATGCGCCAGTAGCACGCGAATTTGTTGAATCGGATGAAGCAACGCCCCAGCGTCTCGTCCAGATCGACTCCGTACCACGCGCGCGCGTTGGCCAACATGGCCTGTGCATCACCGATCTCTTCGCGGACCCGGCCCGGCTCCGAATCATAGACGTGAACCAGCGGACTCTGATTCAGTTCGTCTAGGGAGTTCCTCAGCCGCATTTCACAGTCGGTCAGACCTGGCACTTCATCTCCCCGTACATCTGATCTAGTCGCAAGAACTTACTTCGTGAAGTCAAGTCGCCTCTCCTTGTCCCGGAGCCGTATCGCGGCCAATATCTTGCCCAACTCATTCGGGTTCGGGGCCTTCGCATCGAAGCTACGGAGGTGGGTGATGAGGTCTCCAGCATCCGAGTAGGGCGCGCCGTCGATCACCGCTTTCGCCCATCGGGAGGGAGCCATCGGCCTGGGCCGCTTCTTGCCCTGCGCGGGGAAGCTGTCGCCGAGAGCTTCCTGTATGAGGGTCTTGGACTCGAACTCGTCGTTCACGCGGATGACGAAGCCGCCGAAGTGGGCGCGGGGGAGGTGCACCGGCTCGCTGTAATTTCCTTCGACCGGACCTTCCTCCCACTTCTTCTTGTTCGCGTCATCCCGCTTGTACTTGCCCCATTTCATGGAAACGCTGGACGGGAAGTTCTCGTTCGGAGCCGGGTAGAAATCCACGTTGACGAGATACCAGACCATCGACGTGTCCGAATCGCGGGCCGCCTTATTGGCGTCCCTTTCGATCTCGACCTCGAACCGAGTGTTCACGCGGGAAGGCGCCAAGATCAGGTTCGATGCGGCCGCGAGGCCGCCCAGTTTCTCTGTGATGACATGCATCTTCACGATCGCGTCCGGCCAGTCCCGCATGCCCGCCACATAGCCTGGCGGATCGTTTGGGTGGGCCTTGCCGGCCGGTTCGCCCTTCGGTGTCTTCTTCTGGAGATAGTGGGCCCTGGTCGTCTTCGGTGCCCGAACCCCGTCCGCGAACGGCGGGAGGATCGTCGGAGGCAGCTCGTCATCGCTCGCGTCGCGCTTCGCCAGGCCTTCGGCCAGATCGACCATCTGCACACGAAGACGCTCGTAGCTGTGCTGCAGCGCACGCGTGGCGACGGGCGTCGTGCGGTGCGTCTTCGGGTAGCGGGGAGACATCGCGTTCTGCATCGCCTCCACCTGACCTGCGGAGTTCATCGCATCGGACCGGGAACGCTGCTGCCGGTCCTTCTCCGCCCCGTCGGCCATCCCCGAGATTTCCGTGCCCCAGTCGTCGAAGAACTTCTTCAACAGGGCGGGCGAACTGTGCACAACAAGATCTGCACTCTTCGTCCGCCCGTTGAAGGAGAGGGTGTGAACTTCACCATTCGCCATATGGAAACGCACTCGCGGTAGTGGAGGTGCCTGGGCTTCTTCTTCTTTCTTTCTCTCCTCCTTTGCTTCCTTGGTCTTCGGCCTCCCAGGTTCGTCCTTGTTTTTTCCGCCGTTGTTGGGGCCATCCTTCTTCGCCGGCCCGTCCCCGTCCTTCTTGCCCGGCCCGTCGGCGTCCTTCTTGTTGCTGCCGTCGGAGTCGGAGTCCTTCTTGGAGTCCGGGTCAGGGCGCTTGTTGTTGGGGTCCGGGCGTTTGTCCTCGTTGCCCTTGTTCTCGTCCTTCTTCGTGCCGTCAGGCCCATCCTTCTTGGCCGGGTCCGGCTTCGGCTTCGGGGTCGGCGTGGGCTTGGTGTCCTGTTTGTCCTTGTCGGACTGCTGGTCCTTGTCCTTCGGCTTGCCGTTCCTGTCCTTCGCGGACGGGGGCGTCGGCTTGGTGGTCTTGTCGCTCGGGGCGTTCTTCTTGTCGTCGGGCTTGTCGTCCGTCTTGTCGTTCTTGGGCTTCGTCGGCTTGGGGGAGGGGGACTCCGCATCCTTGTCCTTCGGCTTGCCCGGTGCCGGTGTCGGCTTCTTGTCCTGGGGCTTGCCCGGGGCGCCCTTGTCCCTGTCCTTGTCCTTGTCCTTGGGCTTGGTCGGGCCCGGCTGGTTCTTCGGCTTCGACGGAGGTGTCTGGCCCTTCGGCTTTCCTGGGGCGTCCTTGTCCTTCGGCTTGCCGGGGCTGTCCTTGTCCTTCGGCTTTGTCGGCGGCTGGACCTTCGACGGGGGCTTCGTCGGCTGCGTCTGCGTCTGCGTCTTCGGGGGCGTCGACGAGGGCGCGTCCTTGTCGCCACCCTTGTCCCCACCCTTGTTCCCCGCCGGCGGATCCCCCGCTCCGTCCTTCCCCTTGTCGCCGCCCGGGCCCTTGTCCTTGCCCAGGCCTGCCGCCACGCCCTTCAAGCGCTGGCCGACCTTCGAGACGTACTTGCCGATTCCGCTGAGGATCAACTCGTAGGCCATTTCGAGCAGGACCACGATTCCTGCCGCGATCGCCTTCGCGAAGAGGACGCCCGCGCCGCCCTGGCGTACCGACTTCAGCCACGTGATGACCGCGCCGATCGCCTTCAGGATCTCGCCGAGTGAGCCGATCGCCGCCTGGATCGCCTCGAGGATCGCCGCTCCCCAGCCCGCGCCGGGGATCAATTTCGCCAGGACCTTGGTGATGACGATCTCGCCGATGATGAAGGGGAGTTGGGGGACGGTCGCGTCCCACACTTCCTTCGCGATCTTCTCGACCGTCCAGCCGCCCTTCATGAGCTTGTTCCAGACGGCTTCGGTCAGGCCCGTGATCTCCTTGACCTTGTCGTTGAACCACTGCTTGACCGCGTTCTTCACCTCGTTGAAGAGGTGGTTCTTCGCACCGTCGTACGCCGAGTTCTTCGCGCCGCTCAGCCAGCCGCCCGGGTCCGACAGGATGTCGACCAGGATCATCATGAACTCGCCGAACGCGGAGATGAACTTCGTCGCGAAGTCGAGGACTGCCTTCAATGCGTCCTTGCACGCCTTCAGGACGTCCAGGAGCATCTTCTTCAGCGTGTTCAGGATGTCGCTCAGCAGCTTCGCGATCGACTCCAGCAGATCCTTCATGATCTGCTTCAGCGCGTTGGCGAGCCGGGTCACGAAGGCGAGCGCCGCGTTGATCAGGTCCGTGATGAACTTCCGTATGCGGCGGGCGATTTCGATGACCGCCTCCACCAGGGACATGACGAATTCGATCAGGTCCTCGATGAACTTCTTGATCATCTCGACGATGCCCTCGCGGGCAGCGTTGATCCAGCCTTCGACCGTCTCCTTGAACTTCTGGATCGCCCCGACGATCGCATCGCGCGCGTCCTTGATGATCTTTACGATCTTGTCCCGCAGCGCGATGAACTGTTCCTTGATCCAGTCGAGCGCCTTGGACAGCCAGTTCTTGGAGTCGCTGGTCTTCTCGTCCTTCTTCTTCTCCGCGTCCTCCTCGGCCTTCTTGCCCTTGTCCTTGACGTCCTTGTCGCTGGTCTCCTTCTCCTTCTCGACGTCCTTGTCGGTGTTCTCCTCTTCCTTCTTGACGTCGTCGCGGACCTTCTTCTCCCGGTCCGTCTTCTTCGTGCCGAGCTTCTTCAGCTCGTCGTCCTGCTCCTTGGTCCAGTCGGTGCGCTGTTTGTCGACGTCGTCCAGTACGCCTTCACGCTTGGCCGTCTGGTCCTTGGTGTTGGACTTGACTTCCTTGTCGACCTGCCGTTTGTGCTTCTCCTCGGACTTGCGGGTGTCCCGGTCCTTCTTCTCCCGGCCCTTGCCCATGTCCTGACGGCCGTCGCTCAGCGCCTTCTTGAACTGCGGCTTCCGCTCGTGCTCGGCGACCTCCGAGGCCGCCTCGGGCGGTACGGCTCCGGTGTTGGCCCCGCCACCGCCGACGCGCGCCTTGCCGCCCTGCTCCTTGGGGACCTTCCCCTCCAGCCGCTCCTTCGGAGCGTCCGGGTAGACCTGGTCCTCACCCATCTTCCGGCCGGCGTCGTCCGCACCGGTCTCGGCGGCCTCCTGGCTCTTGTCGTCGGTGTTGCCGCCCTGCTCGGAGGCCTTGTCGTCGGCCTGGCCCTGCATGTCGACGCCGGGCGCAGTGCCGTTCTGCGCCTGCTTCATGGCCTCGTCCTTGGTCGGCATCCCGGCGAACTGCGCCGCCAGGTCCTCCGCCGAGATGTCGAGGCCGACCTTCTCGCCGACCCAGCCGAGGGCGTAGCCCGCCATCATCCCGACCTGGTCGAAGAAGTCGGGCTCCTCCATCTCCTCGGCCTCGATCTTGCCCTCGGGCTTCTTCTCGCCCTTGACCTCGGCCTTCTCGCCCTTGGCGTCGTCGGCGCGCGCCGCCTTGTCCTTGTTGTACTCCGCGGCCTCCTCGGAGTCCGGCTTGCCGTGCAGGGTCTTCGGCGCACCCGTCGGGCGGTCCATCGCCGGGGGCTTCGACGCGAGCTGCTTGTGCTCCTTGCCGACGTCCTTGTCCACGGCGCCGCCGACGCTGTCCATCGCCTCGACCGCCTGATGCGGCTTGAGGTTCGACGCGGCGGACAGGCCCTCCTCGGGCGAGACGCCGGACAGGTTCGGGGTCGCCTTGGCAGCCTTCTTGCCCTTCCCCCCGGCCCCCTTGGGTCCGCCGCCGCCCTTCGTGCCGCCACCGCCGCCACGGGGTGCCGCCGCCGGAGCCCGGCCGCCGCGATCGCCGCCCCCGCCCCTGGACTCCGCCTTCCCGCCGGCCGGACCGTCAGCCTTGGCCTCCGGCTGCGGCGCCTCCTCCTTGGGCTTCTCCGTACGCGGCGCCTGCGCCCGAGGGCTCGGCTTCTCCGTACGGGAGGAGGAGCGGGGCTCCGTAGTGCGGGGCGTCGTTGAACTCTGTTCCGCAGGCGGGGAGTTGGTCGTGCTGGAGGAGTTGTCCGAACCGCCCGACGCCGGCTCGGGCGACGACGACGCCCCCGTGCCGGAGCTCGTCGAACCACCGGCCCCAGCCGGACCCTCGGACTCCGCCGAACCCCCGCCCGAGCCCGACTCCGACTCGGACTCCGAGCCGGCACCCGTACCCGAGTCCGTACCCGAGTCCGTACCCGAACCGCCCCCGGACTCCTGGTCCTTCGGGCCCTTCGAGTCCTGCGGGCCCGGCGACTCCTCGGCCTTCGTCGGGCCCGCCGCGCCCTGCTCGGACGTGTCCTTGTCGCCCTCCGCGCCGGGCTTGGCGGAGTCCGCTGGGGAGTCCTTGGCGGAGGTGTCGGACCGGGACTGCGCCGAGTCCTTCTCGCCGCCCCCCGACGTCTTGTCGCCGGGCCCGGACTTGGCCGTCCCCTTCTCGTCCTTCGCGGTCTCCTTGGCGGCCTTCTCGGCCGTGTCGCCGCCCGACTCCTTCGAACGGTCCGCGGCCCCCTGCACGTTGGCCTCGGCTGCGACCGGGCCCGCCTTCGGGTCGTCGCCCAGCTTCGGGTCCTTGGACGCCACACCGGGCCCGGGCTTCGGGTCCGGCTTCTGCGCGGGGTCGAGCTCCCGCTCCGTACGACGGGACTGCTCGGCCGCCGACTCCTCGGCGCCCGGCACCGGCGGGGAGTCGTCGGTGCCCGGGTCGTCCTTCGCCGCGGCCGCCTCCCGCTCGGCGTCCTCCTCGTCCTCCTGCTCCCGTGCCGCGTGCACCTTGTCCGCCTTGGTCGGCGCGGGAGCGGGGAACGACGGGGTGGCCGGTGTCGCGCTGCCGGAGGACTCGTCCATCCGGTCCGACGTCGGCACGTTCGACACGTCGAGGTCCTGCTCGGGCAGGAAGTCCTCGGGCCTCAGCTTGATGTCCCAGGCGCTCTCCTCGCCGCCCCCGACCTCCACCTCGGAGTCGCCGCCCCGCGTCTCGGACTCCGGCTCCTCCTCGGCCTCCTGGTCCTGGGCGCGGGCGCCGTCCAACGTGCCGGAACGGCCCGGCAGTTGGCCGTCCTTGCCCGCGATCCGGGCGGAGCCCTCGTCCCGTGCCGCCGCGTCCTTCTTCGCCGCCTCGGCGGCCGCTGCGCTCTCGCGCTCCTTCGCGGCCTCCTTCTCCGCGGCCTCCCGCGCGCCCGCCTCGGCCTGACCGGCCTGCTCGGCGGCCTTCTTGTCGGCGTCCTTCGCCCCTGCCCGGTCGCCGTCCTTCTTGCCCTTGCCCTCCTGCTGGCCCTTCTGCTCGTCCTTCTTCTGGGCGTTCTTGTCAGCACCCGACTTCGCGTCGGACTTCTCACCCTGCTTCCCGCCGCCGGGCTTCTCCTCCTGCTTCCCGGCCTTCTCCCCGGCCCGGCCCTCCGACTGTCCCGCGGCCCCGCCCTTCTGCTCCGACTGCGCGGCGGGCGAAGTGGGCTGCTCCCCGTCGCCCTTGGGGCTCGACGCATCGCCGCCGGTACGCGGGTCGGACTCCTTCTCGTCCTGCGCCTTGCCGGAGTCCGCGCCCGGCGCGCCGCCCTGCGGGATGGCCCCGCCCGCATTCTCCGGCGTACTGCCCGCCGCGGACCCGGAGTCCGCGTCCGCGCCCTCCTTCTCCGGACCCGGCGCGGGCCCCGTCCGTTCGCTGCGCGCCTGCTCCTGCTCGGCCTCCTCCTGCTCCTGCGCGCGTTCCGCCCGTACGTCCTCGGCCGTGTCCTCCTCGACCGCCGGGGCGGTCAGGGCGCGCTGCCGTGCCGTGGTCTCGCTCTCGGCCTGCCCCTCCTCGTCGATCTCCACGACGAGGTCCACGACGAAGTCGTGCTCGGCGCTCGGCAGCCGGTGTTCGAGGCGGTCGAGGACCCGCTCCTGCAGCTCCTCCGACAACGGGGCAAGCACGGCCCGTACACGCTGCGCGCTGTCGTGCGGGTCGGTGCGCAGCGCGCGCAGGACGGTGTTGGCGAGCCTGTCGACGACCGTGGCCGGGTCCAGCTGCTCCAGCCGGTTCCGGTCGGCGTGCACGGTGGTGTACCGCATCCACGCCGGCGTGCCGGTCTCCCGGTCGACCTGCAGTGACTGCTCGCCGCGGGCCACGGCCTGCGCGGTGTCCTCGGCGGCGCGCTCGGCCGCCTGGTGCGGGGAGCTCACCGCGCCGAGGTCGCGGCCCGCCGTCAACGCGCCACTGGTGAACGGGTGTTGCACGGTGTGCAGCAGCTCATGCGCAAGCAGCGCGCGCCCCTGCTCCGTCCCCGGCTGGTACTTGCCCTCGCCGAAGAAGATGTCCCGGCCGACGGCCACCGCGTCCGCGCCGAGGAGGTCGGTGAGTGTGCCCGCGTCGCGGTCGGTGTGCAGGCGGACGGCGCTCAGGTCGTGGCCGAGTTGTTCCTCCAACTCGCGGCGCACGCCCGCGTCCAGGGGCTGGCCCGCGCCGCTGACGATGTTCTTCGGCTCGGGGGCACGGCTCTTCGCGGCGCGTTCCTTGCGTTTGCGGCGGCGTTCCGCGGCGGCCTGGTCGGCCGACTGGGCGTCCTGGGAGGCGGAGGTCGTCATCGGGTCACCTCCCCTTGGCCGGAGAGTCCCGAGTGCACCGCGCGCGCCAGCTCCTGGCCGAGGCGGCGCGAGGAGAGGCCGGCGGGCAGCGGCGGCAGGCCGGACAGCGCGTCCACCGAAAGGCCGCCGCCGGCCGCGAGCGGCACGCCGGACTCCCGTACGAGACGGGTCAACTCCCGTTCGAAGGACGCCGATACGCGCCCCGGGTCCACCCCCGGCCCGAAGCCGTCGAGGACCAGCTCCCCGATGTCCACCCGGATCTCGGGACGGCCGCCTGCTGCGTTCACACCCATCCGCGGACCTCCGTCGGCGTCAAGGAGCGTTCCAGTTTCAGGTACTCCGTACGGGCCGCAGCCAGCATGTGCCGCATCTGCAGCCGGTCGCCCTCCTCGGCGGCGAGGAACGCGCCGGACAGGGCGATGTTGCGGATCGAGCCGCCCGCGACGGTGAGCTGGGCGAGCAGCTGCGGGTCGATGCCCTTCGTCGGGGTCTGCGGCGGCAGCACCCGGCGCCAGATCTCCGCCCGCTCGTGTTCCGCCGGGAACGGGAAGTCGACGACGAAGCGGATGCGCCGCATGAACGCCGTGTCCAGGGCCTTCTTCATGTTGGTGGTGAGGATCGCCAGGCCCCGGTACGCCTCCATGCGCATCAGGAGGTAGCTGACCTCCAGGTTCGCGTACCGGTCGTGGCTGTCCTTGACCTCGCTGCGCTTGCCGAACAGCGCGTCGGCCTCGTCGAACAGCAGCAGCGCGCCGCCGCGTTCGGCCGCGTCGAACACCTTCCGCAGGTTCTTCTCGGTCTCGCCGATGTACTTCGACACCACCTGCGACAGGTCGATGACGAACAGGTCGAGGCCCAGCTCCTTGGCCATCACCTCCGCCGCCAGCGTCTTGCCCGTGCCCGAGCCGCCCGCGAACAGGGCCGTCACACCGAGTCCGCGCCGCAGGGTCTGCGCGAAGCCCCACTCCTGGTGCACGGTCGCCCGCTGCCGTACGTGCGCCACGATCTCCCGCAGCACACTCGTCTGCCGCTCGTGCAGCACCAGGTCGCCCCAGCCCGCCTCGGGTTCGATACGGCGGCCCAGCTCGTCCATGCCGACCCGCGCCTCGTCGAGCGCCGCCTGCCAGGCGCGCCGCGCCGGGTCCGCGTCCAGGCCGTCAGGCGTGTCGCGGCTCGCGACCGCCGCTGCCGTACGGACGACGTGCGGCGGCAGCTGGAACTGGGCGACCAGGGACCGCAGTTCGTGCTCGTCGACGTCCGCGACGCCCTCGAACGCGCCCGCCCACACGCCGAGTTGCTCCTCGTCGTCGAGGCGGGGCACGGTGACGCGCTCGCCGCGCGCCCGGTCGGTGCGGCGCGGGTCGGGGCTCGACACGACGACGGGCACGGCGGCGCCCGCCAGGAACGCGTCGGTCGCCGCGTGCTGGTCCCGGTCCAGCTCGCCCACCTCGACGAGCAGCGCGGCGGGCAGCAGGATCGCCTCCCGCTGCCACAGCCGGGCGAGCCGGTCGCGCTCGGCCGGGTCGGTCGGGATGTCGTCGGCGGCCATCGCGTACAGGCCGAGCCCCGAACGCGCCGCCGCCGCGGCCCCGATGTCGGCGCGGCTGCGCAGGTCACCGCCGACCAGCTCGACCAGCATCGGCGTGTCGGGCCGCGCCCCCGACGTCCACGCGTCGGCGAGCCGGCTCGCGGCCAGGTCGTACGAGGGCGGCAGCGCGTCCGGGACCGGGGCACGCCGCAGCTGGCCGTGCAGCCGGGCGTCCAGGTACGGCGAGTCGAGCAGGAAGTGCAGGATGCGTTCGTCGAGCCGCAGCCGGGACGTGGTCAGGCGGGTCTCGTCCTCCAGGTCGAGCAGCCGCCAGCGGCGCAGCGGCGCGACCGGCGTGAGCGCGCTCCAGTGCGGCTCCGCGAGCGCGGCGAGCGCCAGCGAGAACGTCGGATACGCCCGCTCCGGATCACCGCTCGCCGCGGCGCACCGCGCGGCCGTGGTGGGCTCCAACTCCTGTGCCGCGGCGAGGAGTACGAGGTCCCGCTCGAACGACGACAACCCGAAGCAGGTGGCGAGCGCGGTCAGCGGGGCCGACGGCGTGGCCGGCGCGGGGGAGCGGGGCAGCCCCTCGGTAGGGCTTCCCGCACGGTCGTCGGCGCGGCTTCCCGCACGGTCGTCGGCATGGCCACCGGACGCGTCGGCGGCACCGACGGTTCCCGCACCGTCCGCGGCGCCGCCCGGCGTGTCGGACCGGCCGCTCTCCGGCTCGCCCGCGCCGCCCGCGCGTGTCGCGTGCGCGTCGACGCGGGCCAGTACGCGCCGGATCTCGGCGGTCAACGGCAGCGCGCCGCCGCGTATGTCCCCGGCTCCGCCGTCCCTCGCCATGTCCTCACCCGCCTCGGAAGTCCGCACTCCGCCGCCGCCTCAGCTCTCCGCGCCCGTGTCCGTCGCCGTGCTCGAGTCCTCCGGCGCGCGGCCCGCGTCCTTCGCCGTACGGGAGGCACGGGCCGTACGCGTGCCGGAGGCGGCCTTGGCCGAACGCTTCGCCGGAGCCTTGGACTTGGCCGGTGCCTTGGCGGCAGCCTTCGCGGGCGCCCTGCCGGCGGCCTTGGCCGGCGTGTCGGCCTTCGGCGGCTGCGCCTCGGGAAGCCCGTCCTCGGGCGAGTCGCCCTCACCCGGCGCGGCGCCCGCACCGCCCACATCACCCGCTACGTCCGGCCGCTCCGGCGCTCCCGGCGCGCCGAACGGGGCGACCCGTACGGTGTGCCGCTCCACGGGACGCGCCGGCTGCGGGGTCTCCCGGCCCTCGATGAAGATCAGCGCTGCCTGGTAGACGACGGACAGCGTGTACGGCGTCTGGTGCAGCATGCCCCACAGCTTGGACGTCTCGTCGATGTCCATCACTGTCGGCGTGAACCGCACCCGCTGCACGGCCTCGGCCAGGTCACTGCCCGTCAAGTACGGGCGCTCACCGGCGAGTTCGATGACGTCGGCGGGCAGCACCGGTATCTCGTGCAGCGTCCGCACCACCGACCCGATGAGCCGCTGCCCGACGAGTTCGCTCTCCTCGCCGTACGCGCTGATCAGGAAGTGCACGTCGAGCGCGGCGGCCGGGCGCTTCAGGAGCGTGCCGTCGGAGGCCCGCGTGGGCAGGTCGTTGTTGCGGAGCGACGTGTTGGGCGTGACCTGGTACGGAAACACCGTGATCGTCGGCTCGGTCGGCGGGTCGGCCGGCGGCTTGCGCGGCTCGACC
Organism: Streptomyces sp. Da 82-17; assembly: GCF_046098215.1. Lineage (NCBI taxonomy): Bacteria > Bacillati > Actinomycetota > Actinomycetes > Kitasatosporales > Streptomycetaceae > Streptomyces > Streptomyces sp. Da 82-17. Next base: position 33,292 of record NZ_JBJURH010000032.1, read on the forward strand.
TTCACGGCCATGTCGATCTCGGGCTGCAGGTTGGCCTCGATGAGCAGGGCGAGGGCCTGGGTGACGTGGGCGATGGCGAGTGCGTTGCTCATGGGGTCGGTTCCTCGTGTCCCTCGGGCCCGGGGAAGGGCTCCCCAGCGGAATCCACCGTGCGGATGTATGCGTGGTCGTTCACTCGCGCCCCCGGGCCAGGTAGTCGGAGAGGCTCACCGTCGGCTCGCGCCGGTCCCGCGCGGTGGGCCGCCGGGTGGTCGACTCCCGTGCGGCGGCGGTGACTTCGAGCCGTCCGATCTGCACCTGCACGACCTGCTCGGCGGGTTGCCCGCGCCGTCGTGCGCCGCTCTGCCGCACCGCCTCGCGGGCCGCCGCCGTGTCGAGGCCGCTCGGCCGCAGCGCGGCGGCGGGAGCGGGCGTGGCGTGACCGTCGGCGGCGGGAAGGTTGACGCGCGCGGGCGTGTCGCGCCGCGCCTCCGAGGCGCCGTCGCCGTCCGTACGGCGTGTCGTGTCCGGTACGGGCGGCCGCAGCCGGGGCGCGGCGGCGGCCGCGGGGCGCAGGAGCGGGGCGGCGGGCTCGGCGGGCGCCGCCGGACGCGGGCCCCGCGGAGGTGCGGGCGCCGCCTCGCGTTCCGTCCGTACGACGGTCCGCTCCCGCTCGGTGAGGTGCCGCACCTCGCGCACCGCGGACCCCAACTCGCCCCCGGCAGGGGTGGGTCGAGGTGTGCTCGGCCAGAGCGGCGCCGTCTCCTCCGGCTCCGCCGTCGGCCCGCGTACCGCCTCGACGCGCTCGAACGGGCCGGCCAGGCGCGGCTGGACGCGTACGACACCCGGGCGCGGCGGAGCGGTCGGACGGTGTCGGTCGAGCAGCCGGTCGAGGAAGTCCGGGGCGCGGTCCGGGGGCGCCCCGGCTGCCCCGGCGGGATCGGTGGAGTCGGTCATGGTGCACACAGCTCCAGGTAGTAGCGGCGCCGCAGCGGGCTGAGCGCCAGGATCTCGGGCTCGCTCCACCCGTAGGCGGTGGCGAGCAGATGGACGTCGAGCAGGACGTCCCGGGCCCAGGCGTCCAGTTCGGTCCACAGGTACGAGGCGATGTCCAGCTCGGCGCGGGTGGCGGCCGCGCACGCGGGGCAGCTGATCGTGAGGTTCACGTCGGCGGCCGGGTCGGCGGCCTCCGCGGCCGAGGCGATGCGCTGCTCCAGCGTGCCGGGCAAGGCGTCGGCGGGCTCGACTGCCCCGTCCCGTACGGCCTTTGTCACGCAGGCGCGCAGCAGGGCGCGCCGCGGGTCCGGCTGCCGGGCCGCCGCCGCGAGGTCGGCGACGGTCGGCAGCCGGAACTCCACCTGCCAAGGGCCCTCGGACACGGTGAGGGTCCGGGTGGCCTGTTCCTTGGCCGGGCTGAGGGAACGGGCGAACTCCCCGGCGTCCAGCTCCAGTTCGAGGTCCTCGCCGCACGCGGCGCAGTCGAGCCGCACCTGCATGCGGTCCCCGAAGAGGGCGCGCCGCAGGGCGAACAGGTCGGCCTCGCGCTCCCCGACGGGCAGCGCGAGCAGCGCCCCGCTGTCACCCGCGAACTCCGGGCGCGCGGTGCGGTGCAGGAGCAGGGCGCGGCCGAAGCCGTCCTGTCCGAGCCCGGCCTCCCAAGTGGCCAGGAGGTCGGCGGCCTGTGTGCTCGCCATGCCCGCCCCCGTTTCCGTACCGCGTTGCCCCGACTGTGCTGGTGGCGCCGGTTCCCCCGAACCCGGGCCCGTACGTCAACTCCCGCCGGATCAGGCGGGGTTGAGGAACGAGGGCTCCTGCGGTTCGGGAACCTCGTAGTCCCGCTCCCAGCCCTCGCACTCGAGCTTCAGCGACTGGATCGCCACCGCGTTGGCGTTGGCGTCCAGCTCGCCGAGCACCTGGTACTCGCTCGGCCAGCTGCGGTACAGCTTGTGCGAGACGGCGACCTGACCGGCCTCGTTGAGGACCTGGATGACGATGTCCTTGCGGAAGTCGGCGAGCGACACCTCCGAGCCGAGCCCGGCGCCGACCTGCCACACCTTGTTGGCCCAGCGGTCGAACTCGGGGTCGTGGGTGACGCCGCGCTCCAGGGTGACGCCCTCGAACTCGGAGCGGCCCGGGGACTTGCGCGGGGTGCTGGGGTCGCCGCCGTGCCGGTGCTTGACGACCTCGGTGGTCCGCTTCAGCGGGCTGATCTTGCTGATGCCCGCGACCGTACGGCCGTCCCACAGGACGAGGAACTTGAAGTTCTTGTACGGATCGAAGCGTTGGGCGTTGACTGTGAACTCAGGCATCGGATTCCTTCTCGATCAACAGGCTCGTTCCGCGAGGCGTCAGAGCGCGAACTGCCCGGCCGTCTGCTGGAGTTTGACGATCACGAACTCGGCGGGCTTCACCGGCGCGATGCCGACCAGCACGTTCACCACACCGTTCGCGATGTCCTCGTCCGTCGTCGTGTCGTGGTCGCACTTGACGAAGTACGCCTCGCGCGGCGTGCCGCCCTTGAAGGCGCCCTGCCGGAACAGGTTGTGCAGATACGAGGAGGCGCTGAGGCGGATCTGCTGCCACAGGTTCTCGTCGTTCGGCTCGAACACCACCCACTGCAGGCCGCGGTGCAGGCTCTCCTCGACATGCAGCGCGAGCCGCCGCACCGGCACGTACTTCCACTCGCTGTCCAGCGCGTCCGCGCCCTCCAGCGTGCGCGAGCCCCAGACCAGCGGCCCGGCCATCGGGAAGGTCCGCAGGCAGTTCACGCCGAGCGGGTTGAGCAGGCCGTTCTCCCGGTCGGTGAGCTTGACCGTCAGCGAGTGCACACCCGCGAGCCGCGCCTCCGTGCCGGCCGGCGCCTTCCACACGCCGCGCTCCGCGTCCGTACGCGCGAACACGCCCGCGACCGCGCCGGACGGCGGGAAGGAGCGCAGCCGGCCGGTGAGCGGGTCGGTGAGCTGGATGTGCGGGAAGTACAGGCCCGCGTGGTTGCCGCGCACCGGCTCGAACGCGGCGAGCCCGGCGCGTGCCGTGTCGACGCTGACCCAGGTGCTGGGCGCGTCCACGAGCAGGAAGATCCGCCGTTCCCGGCAGAGCCGCTGGGCCGCCGAGACGACGGTGACCATGTCCTCGACCGAGTCGTACGCGGCGAGTTCGGGCAGCACGAGCAGGTTGACGTCGTCCGCGTCGCGCAGCGCCTGGATGCCGGTCTTGCCGGACTCGCTGCCGATCAGGTCGCGGGGCCCGGGCGGGTCGCCGTCCTCGCCGCCCTCGAGCGGGAAGACGGGCGGGTTGACGGAGGCCTCCAGGCCCAGGTCGTTGGCGCACTCGCCGACGAAGCGGACCACGTCGTCCGGGTCGGTGGAGCCCGCGACGACCTGGATGCGGTCGCCGAACGCGGTGACCTCGGCGCCGGCGAAGGCGTGCTTGCCGGGCGCGTCGGGCAGGGCCCGCAGCTTGCGCTCCAGGAGCTGGGCGAGCTCGGTGACGGTGCAGGGCGCCTCGCCGTCCGCGTCCGGGTCGTACAGCGTGAACTCGCGCTCCACCTCGCCGATCTTCACCGTCAAGTCGACGGCCAGATCGGGGAGTTCGGCGCCGAAGGGCTTGGAGACCGTGCCCGACGGGTCGGGGCGGTCCTCGCCGACGGCCTCGACGCGGACGAGGCGGGAGCCGGAGTTGATGACCGTCGGCGCGTACCGGCCGTGGGAGGCGTCCATGGACAGGCCGGTGAAGGCCTCGCGGGCGGTGCCGCGCGCGTCGTACACGCGCAGGTTGAAGGTCTCGTCCGGGCACGGCGTGTCGTAGTCGACGGCGACGCGCAGGCCGTTGCCCCACACGCCCGGCTCCTTGGCGTGCACCTCCAGGACGGGGCACTCGCTGCGGCCTTGGGTGGACTCCAGGGTGACGCAGGCCGCCTTGCCGCTGCGGGCCTTGGCGACCCGCACGATCACGGCGACGGTGCCGCCGTTGCCGAAGAACTGGTGCACGGCATAGCCGACGGCGCTCTGCGAGCTGAGCCCGCCGAAGCGGCGCTCGAACTCGGCGAAGCTGGTGATGCGCACCGGCTCGTTGAGCGGGCCGCGCCGGGTGTGTCCCACGAACGCGGTCACCGAGGTGGTGACGGTCGAGATGGTGCGGGCACTGCTGGGAAGTTCCTCGACGTAGACGCCGGGATACGTCGGCTTGGCAGCGCTCACTGCATGCGTCGGCATTCCCCCTCCTATCCCTTCTCAGGCACCGGTTGACAGGCACCAAGAGACGGCAGAGGGTCGCGACACCACGCCGCGCGCCGCCGCGTCTGGTCGGACGCGGCACCACGCGCACTTGATCAGTTTCCCCCGTCAGTGCCCGAGCGGTCGATCGGCCGGGCCAAGCATGTGTGCTTGAGACTCCTGATGCTCGAGTGCTGAACGCAGTATTAGGCGGGGGGAGTTGGCGGAACAAGGCGTCTTCAGGACACCTCGGGAGGAGGTTGTGTGAAGAGTTGCGCCGAGGGCGTTACTCCCCCAACTCCGCGGCAAATAAACGAAGTTGGTCACCCGCGCCTCGGCGTGGCGGGGTTGACGGCGCGCCCTTCCGCGGTCTGATGCACCGTCAAGGAGCGGCCCGGTGCACCCCGTTGTGCGTACGGGCCGCCCTGCCGCAGGCGGGTGGCGCCCCGCAGGCCGCGCACGGCTGCCGTGGCGCGTCGAGTTCCGGTGGCAGCGTCTCCCAGTCCGTGAAGCACTGGTCGAGCCCGGTGAGCAGCAGGACCCGGCGCACCCGTGGGATGCCGCGGACCAGGCGCACGCGGGCGTCGCGTGCCGTGCAATGGCGTCTGATGCGGACGAGCAGCCGCAGTCCGCTCGCGTCCAGAAAGGTCACCGGACGGAGGTCCACGACGACTTCTCGCCAGGGGAGTTCGACGAGCAGGCCCGTCAGGCGTGGCGCCAGTACCTGATGGGCCCATGCGTCGATCTCGCCGTACAGGACGAGCACGAGCGTCTCGCCCACTGAGCGGTGCTGGAGGCCGAAGGCCGGCTCAGAGAACTTCATGGCCCACCTGGAAGACTCAGCTCCTTATACGAGGAGTGACGAAAATGGTCCCGGCGCCGAGTGTTGCTCCGGCGCCCCTGGCTCCCTCTCGACCGGGGGAGCGCGACGTTGTCGAAGGCATCATTCCCGCTCAGGGCGTTCGTAAGCGTGTTCCGTCGGGACGGGCGCGGCTGCGGCGGCACATAAAGGCACTGTCAGCATTGACTACGGACAGTAGTTGTCGGGGAGTTGGGGTGCAGATGGCCCGAACGCCCCCCGGACGTAAGGGAGTTGACCCGCGTGGCGCGGCCCTTCCGAATTTGTGAAACACGTTCTACCGTGTGCGCCGCCGCAGCACCGCGAGAGTCTGGAGGGGCCGTGCACCTCGAATACACGCCTGAGCAACAGCGGTTGCGCACCGAGCTGCGCGCCTACTTCGCCGAGCTCGTCCCGGACCACGCGTACGCCCGCTACGAGGACCCCGCCGAGCAGAAGCAGTTCTACCGCGAGACCGTCCGCCGCCTCGGCGCCGACGGCTGGCTCGGCGTGGGCTGGCCGAAGGAGTACGGCGGCCGCGGCCTGACCCCGATGGAACAGTTCATCTTCTTCGACGAGGCCGCGCAGGCCGGCGTACCGCTGCCGCTGATGGCCCTCAACACCGTCGGGCCGACCCTCATGCAGTTCGGCACCGACGAGCAGAAGGCGTACTTCCTGCCGAAGATCCTCGCCGGCGAGATCGACTTCGCCATCGGCTACAGCGAACCCGAGGCCGGCACCGACCTCGCCGCGCTCCGGACACGGGCGGTGCGCGACGGGGACACGTACGTCGTGAACGGCCAGAAGATCTGGACCACCAACGGCGACACCGCGGACTGGGTGTGGCTCGCGGTGCGCACCACCGTGCCCGAGGAGGGCGTGCCGCAGCACAAGGGCATCACCATGCTGCTCGTGCCGACCTCCGACCCCGGCTACTCCTGCACCGTCATCAACACCCTCGCCTCGCACGACACCACCGCCAGCTACTACGAGAACGTCCGCGTGCCCGTCACCCACCGGGTCGGCGAGGAGGACAAGGGCTGGCGCCTGATCACCAATCAGCTCAACCACGAGCGGGTCACGCTGGCCGCGCACGGCACCATGGCGATCCGCGCACTGCACGACGTCCAGCGGTGGGCGGCCGGCACGAAACTCGCCGACGGGCGCCGCGTCATCGACCTCGGCTGGGTCAGGCAGCGCCTCGCCCGCACCCACGCCCGGCTCGACGCGATGAAACTCCTCAACTGGCAGATGGTCAGCGCCGTCCAGCACGGCACGCTCACCCCGCAGGACGCGTCGGCGGTCAAGGTGTACGGCTCCGAGGCGCGCAGGGACGCGTACGCGTGGCTGATGGAGGTCGTCGGTGCGGTGGGCGCGCTGAAGGAGGGGTCGGCGGGGGCGGTCCTGCACGGGGAGCTGGAGCGCGGGTACCGGTCGGCGGTGATCTTCACCTTCGGTGGGGGGAACAACGAGATCCAGCGGGAGATCATCGCCTGGATCGGGCTGGGGATGCCGCGGGTTCGGCGGTGAGGGTGCTCGGCTGCGGCGCCGTCGTGGTTGCTCGCGCAGTTCCCCGCGCCCCTGAAGGCATGCGGCTGCGCCGCGCCTTCTCGGGAGATGGTGCACGAAGTGCCCATTTCAGGGGCGCGGGGCTGTGACATCAGCGGCTCCGCCGCGGGGCGCGACCAGCCCCCACCGGACCGCAGGTGAAAGGAAACGGACGCCTAGGCGGACGCCGCCTTCCGCAAGGACTGCAGGACCGGGGCGATCAGCGGATGCGCCTCCGCCCCGTGGCGGACCGCCGCGAAGACCTTGCGCTCCGGAGGGATCCCGTCCACCGGCCGGACCGCCGCCTCCGCGAGATCCACCCCGCGCAGCGCCGACCGCGGGACCAGGGCCACGCCCGCGCCCGCCGACGCCAGCGCCACCACCGCGCGGAAGTCGTCCGAGGAGTGCTCGAACTGCGGGGAGAACCCGGCGTGTTCGCAGGCGAGGACGACCACGTCGTGGCACGGGTTGCCGGGATACGGGCCGATCCACGTGTCCTGCGCCAGATCCCCGAGCCGTACCCACTCCGCGTCCGCGAGCCGGTGCGCGACCGGCAGGACCGCGTCGAACGGCTCGGCGTACAGCGGCACCCGGGTGATCCGGTCGTCGTCCGCGCCCGGCGCGCCCCGGTACTCGACCGCCACGGCGACGTCGATGCGCCGGTCGAGCAGCATCGCCAGGCTGGCGTCGCCCTCCGTGTCCTGGACGCGGACCCGGATGCCGGGCGACGTGACCGCCAGGTGCCCGAGCGCGGGCCCGACGACCAGGCCGATGCCGGTCGCGAACGAGGCCAGCGTCACCGTGCCCGCCTCGCCCGTGCTGTATGCCGCGAGCTCCGCCTCGGCCCGCTCCAGCTGGGCGAGGACCGCGTTGGTGTGCGTCAGCAGGATCTCCCCGGCCGCGGTGAGCCGTACGCCCCGCGCACCCCGCTCGACCAGCTTGTGCCCGGTCTCCTGCTCCAGCGCCGCCAGCTGCTGCGACACCGCCGACGGCGTGAGATAGAGCGCGGCGGCCGCAGCCGTCACGGTGCCGTGGTCGGCCACGGCCCGGAGGATGTGCAGCCGCCGCGCTTCGATCATGCCGTCGATTATCCCCGGTCTCGGACCTGTCCTCGGACGTGAGCCCAGGCCTGGGCTCACGACTGGGCTCAGGCCTGGTCGGCCGCCTGCAGCTCCGCGCGGGCCGCGACGAACGCGTCGACCGCCCGGTTCACGTCCGCCGTGGAGTGCGCCGCCGACAGCTGTACGCGGATCCGCGCCTGCCCCTGCGGCACCACCGGGTACGAGAAGCCGATCACGTACACCCCGCGCTCCAGGAGCAGTTCGGCCATGCGGCCCGCGACCGCCGCGTCGCCGATCATGACGGGCGCGATGGCGTGGTCGCCGGGGAGGATGTCGAAGCCCTCCTCCGTCATGCGCGTACGGAACAGCTTCGTGTTCGCCGCGAGCCGCTCGCGCAGGTCGCCCGCCGACTCCAGGAGGTCCAGGACCTTGAGCGACGCGGCTGCGATGACCGGGGCGAGGCTGTTCGAGAAGAGGTACGGGCGGGAGCGCTGACGCAGCAGGGCGACGATCTCCGCGCGGGCCGCGACGTAGCCGCCGGACGCGCCGCCGAGGGCCTTGCCGAGGGTGCCGGTGATGATGTCGACGCGGTCCATGACGCCGTGCAGCTCGGGCGTGCCGCGGCCGCCGGGGCCGACGAAGCCGACGGCGTGCGAGTCGTCGACCATCACCATCGCGTCGTACCGCTCGGCCAGGTCGCAGATCTCCGCGAGCGGCGCCACGTAGCCGTCCATGGAGAACACGCCGTCGGTGACGATCAGCTTGCGGCGCGCGTCGGACGCGTCCTTCAACTGCCGTTCCAGATCGGCCAGATCACGGTTGGCGTAGCGGAAGCGGCGGGCCTTGGAGAGCCGGATGCCGTCGATGATCGAGGCGTGGTTGAGGGCGTCGGAGATCACCGCGTCCTCGGGGCCGAGCAGGGTCTCGAAGACGCCGCCGTTGGCGTCGAAGCAGGAGGAGTAGAGGATCGTGTCCTCCTGGCCGAGGAACGCGGACAGCCGCGCCTCCAGCTCCTTGTGCACCTCCTGCGTGCCGCAGATGAAGCGCACGGACGCCATGCCGTAGCCCCAGCGGTCCAGGGCCGCGTGGCCGGCGGCGATCACCTCGGGGTGGTCGGCGAGGCCGAGGTAGTTGTTGGCGCAGAAGTTCAGCACCTCGCCGGGTCGGCCGCCGCCGGTCACCTCGACGCTCGCGGACTGCGGGGTGCCGATGACCCGCTCGGGCTTGTGCAGCCCGGCCGCGGTGATCTCGTCGAGGGTCGCCTGCAGGTCTGCTCGTACGTTGTCGAACATGCGTGAGTCCTTATGGAGAAGGGGAGTTCGGGGCTCGGGGGAGCGAGAGGTCAGGCGGTCCAGTCGAGGATGACCTTGCCGCCACGGCCGCTCGCCGCGTCCTCGAAGGCGGCGTCGAAGTCGGTGTACGCGTACCGGCCGGTGACCACGGGGGAGAGGTCGAGGCCGCCCTCGAGCAGCACCGACATCGCGTACCAGGTCTCGAACATCTCGCGGCCGTAGATGCCCTTGACCGTGATCATCGACGTGACGATGCGGGCCCAGTCGACGGCGAACTCCTCGGCGGGCAGGCCGAGCATGGCGATCTTGCCGCCGTGGGTCATGTTGGCGAGCATGTCGCGCATCGCGGTGGGGTTGCCGGACATCTCCAGGCCCACGTCGAAGCCCTCGCGCAGGCCCAGCTCGCGCTGACCGTCGGCGATGGTCGACGTCGCCACGTTCAGGGCGAGGCTCGCGCCGACCTTGCGGGCGAGGTCCAGGCGCTCCTCGCTCACGTCGGTGACGACGACGTTGCGGGCGCCCGCGTGCTTGGCGACCGCCGCCGCCATCAGGCCGATCGGCCCCGCGCCCGTGATCAGCACGTCCTCGCCGACCAGCGGGAACGACAGGGCGGTGTGCACGGCGTTGCCGAACGGGTCGAAGATCGCCGCGATGTCGAGGTCCACGGGCACCCGGTGCACCCACACGTTGGACGCCGGCAGCACCACGTACTCGGCGAACGCGCCGTCGCGGCCCACGCCCAGGCCGACGGTCGCCCGGCACAGGTGGCGGCGCCCGGCCAGGCAGTTGCGGCAGGTCCCGCACACCAGGTGGCCCTCGCCGCTGACCCGGTCGCCGACGTCGATCCCGGTCACGTCACGGCCCGTCTCGACGACCTCGCCGACGAACTCGTGCCCGACGACGAGCGGCGCGTCGATGGTCGACTGGGCCCAGCCGTCCCAGGCGCGGATGTGCAGGTCGGTGCCGCAGATCCCGGTACGGAGCACCTTGATCAGCACGTCACCGGCGCCGACGGCCGGCTCCGGCACGTCCGCCAGCCACAGTCCCGGTTCGGCCTTTTCCTTGACCAGTGCCTTCAACGGCTCGACTCCTTCTGGGCCCCTCTCGGCACGCACGCGGGCAGGGCGGGGCGCGGCCCGGCGCGGGGAGAGTGATGGGTGGGGGCGGCGGTTCGGTTCGTGGCACCGCCGCGCCAGACTCTTCCGTACCGGGCGTCCCGGGTCCATCGAGGTTTTCTTAAGCGGTGCCGCAGGTTTCCTGTAGGCCGCTCTTGTGGGGCGGGCGGGTTTCGTCGCGGGCTGCGGGCCGGTGGGGGTTGCTCGCGCAGTTCCCCGCGCCCCTGAAGGCATGCGGCTGCGCCGCGCCTTCTCGGGGAGATGGTGCACGAAGTGCCCATCTCAGGGGCGCGGGACTGTGACATCAGCGGCTCCGCCGCGGGGCGCGACCAGCCACGACGGACCCGCACCCGGAAGACGACGACGGGCTGCACCCTCGCGCACCCCCGCCTACGCTGACGCTGACCGATAAGTGTCGATTCGCCCTACTCGCCCGACGGAGTCCCGAAGTCCCATGGTCGCCGCGCAACCCGTCATCACCCCGCCCGCCAAAGCCGCCGTCTTCCTCGTCGCCACCCTCAACCCGGGCGGCGAGCCCACCGTGCGAGAGACCCTCCAGGACCTGGCCGGACTGATCCGCTCCGTCTCGTTCCGCGAGTCCGCCGCCGGCCTCGCCTGCGTCGCCGGGATCGGCTCCGCCGCCTGGGACCGGCTCGCCGGCGGCCCGCGCCCGCGCGAACTGCACCCCTTCGAGGAGCTGCAGGGCCCGCGGCACCGCGCCCCGGCCACCCCCGGCGACCTCCTCTTCCACCTGCGCGCCCGCCGCCCCGACCTCTGCTTCGAGCTGGCCCGCCTGATCGTCGACGCGCTCGGCGACGCCGTCACCGTCGTCGACGAAGTCCACGGCTTCGGCTACTTCGACGCCCGCGACCTCCTCGGCTTCGTCGACGGCAGCGAGAACCCCACCGGCGCCGCCGCGAGCGACGCGGTCTACATCGGCGACGAGGACCCGCCCTTCCGCGGCGGCAGTTACGTCATCGTGCAGAAGTACGTGCACGACATGGCCGCCTGGAACGCCCTCAGCGTCGAGGAGCAGGAACGCGTCATCGGCCGCAGCAAGTCCGACAACGTCGAGATGCCCGACGACGTGAAGCCCGCCGACTCGCATGTCGCGCTCAACACCGTCACTGACGACGACGGCACCGAACGGAAGATCGTCCGCGAGAACATGCCGTTCGGACGGGTCGGCAGCGGCGAGTTCGGCACGTACTTCATCGGCTACGCGCGCACGCCCGACGTGACCGAGCGGATGCTGCGCAACATGTTCATCGGCGACCCGCCCGGCACCACCGACCGCATTCTCGACTTCTCGACGGCGGTCACCGGCGGCCTGTTCTTCGTGCCCAGCGCCGAACTCCTCGAGGACTTCCCCGGCCCGCCCGACACGTCCGACGCCCTGCGCACGCCCGAGCCGCTGCCCGCCGGAGCCCCGATCGCCGATCCGGGGCCGTCCGCCGTGACGATCCTGCCCACCGAGCCCGCCACGTCCGCCTCCTCCGTCGAGATCGCCCCAACCGCCGATACCGCCGCCACCGCCACCGCCACCGCCGACACCGCGGACCCGGCCGAGGCGCCGGAGCCCGAGCCCGCCGCGCACGCCGCAGCCGGCAGCGGCTCGCTCGGCATCGGCAGCCTGAAAGGAACCCCATGACGCCTCCCGTCGTCACCAACCTGCACCGCGAACTCGCCCCGATCACCCCGGCCGCCTGGGCCGAGATCGAGGAGGAGGCCCGCCGTACGTTCCGCCGCCATGTCGCGGGCCGCCGCGTCGTCGACGTACCCGACGCCGAGGGCCCGCGCCTGTCCGCCGTCGGCACCGGGCACCTCATCGACATGACCCCGCCCGCGCCCGGCGTCAACGCCCGGCTGCGCGAGTCCCGGCCGCTCGTCGAGCTGCGCGTGCCGTTCACCGTCGACCGTTCCGCCGTCGACGACGTGGACCGCGGCGCCCAGGACTCCGACTGGCAGCCCGTCAAGGACGCGGCCCGCACGATGGCGTACGTGGAGGACCGCACGATCTTCGACGGGTACTCCGCCGCCCAGATCGACGGGCTGCGCGCCTGCTCCTCCAACCCGGTGGTGAGCCTGCCGGCCGAGGCCCGCGACTACCCCGACGCGGTCAGCCGCGCCCTCACCGAACTCCGCCTCGCCGGGGTCGACGGCCCGTACCAGCTCCTGCTCGGTGCTGAGGAGTACCGGGCCGTCAGCGAGACCTCCGACCACGGCTACCCGATCGCCGCCCACCTCGCCCGGATGCTCGACGGCCCCCCGATCTGGGCGCCCGCGCTCAGCGGCGGCTTCGTCCTGTCGACCCGCGGCGGCGACTTCGAACTCCGCCTCGGCCAGGACGTCGCCATCGGCTACACCTCCCACGACGCCCACCAGATCGACCTGTACTTCCACGAGACGCTGACGTTCCTGGCGTACACGGACGAGGCGGTCGTCGTTCTGGAGGCGTGAGCGCGGCCGTCGCGCCCCGACCCCCGTACCCGGCACCGGAGTCGATCTTCACCGGCCGTCCGTGATGGAATCGCCCCCGCACGCGTACGACCAGGGGGAGGAGCCCGCGTGGGCAGGACGACCGAGCGGACCCGCGACGCGGTCGACCGGGCGCGAGCCCTCGTGCCCGCGGGGGAGGTGCTGCGCGGGGCGCACGTGGCCGGAGTGGCGGGGCGGGCGCCGAAGCCGGGCCGTTTCCGCCGCCCGCGCGTCCTGCGGGGCGAGCGGCGCACACTGTTCAGCTGGTGCCTGTGGCCGGCCAACGTGTACCTGGTGCTCTCGACCCTCACGTTCGTCCCGGACCCGCCGGGCGGACGGCGGACGGCCGGCGGCAGGCCCTTCGGCGGCGGCTGGGACAGCCTCGCCGGACAGCTCGCCCGGGGCCTGTGCCCGCGTACCAGGAACGGCGTGGACACGGTCGTGCAGATCACCGGCCGCCGCCTCCAGCTCGTGTACGTCTCGCACGCCGGGTCGTTCCGCGGCGCGCCCCGCCGTGTCGAGGCCGGGCTGTCCCTGGACGTGCGGCACGTCAGCTGGATCCGGGACCGGAGCGACGACGTCGGCGGCTGCCACGAGATCGGCTTCTCCGACGGCTCCTGGTGCTCCGTGCAGTTCCAGGGCCAGGGCTGGCGCACGATGCCCGACGCGTTTCCGTACCGGCTCAGTCACCTCGACCCGCACCCCTACGGCGGCTGATCCCCGGGCACTCCCGCCCCGCGCCCCGCACGCCTACCCTGGGTGACGAGCCGGGGAGGTGGTGCCGCCGTGCGGAACGTGAGCGCGGACCCCGGGCCGGACGTGAGCGCGGAGTCCAGGCCCGACGTGGGAGTGGGCCCCGGGCCGGACGCGGGCCGGGACCCCGGGTACTTCGGGCCCGGGAGCGTGACCTGGCACATGCACGGGGACCCGGTGATGTGGATCGCCGGCATCCGCGCCTTGTACCTGCAGGCGCTGCACCCGCGCGTCGTCCGCGGCGTGCTGCAGAACTCCGACTTCCGCCGGGACCCCTGGGGGCGGCTGCTGCGCACCGCGGACTTCGTCGGCGCCCTCAGCTACGGCACCACGCGCGACGCCGACAAGGCCGCCGCCCGTATCCGCCGCATGCACCGCCGCCTGAAGGCCACCGACCCCGACACCGGCGAGGTCTACCCCGTCGACGACCCCGAACTGCTGCTGTGGGTGCACTGCACCGAAGTCGCCAGCTACGTCGAGGTGTTGCGGCGCTCCGGGTTCCCGCTGAGCCCCGCCCTCGCCGACCGGTACATCGCCGAACAGCGAGAGAGCGCCCGCCTCGTCGGCCTCGACCCCGCCGAAGTCCCCGCGGACCGGGCCGAGTTGCGGGCCTATGTCGCACGCATGCGGCCACGGTTGTACGTCGGCGCGGAGGCGCGCGAGGTCGACGACTTCCTGCGGCGCCCGCCCGCACCCCCGCTCCTCGCCCCCGCGCGTGACCTCCTCTGGCCGCGCGTCGCGAACCTCGCGTACGCCGCACTGCCCCCGTACGCCCACGAGTTGTACGGCAGGCCGGGGCCCGCGCCGGGGGTGGTGGATCTCCGGCTGCGCGCCGCCGGTAACATCCTGCGCTGCATCCCCGCACGTCTACGCTGGCAGCTGCCGCCCCAGCACATCCTGCGGGCCATGGAGCGGCTCGGCCCCGGCAGCAGGCCCGCACCGTACAAACTCCGCGGACGGGCAGCCATACTGGACGGGCCGGGGAGGGCGATGCGAGGCGACGGGGGCGACAGCACGAGATGGCGGACACCAGGCTGATCCAGGGCCGGTACCGGCTGCTCGACCGGATCGGGCGCGGCGGCATGGGCGAGGTGTGGCGCGCCCGCGACGAGTCCCTCGACCGGCACGTCGCCGTGAAGTGCCTCAAGCCCCTCGGCCCGCAGCAGGGCGACCCCGGCATCGGCAAGGTGCTGCGTGAACGCTTCCGCCGCGAGGCCCGTGTCGCCGCGTCCCTGCAGCACCGCGGCATCACCGTCGTGCACGACTTCGGCGAGGACGACGGCGTGCTCTACCTCGTCATGGAGCTCCTCGACGGCCGCAACCTCAGCCAGCTCATGGAGGACGAGGGGCAGGGCCCGCTCGCCGTCGCGGACGTCGTCGAGGTCACCGAACAGGTCGCGCACGCCCTCGCCTACTGCCACGACCAGGGCATCATCCACCGCGACCTCAAGCCCGCCAACATCATGCGGCTCACCGACGGCACGGTGAAGATCTGCGACTTCGGCATCGCCCGCCTCGGCCACGACGCCGGCTTCACCGCGAAGCTCACCGGCACCAACATCGCCATGGGCACCCCGCACTACATGTCGCCCGAGCAGATCGGCGGCGAACCGGTCGACTACCGCAGCGACCTCTACTCCCTCGGCTGCGTCCTGTACGAGATCGCCACCGGCGCCCCGCCCTTCGACCACGGCGACGCCTGGGCCGTCCTCCTCGGCCACCGCGACACCACCCCGGAGCCGCCCCGCTCGAAACGGCCCGAACTCCCCGAGTTCCTGGAGCGGATCGTCCTCGACCTGCTCGCCAAGTCCCCCGACGACCGCCCCGGCGACGCCCGCGAGCTCGCCCACCGCATCACCGCGGCCCGCGGCGGCACCCTCGCCCCCGCCGCCCCCGCCACTCCGTCCCCCCGCGTCCCCGCGCAGGCCAAACGGGCCGAGCCCGCCGAACTGCCCGACTGGACCCGCGGCATGACCACCGGCCCCAAGGCCACCGGCGCCGTCGACCTGCGCGCCGTGCCGCTCGACGCCGCGGCCGGCCTCACCGGCGAGTGGATCTCCCGCATCGACGGCCGCCGCACCCCCGACGCGGGCCAGCCCCGCAGGCCCGAACGCTCCACCGCCCCACCGGAGTTGCTGTCGGTCCTCGCCACCCGGCACACCGCGGGCCTCAGCCTGAGCCGCCTCGGCCGCTGGGACGAGGCCGTCGAGGTGCACCGCAAGGTCGCCGCCGACCGCGAGCAGGCCCTCGGCGCCGACCACCCCGACACCCTCGCCAGCCGCTACGAAGTGGCGTTCACCCTCAGCCGCACGGGCCGCCCCACCGACGCGCTCCGCGAGTTCGAGCACGTCGCCCGTGGCCGCGAACGCGCCCTCGGCGCCGACCACCCGGACACGCTCGGCGCCCGCCAGGAGATCGCGTACGTCCTCGGCCAGCTCGGCCGGCACTTCGAGGCGCACGAGATCTACACGGCCGTGCTCGCCGGCCGTGAACGTTCCCCGCACCTCGGCCCCGACCACCCCGACACCCTGCGCTGCCGCCACAACCTCGCCTACAACCTCAGCCGCCTCGGCCGCCTCGAAGAGGCGCACGGCATGGCCGTCGAGGTCGCCGAGGCCCGCGCCCGCGTCCTCGGCCCCGCCCACCCGGACACGCTCGTGACCCGGTACGAAGTGGCGTACGCCCTGGGGCAGTTGGGCCGTTGGGGAGAGGCCCTGCAGGCGTACCGCGAGGTGGCCGAGGCGCGCGGGCAGGCGCTCGGCGCGGACCACCCGGACACGCTCGCCGCGCGCTACGAGGTCGGCATCAGCCTCGGCCGCCTGGGCCAGAGCGCCGAAGCCCTCGCCCTCTACCAGGGCCTCGCCGCCGACCGCGCCCGCGTGCACGGCGCCGACCACCCTGAGACGCTGCGCGCCCGGCACGGCATCGGCGTCAACCTGGGCCGGCTCGGCCGCTGGCCCGAGGCGCTCGACGAGGCCCGCGCGGTGTGCGCCGCCCGCGTCCGGGCCCTGGGCGCCGACCACCCGGACACCCTGGTCAGCCGCCGCGAGGTCGCCGTCGGCCACGGCTGGCTCGGCCAGTGGGAGGAGTCCCTCGGGGAGTACCGCACGATCGCCGAGTCCCGCGAACGCGTCCTCGGCCCCGGCCACCCCGAGTCCCTCGCCGCCCGCCAGGACGAGGCACTGTGCCTGGAGAGGCTCGGCCGCGGCGCGGAGGCGGCGGAGCTGTACGCGCGGATCGCACGGCAGCGGGGGTAGTACGCAGGGCGGGCATGCGGGCATGCGGGCAGGTGGGCTACGCACCCGTGGCCCGCCTCCGGCCCCCGTGCTACCCAGGAGCCATGCCCACCGCAGCGCGCTCCGCGTACGACGCCGTGATCGTCGGCGGCGGCCACAACGGTCTGGTCGCCGCCGCCTACCTCGCCCGCGCGGGCCGCCGCGTCCTCGTCCTGGAGCGCCTCGACCGCACCGGCGGCGCCGCGGTGTCGACGTACGCCTTCGACGGGGTGGACGCGCGCCTCTCCCGGTACGCGTACCTGGTCAGCCTGCTGCCGAAGAAGGTCGTACGGGACCTCGACCTGGCGTTCGCGGTGCGCAAGCGGGACGTGTCCTCGTACACGCCCGTGCGGCGCGGCGGCCGGGACACCGGGCTGCTCGTCACCGGTCAGGCCGCCCGCACCCGCGAGTCCTTCCGTCAACTCACCGGATCGGAGCGGGAGTTCGCGTCCTGGCAGCGGTTCCATGCGATGACCGCGCGGGTCGCCGAGCGGGTCTTCCCGTCCCTGACCGAGCCGCTGCCCACGCGCGCCGAGCTGCGTGAACGCGTCGACGACGCGACGGCCTGGCGGGCGCTGTTCGAAGAGCCGATCGGCACGGCGATCGAGGCGCACTTCGACGACGACCTGGTCCGCGGCGTCGTCCTCACCGACGCCCTGATCGGCACGTTCGCCGACGCCCACGACCCGTCACTGCGGCAGAACCGCTGCTTCCTCTACCACGTCGTCGGCGGCGGCACCGGCGACTGGGACGTGCCCGTCGGCGGGATGGGCGCGCTCACCGACGCCCTCGCCGACTCCGCGCGCGCCGCGGGCGCCGACCTCCGCACCGGCCACGAGGTGCTGCACATCGACGCCGACGGCACCCGCGCCGAGGTCACCCACCGCACCCCCGACGGCGCCGAGGCCACCGTCACCGCCCGGCACGTCCTCGTCAACGCGTCCCCCGACACCCTCGCCGCCCTGCTCGGCCAGACCCCGCCCGAACCTCCGGCGGAGGGCGCCCAGTTCAAGGTCAACATGCTGCTGAAGCGGCTGCCCCGGCTCCGCGACAGCGCCGTCGACCCGCACCACGCCTTCGCCGGAACCTTCCACGTCGCCGAGGGGTACGCGCAGCTGGCCGCCGCGTACGCCGAGGCGAGCGCGGGCCGGCTGCCGGCGGCGCCCCCGTCGGAGATCTACTGCCACTCGCTGACCGACCCGTCGATCCTCGGCCCCGACCTCGCCGCCGACGGCCACCACACCCTCACCCTCTTCGGCCTGCACACCCCGGCCCGCCTCTTCGCCGCCGACCACGACGCGACCCGCGCCGCGCTCCTGGAGTCGACGCTCGCCCGCCTCGACGCGTACCTCGACGAACCCCTCGCGGACTGTCTCGCCGAGGACGCGCGGGGCCGCCCCTGCGTCGAGGCGAAGACCCCGCTCGACCTGCAACGCGAACTCCGGCTGCCCGGCGGCAACATCTTCCACCGCGACCTGCCCTTCCCGTACGCACAGGAGGGGACCGGGCGCTGGGGTGTGGAGACCGTGTACGCGAACGTGCTGTTGTGTGGAGCCGGTGCGGTGCGCGGCGGGGGAGTGAGCGGCATTCCGGGACACAACGCCGCGATGGCCGTGCTCGGCCTGTGACCGGCGACTGAACGCGCCGTTCCGGTGTGAAAGGGTGGCCCGACGGCGGAACGAGCAAGGTATGCCCGCCGGGGAGGGAGAACCGTGAGCACTGGCCAGGTCCGCACGATGGTGGGTCTGATGGCGCAGGGAGCGCCCGTCGAGGTGACCAGCATGTGGTCGACCGTGGGCAAGTTGTCCCGACTCGCGCACCTCGGTGAGCAGTTCGGCTACCAGTACGCCGACGCGCGGTACGTCAGCAAGGGCACGCAGCTGCTCATGGTCCCGGACCCGTCGCCGCAGGCACGGCAGCGGGCGCAGCAGGCCTGGGCGCAGTTCCCGCAGGCCGCGGCGGGCGGCCAGCTGCCGCCGCTGCCGGCGCAGGCGCCCGAACTCCTCAAGACCCAGGTCAACTTCGACCTCACCGGCCGCCACAACGAGAAGCGGCGCGTCATGGCGGTCATCCCGATCACCGTGATCTGCCTGCTCCGCCTGATGCGGGACGGCGAGGACGCGGCGGTCTTCTGGATCCCGTTCTGGATCCTCGCGATGTGCCTGGCCGTGGGCATGGTGTTCTGGACCCGCAAGCGGCACACGACATACGAAGGGCAGCTGCGGGCGGCGGGGTACGTGCAGGTGCCCGATCCGACGGGGCGGATCCACTACGTCCCTGCGGGCAGTGGGCTCGCTGCGCAGGCGGGGCCGCCGGTTCCGCCGGTTCCGCAGCAGGGGTACGCCGCCCCGGCGCCCCAGCAGCAGTACGCGCCTGCGCCGCCGGCTCAGCAGCAGCAGTATCAGCAGGCGCCGGCGCCTGGTCAGCCGCAGTACCAGCAGGCTCCTCCTCAGCAGCAGTACCAGCAGCAGTACCCGCCTCAGGCTCAGCCTCCGGCTTATGGCCAGCAGGCTCCCTACGGCCAGCAGCCGCCTCAGCAGTACTGACGGTTCGGGGCGGGGGCGGTTCCTTTCCCCACCCCGCCCCTTCCCGAAAGCCTGCGGCGCTGTTCGTTCGGCTGTCCCGCCGTCGTGGTTGCGCGCGCAGTTCCCCGCGCCCCTTACGGGGCACCTGGCTGTGGGCAGGCGTTCCGCAGGGCGGAACGGGTGGGCACAGCCCCACCACGGTGGGAGAGCCGACGACGCACCCCGGGAGCCCTCCGGCGATTGAGGAGCGGGGGGCCGGGGGCGGAGTCACCTGGGGTGGGGTCAGGTCGACTCGCGGGTCCAGCCTGACGGGTGGATTCGTGCCGCATCCCCCGGCCGCGCCTCCTCGAACCGCACTCCCGCCTCCCCGTCCTCCACGCGAAGGCCGTCCACGTACACGCCCCGCCCCACGTACAAGCGATCCGTCACGTAGCGCCAGCGCAGCTGGAGTGGGCTGCCGCCCGTCCATGGGGCGAGGGAGGCCGTGGCGGTGTGCCAGGCGCGGCCCGAGTAGCCGGAGACCGAGCCGGACTCGTGGAGGCGGGGCTCCTGTCCGGCGCGGCGGGTCGTGAACGGCACTGCCCGCCAGCTCGCGCCCGCGTCGTCGGACACCTCCAGGTGCGCGCGGTCGGAGCCCGGCTCGGTGTCCCACCACAGCTCGCACCGCAGCCGCGCCTCGGCGGAGGTGACCGTGACGGCGGGCAACGTCAGCGTGGCCGTCGTGGAGCCCGCCATCCCCGCGTACCAGGCGGAGCCCCCGCGTGCGGGCCGTACCGGGACCGCGCGGGCGAGACGGTTCGCCGCCGCCACCCGGGGTGCGGAGCCGGAGCGCCAACTCCGCACCGGGTGAACGGAGTTGCCGAGCAGCACCAGGAACGAGTCGGTCGTCGGGTCGAGGACGAGGGACGTGCCCGTGAACCCGGTGTGCCCCGCCGTGCGCGGTGTCGCCATCGCGCCCATGTACCAGTGCTGGTAGAGCTCGAAGCCGAGCCCGTGCTCGTCGCCGGGGAAGTCCGTGTTGAAGTCGGTGAACATCAGCTCCACCGACTCCGGCGCGAGGATCCGCGCCTCGCCGTACGAGCCGCCGTTGAGCAGCGTACGGCCGAGCACGGCGAGGTCCCACGCGCAGGAGAACACGCCCGCGTGCCCGGCGACCCCGCCGAGGCTGAAGGCGTTCTCGTCGTGCACCTCGCCCCAGACCAGGCCGCGTTCGAGGCCCGACCAGGGCAGTCGCGCGTCCTCGGTCGCGGCGATCTTCGGGCGCCAGGACGCGGGCGGGTTGTAGCGGGTGCGGCGCATGCCGAGCGGCCCGGTGATCTCCTCGCGGAGCAGTACGTCGAGCCGCCGCCCGGTGATCTTCTCCAGGACCAGCTGGAGCGAGATGAGGTTGAGGTCCGAGTAGAGGTACTTCGTGCCTGGCTCGGCGATCGGCTGCTCGTCCCAGACGAGCCGCAGCTTCCCCTCGTACGTCGGCTCCTTGTACAGCGGGATCCAGGCGCGGAACCCCGAGGTGTGCGTGAGGAGTTGACGGGTGGTCACGTCCTGTTTTCCGGCCGCGCCGAACTCGGGGAGGTGCCGCGCCACCCGGTCCTCCAGGCCGAGCGCGCCTCGCTCGATCTGCTGCACGGCCAGGATGGACGTGAACAGCTTGGACACGGACGCGAGGTCGTACACGGTGTCCGCGGCCGTCGGGATCTGCTGCTCGGGCGGGAACTCCACGCCGGTGTCGGTCTGTTCCTCGTACGCGGAGTAGCGCACCGCCATCCCGATGGGCTGATGCAGCGCCACCGTGCCGCCGCGCCCGGCGAGCAGCACGGCGCCCGCGTACCACGGGTGCTTGGGGGAGGGGTCAAGGAACTTCTCGGCGTCGGCGACGAGTTGGCGCAGTTCGCCGGGGAGCAGCCCGGCGCTCTCCGCGGAGCCGTGCCGCAGCGTCGGCCGGGCCTCGCCCGGGGACGTCTCGCCGGCCGGAGCCGCCGCGGCCGGGCCCGCGGGGAACGGCGCGAGGGCGACGACCCCGCCGAGGGCGAGCAGCCCTGCCCCGAACCTTCGCCGGGACGGCCCCGGTTGAACACGTCCCGACCGTCTGTGGACCTCCGCGCCGCCGCCGTCCATGTCCCGGCCCTCCCCGTGTGAAAGAAAATTTCGGGCACTTGCTCGGCAGGTGAAACTTTCTTGCCGGGCCAGGTCGGTGTCAACCCCGCGGGGCCGTCGCCGTGCCCAACTGCCCGCCGCGCAAAGAATCTGACACCGCATCAGAAAATCTCTTCCGTCGTCCGACGGGCTGCGGCATCCTGCGCGCATGCAGACGGAGCTGAGCAAGAAACTCGGAGTCGAGCACGCCATCTTCGGCTTCACGCCGTTCCCCGCCGTGGCCGCCGCCATCAGCAGGGCCGGCGGTTTCGGCGTGCTCGGAGCAGTCCGCTACACCGCCCCCGACGACCTCAAACGCGACCTCGACTGGGTGGACGGCCACACCGACGGCAAGCCGTACGGACTGGACGTGGTGATGCCCGCCAAGAAGGTCGAAGGCGTGACGGAGGCCGACGTCGAGGCGATGATCCCGGCCGCGCACCGGGAGTTCGTCACGGCCACCCTCGCCAAGCACGGCGTGCCCGAACTCCCCGAGGGGGAGGCCTCCGGCTGGCGCATCACCGGCTGGATGGAACAGGTCGCCCGCAGCCAGCTCGACGTCGCCTTCGACTACCCGATCAAGCTCCTCGCCAACGCCCTCGGCTCGCCGCCCGCCGACGTCATCGAGCGGGCGCACGCCCACGACATCCTCGTCGCCGCCCTCGCCGGCAGCGCCAAGCACGCCCGCAAGCACGCCGACGCCGGAATCGACATCGTCGTCGCACAGGGCTACGAGGCGGGCGGGCACACCGGCGAGATCGCCTCCATGGTGCTCACGCCCGAGGCGGTCGAGGCCGTCGCCCCGCTGCCCGTGCTCGCCGCGGGCGGCATCGGCAGCGGCGAACAGATCGCCGCAGCCCTGGCGTTGGGCGCGCAGGGCGTGTGGACCGGCTCCATCTGGCTGACCACCACCGAGGCCGAGCTGCACTCCCGCAAGCTCACCGAGAAACTCCTCGCCGCCACCTCGTCCGACACGGTCCGCTCCCGCGCCCTCACCGGCAAGCCCGCGCGCCAGCTCCGCACCGAGTGGACCGACGCCTGGGACGACCCGACCGGCCCCGGCCCGCTGCCGATGCCCTTGCAGGGCCTGCTGGTCGCGGAGGCGGTGTCCCGCATCCAGAAGTACGAGGTGGACGCCCTGCTGGGCACGCCGGTCGGGCAGATCGTGGGGCGGATGAACGCGGAGCGGAGTGTGCGGGTTGTCTTCGACGAGTTGACGCGGGGTTTTGAGCGGGCGATCGACCGGGTGAATCGGATTGCCGGCCGATAAGCGTCTGCCACGCGGGGTTTCGTCGCGGGCTGCGCGCCGGTGGGGGCTGGTCGCGCAGTTCCCCGCGCCCCTGAAGGCATGCGGCTGCGCCGCGCCTTCTCGGGAGATGGCGCACGAAGTGCCCATCTCAGGGGCGCGGGGAACTGCGCGAGCAACCACGACGAACCCGCACCCGGCAACAGACAACCAGCCGCAGAAGGGATGCCGAAATGCCCGACCAGACACCCAACGGCTTCTGGGCGCAAGCAACCGCCGACCCGGACCGTGTCGTCCTGTACGCCCCGGACGGGGAGGCGTGGTCCGCGGCCCGCCTGCACGCCAAGGCCAACCAGCTCGTGCACGCCCTCCGCGAGGCGGGCCTCGAGAAGGGCGACGCCTTCGCGGTCGTGCTGCCCAACGGCGTGGAGTTCTTCACCGCCTACCTCGCCGCCGCCCAGGCCGGCTTCTACCTCGTCCCCGTCAACCACCACCTCGTCGGCCCCGAGATCGCCTGGATCGTCTCCGACTCCGGCGCCAAGGTGCTGATCGCGCACGAGCGGTTCGCCGCCGCCGCCCGCGCCGCCGCCGACGAGGCGAAGCTCCCGGACAGCCGCCGGTACGCCGTAGGAACGGTCGAGGGATTCCGTCCGTACGCTCAACTCCTCGACGGGCAGCCCGAGTTCGCGCCCGCCGACCGGACCCTCGGGTGGGTCATGAACTACACCTCGGGCACGACGGGACGGCCGCGCGGCATCCGCAGGCCGCTGTCCGGGAAGCTTCCCGAGGAGTCGCACCTCGGCGGGTTCCTCGGCATCTTCGGGATCAAGCCGTTCGACGGCAACGTCCATCTGGTGTGCTCGCCGCTCTACCACACGGCCGTGCTGCAGTTCGCGGGCGCGTCCCTGCACATCGGGCATCCGCTGGTGCTCATGGACAAGTGGACGCCGGAGGAGATGCTGCGCCTGATCGACCGGCACGGCTGCACGCACACGCACATGGTCCCCACCCAGTTCCACCGCCTGCTCGCGCTGCCGCAGGAGACGAAGGACCGGTACGACGTGTCCTCGATGCGGCACGCCATCCACGGCGCCGCGCCCTGCCCCGACCATGTGAAACGGGCGATGATCGACTGGTGGGGGCACTGCGTGGAGGAGTACTACGCGGCCAGCGAGGGCGGCGGCGCGTTCGCCACGGCCGAGGACTGGCTGAAGAAGCCCGGCACCGTCGGCAGGGCCTGGCCGATCAGCGAGCTCGCGGTCTTCGACGACGACGGCAACCGGCTGCCGCCCGGCGAGCTCGGCACCGTCTACATGAAGATGTCGACGGGCGGTTTCGCGTACCACAAGGACGAGGGCAAGACGCGGAAGAACCGCATCGGGGACTTCTTCACCGTGGGCGACCTCGGCGTGCTCGACGAGGACGGCTATCTGTTCCTGCGCGACCGCAAGATCGACATGATCATCTCCGGGGGCGTCAACATCTACCCCGCCGAGATCGAGTCGGTGCTCCTCGGGCACCCGGCCGTCGCCGACGCCGCCGCGTTCGGCATCCCGCACGACGACTGGGGCGAGGAGGTCAAGGCCGTCGTCGAGGTCGCCGACGGTCACACCGCCGGGGACGCGCTCGCCGCCGACGTCCTCGCCCACTGCGCGCGGCAGCTCGCCGGGTACAAGCGCCCCAAGTCCGTCGACTTCGTCACCGCGATGCCCCGCGACCCCAACGGCAAGCTCTACAAGCGGCGGCTGCGCGCACCCTACTGGGAGGGCCGCGAGCGCGCACTCTGAGCCGTCGGACCGCTCCGGGCGGCAGAGTCGGCGCACGGCTGAGAGCGTGTGCTCATGGCTGCTGCACATCAGGGTGCCCTGACCAAGGTGGGCACGATCGTGGTTCCGCTGCTCGCCCTCGTCGTGCTGTTCCTGACCTGGGGCCGGGACCTGCCGGGGCCCGTGGTGGCCGTCGTCGCGGTGCTGCTCTTCGGCGCGGTCCTCTCGGCCGTGCACCACGCGGAGGTCGTCGCGCACAAGGTCGGCGAGCCCTTCGGGTCGCTGGTCCTCGCGGTCGCGGTGACCGTCATCGAAGTCGCCCTGATCGTCACCCTGATGGCCGACGGCGGCGCCAAAACCTCCTCCCTCGCGCGGGACACCGTGTTCGCCGCCGTGATGATCACCTGCAACGGCATCGTCGGGCTCGCCCTGTTCGTCGGCGCCTGGCGTGGCGGCGTCGCGCCCTTCAGCACGGAGGGCACGGTCGCCGCCGTCGCCACCGTCGCGACCCTGGCCACGCTCAGTCTGGTCCTGCCGACGTTCACCACGAGCAAGCCGGGCCCGGAGTTCACCGGCGCCCAACTCGGCTTCGCCGCCGTCGTCTCGCTCGGCGTCTACGGCCTGTTCGTGGCCATGCAGACGGTCCGGCACCGCGAGTACTTCCTGCCCGTCACCCGCGACGGCGAGGTCCTCGACGAGGACGACCACGCCCACCCGCCGAGCGGCAAGGAGACCCTCGTCAGCCTGGTCCTGCTGCTCGTCGCCCTCGTCGCGGTGGTCGGCGACACCAAGACGATCTCGCCGGTCATCGAGTCGGGCGTGGAGGCGGCGGGACTACCGCAGGCCTTCGTCGGCGTGGTCATCGCCCTGATGGTGCTGCTCCCCGAGACCCTCGCCGCCCACCGCTCCGCGCTCCGCGACCGTACGCAGATCAGCCTCAACCTCGCGCACGGCTCGGCCATCGCGAGCATCGGCCTCACCATCCCCGCCATCGCCATCGCCTCGATCTGGCTGGACGGCCCGCTGGTGCTCGGCCTCGGCCCGACGCACACGGTGATGCTCGCCCTGACCGTCGTCGTGAGCATCCTGACCGTGATCACGGGCCGGGCGACGCTCCTCCAGGGCGGCCTGCACATGGCCCTGTTCGCGTCGTTCGTGTTTCTGGCGATCAGCCCCTGACGGCGCGGGCGGGGCCGCTCACCCCGCGGTCAGCCTGATCGCCGCCGCCGGGCAGGCCCCCACCGCGAGCCGGGCGGCGGCGCGGTGCTCCGCCCCGGGGCGCGCGGTGAGGAGCAGGACACGGCCGTCCTCGTCGTCCTGGTCGAAGACCCCGGGCGCGGTCAGGGCGCACATCCCGGTGCCGACACAGCGCTCCCGGTCGACGCGCAGTTCCGGGGCCCCGTCCGCTCCTCGGGCGTTCACTGCTCGTCCCAGGTGACGGGGAGGCTCCGTACGCCGTAGATGTTGTTCTGCTCGCGCAGCGGCACCTCCGACGGGTCGACGGCGAGGCGCAGCGTCGGGAAGCGGCGGAGCAGGGCCGGGAGGGCGATCTGCATCTCCACGCGGGCCAGTTGCTGCCCGAGGCACTGGTGGGGGCCGTGCCCGAACGCGACATGACCGGTGGCCGCGCGGCGCAGGTCGAGGCGGTCCGGCTCGGGGAACCTGGCCGGGTCGCGGTTGGCGGCCTGGAAGGAGAGCGTGACCGATTCACCGGCCTTGATGAGCCGGCCCTCCACCACGACGTCCTCCAGGGCGGTGCGCACCGCGGGGTCGGCGACGGTGAGGTAGCGGAGCAGCTCCTCGACGGCCGGCGCGGCGAGTTCGGGTTCGGCGCGCAGCGCGGCGAGCTGCTCGGGGTTGCTGAGCAGGGCGAACGTGCCGAGGGCGATCATGTTGGCGGTGGTGTCGAGCCCGGCCGCGAGCAACAGGCTGCCCACACCGGCCAGTTCGTCGTCGGTGAGGTCGGTCGAGGTGAGGTCGCTGAGCAGGTCGTCGGTCGGCTCGGCCCGCTTGGCGACGGCCAGGTCCTTCACGTACGCCTCGATCGCGCCGTACGCCGCGGCCCGCTCGTCGGCGCTCGCCCGCTGGTCGAAGAGGGTCGCCACGTGGCCGGTGAACTGCTCCCGGTCGGCGTACGGGACGCCGAGCAGCTCGCAGATCATCTGGGCCGGGACGGGCTGCGCGTACGCCTCGACCAGGTCGGCGTCGGGGCCCGCGGCGGCCATCGCGTCCAGGTGCTGGGCGGTCAGTTCCTCGACGCGTTCGGTGAGGAGGCGCATGCGGCGGACCGTGAACCTGCCGGTGAGGAGCCGCCGGTAGCGGGTGTGGTCGGGGGCGTCCATGCCGGTGAAGTCGCCGGGCGCCGCGGGCGGTATCTCGACGCCCTCCAGGCCGGGCGTCGGCAGGTGCAGCAGTTCGTAGCGGGCGCTGAAGCGCGGGTCCGCCATGATCGCGCGGACGGCGGTGTGCCCGGTGGCGAGCCAGCCGCGGTGCCCGTCCGGGTAGCGCATCCGCCGCAGCGGCGACTCCTCGCGCAGCGCGGCGAGCTCGGCGGGCGGATCGAAGGGGCAGCCGGTGTGGCGGTCGGCGGGGAACGCGGTCACGTCCGCGGGGGCGGTCGTGGGTCCGGTGGCGGTCGCGGTGGTGTGCTCGTGCGTCATGGGTCCTCCGTACGACGGCAGGTCGGTGGCCGAACGGTTCGGTGACGCCATAGTGGCACATGCATGGCGCCATGTGCGAGGGAGTGTGGCGCGCACGCGGCGCCGCGACCGAAAACCGCTGCCGGAACGGAGAAGTGGGGGCCGGAAACCCGGCCCCCACCTGTGTCACACACCTCCCGTCACCGCTACCGCTCCCGCACGTGCACCACCTTCAGCTCCGGCGACGCGGCGATGTCCCGCGCGCAGAAGCGCGAGGTCACCCAGCGCTTCTGCGCGTACAGCCGGGTCTGGTCGCTGAGGTGCGGCGACTTCGGGTTCTCGGACTGGGAGTACGTCAGGAGGGTGCGCGCCACCGGGCAGTCGCCGCCGTCGAAGCCGACGGCCTGGATGTAGCTGGAGCCGTGGGCCACCTCCGTGTATCCGGCGGCCGGGTCCCACACGGGCTCCAGCTTGTTCCACACGCCGAGCGACTCGGTGCCGCCGTGCACGGGGATGCGCTCACCGGCCCGCAGTACCGTCTGGTGGGCGGAGAGCGGCGCGTCCGGCGCGATGCCCGCCCGGTCCAGCTCGGTCACGGCGTCCGCGAGGGCCCGCTCGAAACCGGGGTGCGCCGTGTTCAGGGTGTGTGGCGTGCCCACCGGGTCGGCCGCGGAGAACGGCACCTTCCACAGCTCGGCCGCCGGCACGCCCGCCGTCAGCTTCCGCCAGAACCGGTCGAACAGCAGCGCACCCCGGCTCTCCGGATTCATCGCGCGGTCCCAGCCCGCGACCGCCGCGCACGCCTCCCGTACGTCGACGTCCTTGCCGTCACTGCCCGTTGCCGTGCCGCCGGGCAGCGCCGCGCAGGCCTTCGCCACGTCCGCCGCCGTCAGGTCGCCGGCCGGTGCGCGGTTCGCGAACTGCTGCTCCCGCAGGTCCCGCACCGTGAGCTCGCCCCGGTCCGCCATCGCCGACACGTCCTCCACGGCGCCGCGCGTCCGCATCGACCGCTGCGTGCCGACGGTGCCGAAGATCCGCTCGTACCCGGTCAGCGGCCGGTCCGCGTTGGCCAGCCAGGCGCTGTCGTTGGAGTTCTCCGCGTACGGCGCGTCGACCAGGGTCGGCATCCGGCTCGGCCCGAACGTGCCGGGCTGCACTGCGTCCGGGTCCTCGCCGAGCCCGCACTCCGCGCGCGAACCGTCGAGCACGGCGAGGCCCGCGCTCGGGTAGGTGGCCCGGCCGAGCGCCGTCGAGCAGCGCTCCGCCAGGTCGTCCGTGATCCGCGGCAGCACCTGCGACTGCGTGAACAGCGTGTGCCCCGCCTTGTCGGCCGCGATGGTGTTCACCCACGGATGCCCCTGCGTCCGGGCCAGGGCGGCCTTGATCCCCTGCGCGCTGCGGGCCTTGTTGAGGGCGAGCGAGGCGTCGGACAGGCGCATGTTGGCGGCGTTCGGGTCGTTCAGCGCGTACGCCGTCGTCCGCGTCCACGGCAGCGGCAGGCCCGCGCCGAGCGAGGTCACGACGGGGCCGTAGCGCGTCCACCACTGGGTGCGGGTGACCTCGCCGCCGCCCTTCGTGCCGACCGTGACGGTCCGCTTCGTCATCCGGTGCCGCTCACCGTCCACGAGATACGCCGTCGGGTCGGCCGGGTCGAGCTTCAGCTCGTGCAGGTTCATCGGCACACCGGTCGCCACGGTGTGGCTCCACGCGACGTGCGCGTTGTGCCCGATGGACACGGACGTCGCGCCGAGCAACGAGCCTCCGGACACGTCGAGTTCGCCCGGGATCGTCTGCTGCGACTGCCAGAACCTGCGGCCGCCCTGCCACGGGTAGTGCGGGTTGCCGAGCAGCAGCCCGCGCCCGTTCGCGGTGGTCGCGCCGGAGAAGGCGACGGCGTTGGAGCCCATGTCGGAGTCCTGCGACGAGAACAACTCCCGTGCGGCGTCGGCAAGTTGAGCGTCGTCCGGCCGCTCGGCCGGAGCGGCGCCCCCCGGCGGCTGCGCGGAGGTGATCGCGTCGGCCGCGCGGCCCTGGCCGCCGAGGACGGCGAGCGCGAAGCCGCGGCGCGCCACGTCGAGCGCGGTGATGGGCTGCACCCACGCGGCGCCCGCGCACTTCGGGTCGGTGATGCGGTTCTGTGCCAGCCAGGCGTTGAAGCCCGCCGCGTATCCGCGCATCAACTCCCGTACGTCACGCCCCGGTCCGAGCGGCGGGGGCGCGTCGAGCAGCTTCTCCACCGTCCTCGCGTCCCGTACGCCGCGGAAGAACAGATCGCTGGAGAGGTTCGTGGACGCCGACGACAGCGACTGGTCCGGCCTGCCCTCCGCGCCGAAGAATCTCGACCGCTCGCCGCGCACCGTCACATGCCCGTCGGCCAGCGTGCACACCTCGTCCTCGGCCTGCGCCCACCCGGTGCCGAAGCCGAGGTTCGCGTAGTCCTTCGCCACGATGTGCGGAATCCCGTACTCGGTGTACCGGATCGTCGCCGACAACCCGCCCCCGGACGCCGTACGCCCGGACTCCGCCGGGGCGGGCGACGCGGCCGCGGCCACGGAGATGAGGGCGGTGCCGATCAGGACGAGCCGTCTCAGACGGTTTCGCATGGCGCTCCCAACTGGTCTGCGGGCAGGGCCGGTTGAGCGTACTAAGCGGTATGTCAGTTGGTCGAGAGGCCGGACGAGAGTGCGGCCCAGGGCCCGGTCCAGAGCCCGGACCGGGGCCCGGTCGAGGGTCCGGTCGACGGTCCGGTCGGGGTTCGTGCCGGAGGCGGTCGCGGCCTCGGCGCGCGGGGACGCCGATGTCTTGACCGCCCGCCGCACCGCGGCCCAGGATCACGCCATGACGGACGTACGAGGCAAGGCCGACGCGCACGGCGGGGCGCACGGCAACACCGTCGACGGGCTGCTCCGCCGCAGCGCCCGCCGCACCCCCGAGCGCACGGCGCTCCGCTACGCCGACCGCACCTGGACCTACGCCGACCTCGACGACGCCGTGTCCCGCGCGGCCCGCGTCCTCCTCGACCAGGGCCTGCGCCCCGGCGACCGGGTCGGCGCCTACGGCCACAACTCCGACGCGTACCTCATCGGCTTCCTCGGCTGCGCCCGGGCCGGCCTTGTGCACGTGCCGGTCAACCACAACCTCACCGGCGACGACCTCGCGTACATCGTCCGCCAGTCCGGCAGCTCCCTCGTCCTCGCCGACCCGGACCTGAGCGGTCATCTCCCGGACGGCGTACGGGCGTTGGCGCTGCGCGACGCCGACGACGCGCTGCTCTCCCGGCTGTCGGCGGCCGCCCCGTACGACGGTCCGCAGCCGGGCGCCGAGGAGCTGGCGCAGCTGCTCTACACCTCGGGAACGACGGCCGACCCCAAGGGCGCGATGATGACGCACCGGGCCCTCGTGCACGAGTACGTCTCCGCGATCCACGCCCTCGACCTGCGCGCGTCGGACCGCCCCGTGCACTCGCTGCCGCTCTACCACTCGGCGCAGATGCATGTGTTCCTGCTGCCGTATCTCGCGGTCGGCGCGGAGAACACGATCATCGACGCGCCGCAGCCGCAGCAGATCTTCGACCTGGTCGAGGCGGGCCGCGCGGACAGCCTGTTCGCCCCGCCGACGGTGTGGATCGCGCTGTCCAACCACCCGGAGTTCGACAGCCGCGACCTGGGCGCGCTGCGCAAGGCGTACTACGGGGCGTCGATCATGCCGGTGCCGGTCCTGGAGCGGCTGCGCGGCCGGCTGCCGGGGCTCGCGTTCTACAACTGCTTCGGGCAGAGCGAGATCGGCCCGCTCGCGACGGTCCTCGGGCCGGACGAGCACGAGGGGCGGATGGACTCGTGCGGGCGGCCCGTGCTGTTCGTGGAGGCCCGGGTCGTCGACGAGTCGGGCAAGCCGGTCCCGGACGGCACGGCCGGTGAAGTCGTGTACCGCTCGCCGCAGTTGTGCGAGGGCTACTGGGACAAGCCCGAGGAGACGGCGGAGGCGTTCCGCGACGGCTGGTTCCACTCCGGGGACCTGGCGGTCCGGGACGCGGAGGGGTACTTCACCGTCGTGGACCGCGTGAAGGACGTCATCAACTCGGGCGGCGTCCTCGTGGCGTCCCGCCAGGTCGAGGACGCCCTCTACACCCACCCGGAGGTCGCCGAGGTCGCGGTCGTCGGCCTGCCGCACGAGCACTGGATCGAGGCGGTCACGGCGGTGGTGGTACGACGCGGCCGGACGGAGGTCACCGAACCGGACCTGATCGCCCACGCCCGTTCGACCCTGGCCCCGTTCAAGGCCCCGAAGCGAGTGGTCTTCGTGGACGAACTCCCGAGGAACGCAAGCGGCAAGATCCTGAAGAGAGACCTCCGAGCCCGCCTGTCCTGAACCCCCGCCCCGGCTGGGGAGCTGGGGCCCCTGAAAGGGGCGCGGGGAACTGCGCGAGCAACCACGACGGCGGGTCAGCCGAAGGGAGGGCCGGGGCCCCGGATAGGGGCGCGGGGAACTGCGCGAGCGACCACGACGGTGGGTCAGCCGAAGAACGACCCGGGGCCCGGGGCGGAGCCCCGGATCCGTTCGGCGAGGTCGGGGGGGGGGAACTACCGCCCACCCCGCCCCGGCTCAGGCAACGCCCCCGAAACGATCGCCCCCAACGCCAGCCCGAACCCCACGAGTTGAACAACCCCGAGCGTCTGCTCGAGCAGAACAGCCCCCAGCACCGCAGCCAACAACGGCGACAGCAACACCAGCACGGCGACCGACGCCACCGGCAGGGCCGTCGCCCCCCCGAAACCACACCGCGTACGCGAGAAGCCCACCGACGAGGCCGAGCCACGCGTACCCGAGCACCGCCGGCACCCCGATCGGCGGGAGCTCCGCACCTTCGAAGGCCAGGGTCAGCGGGACGAGGAACAGCCCGCCGGCGGTGAGCTGCCAGCCCGCGAGCGCGGTCGGACTCACCCCCGCCGGGCGCCCCCACCGTTTCGTGAGCGTGAGCCCGAGCGCCATCGTCGCCGCACAGCCGATCCCCGCGAGCACGCCGACCGTGTCGAACGCCGCCGCCGGGCCGATCACCACGAGCCCCACCCCGGCCACCCCGACGAGACCCCACCCGAGCCGCCACGCCGACAGCCGCTCCCGCAGCACCACCACCGCGAGCAGCGCGACGAGCAGTGGCTGGGCCGCCGTCAGGGTCGCGGCCACCCCGCCTGGCAGGCGTTCCGCGGCTATGAAGAGGAGCGGGAAGAACAGCCCGATGTTGAGCATGCCGAGTGCGCCGGCCTTCCCCCACCACGTCCCGCGCGGCAGCGTGCGGGTGAGGGCGAGCGCGATCAGGCCCGCGGGCAGCGCCCGCAGCACTCCGGCGAGCAGGGGGTGTCCGGGCGGCAGGAGTTCGGTCGTGACGACGTAGGTGGTGCCCCAGGAGAGCGGCGCGAGCGCGGTCAGCAGCGTACGGGGCAGTTGGCCACGGCCCACGCTGCCGCCGCCACGGCCGACTTCAGGGCCACGGGCATGGCCGCCTTCAGGGCCACCGGCACCGGGACGGCCGCTGCCACTCTCGCCCGACGTGTCGCCGGAAGCGCTCATTGCGGTTGAACTGGTCATGTCCAGAAGTCTCCGCCCGGCGGGATCGATGAGTCCAACACATCCTTGTCACTGCATCGATCGCGATTCGTGATGGAACGATGGGGGCATGGACCTCCAGCAGATGCGGTACGTCGTCGCCGTCGCCGAGACGAGCAGCTTCACCCGGGCCGCCGAGCGCTGCCACGTGGTGCAGTCGGCCCTGAGCCACCAGATCGCCCGCCTGGAGCGGGAGTTGGGGGCCCGCCTCTTCGAGCGCACCAGCCGCCGCGTCCGCCTCACTCCCGCCGGTTCCGCGTTCCTGCCCGCGGCCCGGCAGTGTCTGGACGCCGCCGACCGGGCCGCCGCCGAGGTCGCCGCCGCCGTCGGGGAGGTGCGCGGCCGGCTCGCGGTCGGCGTGATCCCGAGCGTCGCCGCCGTCGACATTCCGAGCGCCCTGCGCGCCTTTCACGAGCGCTATCCGGAGGTCCGGATCAGCCTGCGCGTGGGCGCGAGCGAGGAGTTCGTGGAGGAGGTGCGCGAGGGCGCCCTCGACGTCGCGTTCCTCGGCCTGCCGACGGGTGCGCACCCCGCGGGGGTGGGCGTGCGCGAGCTGGCCAGGGACCGGCTGGTCGCCGTGGTCGCCCCGGACCATCCGCTCGCCGGTGCGGGACCGGTCGACCTGCGCAGGCTCACCGACGAGGTGTTCGTGGACCTCCCGGCCAGGACCGCCGGGCGCGTCCAGTCGGACCAGGCGTTCGGCGCGGCCGGGCTGAGCCGTGAGGTGGCGTTCGAGGTGACCAACGCCGACTTCCTGGCCCGGCTCGTCGGGCAGGGTCTGGGCATCGCGATGCTGCCGGCCGGCTATGTCGCCCAGCTGTCCGGCGTGACCACCGTCGACGTCACGGACGCGCCGAGCCGTGTCGAGCACGTCATCTGGAGCCCCGACGGCCGTACGCCCGCCGCGTCGGCGTTCCTGTCCCTCCTCGGCGTACCGGACCCGGAGCATGAGGGGCGGGCGGGGCGTGACGTCTCCGGTCCCGGCCGGGGCGAGGGGCACGCTCACGCCGTCCGCCGGCAGTGATGCTCAAGGCACCCACCGGCAGTGATGCTCAAGGCACCCACCAGCAGTGACGCTCACAGTGCCCACCGGCAGTACAGCCGGAGCCCGGACGCGGACGCGCGCGAGGCGAGGTCGGCGAGCAACTCCAGTATGTGCGCGCAGGTTTCGGCGGTCAGTCCGCACTGCTCGAGCTCCTCGGTGCGCGACCACGGCCCGGCGGCCGCGGTGAGCGCGGCGGGTGTCGCCGTGACAAGGGCCGTCTGCAGGGTGTCGGACACGCTCAGCACGAACGCGCCCTCCGCGGCGGGCGAGGAGAGCAGCTGCCCGACGCGGGGCCGCTCGGACACCTCGTCGTACGGGGCATCCGTCAGGATCGACTCCAGTCGGGCGAGGACCACGACCGGGTCGATGCCCTTCAGCGGCTGCACGTCGAGCGGGGGCCCGCCGTCCGTGCGCGGGGCGCCCAGGCCTCCGGGCAGGTCGAGCACGGCGACGGCCGCGGCGTCGTCGGGGGCGGAGAAGTAGTCGCACATCACCATGCCGTCGATCCTCGCACCCGCCACTGACAAGCGCGCCGCCCCCGCCCGGAGGGCCGAACTCCGGAACGGGTCGCGGGCAGGGCGAGTGGCGGGCGCGCCCCCCAACTCCCGTACGTACGGCCCTACATGGGGAACGACCGCAGTCGCAGGGCCCCCGCCGGCCAGGCGGCCCCGGTGCCGTCGGCGGCCTCGTGCAGGGGCTGCCACATGGTCCGCAGGGGCATCACCACCGGGCCCTCGTGCTGCTCGACCGTCACGTCCTGGTCGAGGAGGCGGAAGCCGAGCCGCGCGTACAGCGGGACCAGCGGCGGGCGGCAGAACAGGAAGGCGTGCCGCGGGCCCATCGTGCGGGCGTGGTCGAGCGCGGCTGCCACGACCTGCCGGGCGAGGCCGCGCCCGCGGACGTCCGGGGCGACCGCCACGCCGCCGACGCCGACCAGCTCCAGGTCGTCGTCGCCGATCGTGACCGGCACGCGCAGCAGACCGGCGTGCGCCACCAGGCGGCCGTCGAGCCGGATACCGAAGTGGACGTCCTTGGGCAGCCAGGTCAGGCCGGTGTCGGCGACGCCGAAGAGGTCGTCGCCGTCGCCGAGGATCTCGACGAGGTCGGAGCGTGAGAACTCGGGCAGCCGAACTGCCGAGGCGGCGGGAGGAGTTGTGGGGGTCGGGGATGTCGTCCGGGTCAGGTGAGCATCAGCCATGCGGCCATGATCCCGTACGCCCGAGGGACTTTCCCACCCCGTGGGGATCGGCTACCTCGGTCGTTCGTCCACGATCCGGCGGAACTTGCCCACCGAGCGTTCGAGGGTCTCCGGGTCCACGATCTCCACCGCGACGGAGACGCCGACGCCGTCCTTGACGGCCGCCGCGATCGAGCGGGCCGCCTCCGCCCGCTGGTCGGGGGTCGCCTCCGCGCGGGCCTCGGCGCGGACCGTCAGGGCGTCGAGGCGGCCCTCGCGGGTCAGGCGGAGCTGGAAGTGCGGGGCGACGCCGGGGGTGCGCAGGACGATCTCCTCGACCTGCGTCGGGAAGAGGTTCACGCCGCGCAGGATGACCATGTCGTCGCTGCGGCCCGTGATCTTCTCCATCCGGCGGAACGCGGGGCGTGCCGTGCCGGGCAGGAGGCGGGTCAAGTCCCTTGTGCGGTACCGGATCACGGGCATCGCCTCCTTGCTGAGCGAGGTGAAGACCAGCTCGCCCTGCTCGCCCTCGGGCAGCACTTCGCCGGTGAGCGGGTCGACGATCTCCGGGTAGAAGTGGTCCTCCCAGATGTGCAGGCCGTCCTTGGTCTCCACGCACTCCTGGGCGACGCCGGGGCCCATGACCTCCGACAGGCCGTAGATGTCCACCGCGTCGATCGCGAACCGGTCCTCGATCTCGCGGCGCATCTGCTCGGTCCACGGCTCGGCGCCGAAGATGCCGACTTTCAGGGACGTGGAGCGCGGGTCGACGCCCTGCCGCTCGAACTCGTCGAGCAGCGTCAGCATGTACGAGGGCGTCACCATGATGATCTCGGGGCGGAAGTCCTGGATCAGCTGGACCTGCCGGGCCGTCATGCCGCCGGACGCGGGCACGACCGTGCAGCCCAGGCGTTCCGCGCCGTAGTGGGCGCCGAGGCCGCCGGTGAACAGGCCGTACCCGTACGCCACATGGACGATGTGGCCCGGTCTGCCGCCCGCCGCGCGGAGGGAGCGGGCGACGACGTCCGCCCAGGTGTCGAGGTCGCGGTCCGTGTAGCCCACGACGGTGGGGCGGCCCGTCGTACCGCTGGAGGCGTGGACGCGGCGGACCCGGTCGCGGTCCACGGCGAACATCCCGAAGGGGTAGTTGTCCCGCAGGTCCCCCTTGGCCGTGAACGGGAAGCGGGCCAGGTCGTCGAGGGTGCGGCAGTCCTCGGGGCGCAGGCCGGCCTTGTCGAAGGCGGCGCGGTAGAACGGGACGTTCTCGTACGCGTGCCGCAGGGTGCCGCGCAGCCGCTCCAGCTGGAGGCTGCGCAGGCCGTCCAGGTCCAGGCGTTCCGCCGCGTCGAGTTCCGCTGCCGTCATCGCGCTTCTCCGTCCCACAGCCCTGCGGTCACTCCGACGCCGCCGCTGTCAATCAGCACGAATCGGACGACCGATCATTCGGTTGCTCTGTCGGTGTTCAGTTATCCAGGGGGTGGGCGGGGGCGTCAAGACGTGTGACGTGATCTTCGCGGGGCCGGACGGCGGTGGGTGAGGGAGGGCGAGGCTCAGAGGTAGTCCTCGATACGGGCGACCGCGTAGCCCTGATCGGTGATGGTGCGCAGCAGCTCGACGGTGAGCTCGGTGAGGGTACGGCCGCCGAGGCGGTCGGCGGGGAAGAAGTGGAAGAGGACGATCTCGCCAGGGCGGAGCCGGTCGCCGCCGTGGTCGTAGCGGAGCCCGTCCGGCTGCATGTTGACGCCCCACATCACGGAGGCGCGCAGTCCGCAGTCGGCGACGGCACGCAGGGTGGTGGCGTCGAAGTGCCCGCGCGGCGGCCGGAAGAGGGTGGGCGACTGCCCGAACTCCCGCTTCAGCCGGTCCTGTTGACCGCAGATCTCGGCCCGCTGCCGCGCGTACGGCAGTCCGGTGAGGCTCGGGTGGGTGAGGGTGTGGTTCTGTACGCGGTTGCCGCCGTGGCGCAGCCGCTCGAAGTACGCGTAGTCGTCACCGGCCATCGAGTCCGTGAGGAACATGCTGAACGGCACCCGGAGTTGCCGCATCAGCCGCGCGAACTCCGGGTCCTTCGCGATGCCGTCGTCGATGGTGAGGAACACGACGCGGTCGCGGGTCGGCACCCGGTCCACACTCGGCGCGACGGCCGTCCCGTCGGGCCGGGGAAGGCGCGGCTTCTCGCGCGGCGGCGACGGGGCCGGGAGCAACCGGGGCAGCGCAGGGCCGGTCGAGGGGGCGGTCGAAGGGGCGGGACGGCCGCGCTCGGGGCGGTCCGTCGGGTCGCCGGCACATCCGCCGAGCAGCAGGAGCACGACCCCGAAGAGCCCGACCACCCACCACCGGCCCACCATCACACCGCCCACCGCCTGGCCTCCCTCGCACACCCGCGTACGGACCTTGCCACCGGGCGGGCCACATCGGGGTGAGCGACAGGTGAACTTACGGTTCGGGCGCGGGTGTCGGGCTCAACCGGCGAGGGCGAGGGTCGCTACCGAGAGGACGACGACGCCGATCGGGGCGAGGGCGCTGAAGAGGATGCGGCGGGGGGAGTAGCGCTCGGTGCGGGGGAGGGCGAAGGCGGCGAAGAGGAGGCTGAGCAGGACGAGCAGCGCGATCTGGTAGAGGGTGAGGACCACGTCGGCGGAGATCCCGCCGTGGTCCTCACCGGAGGTGACGCCCAGGATCACGAAGATACGGGCGATGAACGCCAACGGCAGCGTGATCAGCGTCGAGGTCACGGGGCCCAGGAAGGGCAGGGTCGCGGGCGCGTCGAGGTCGCGGGGGATGTGAGTGGGGGCAGGAGTGGTCGGGGTGGCGGTGGGGTCGGTCATGCGGCCATCCAAGCCGGTGGGGGTGGGGTGGGGCATGAGCGGTTGTACTCAGATCGGGGGCGGGGTGGCGCGGGTTTCTTCCCCTCCCCGCCCCTTCCCGAAAGTCCTCAGCGGACGGCTCCGGGGCTGAGCCCCCGGCCCCGCTTCGGGGCTCCGCCCCGGACCCCGCCGGGGCTCCGCCCCTGGCCCCCATCGCGCTCCGCGCTCGTCCTCAAACGCCGGACGGGCTGGGAATGCTCGCCGTTCAGCGCCGGA
>NZ_JBJURH010000033.1:0-67962 GCF_046098215.1 Streptomyces sp. Da 82-17
CCTGAGGAGGGCGTGGGGGGCGTGGGGGGGGGCATGGTCGGTTGGGGCCGGCGGGTCGGGGGCGTGCGGGTCGGCGGGTCGGGGCGTGCGGCTCGGGGGGCGCGCACGAGTCGGGCGGGGCTCGGGCGCTCCCCGCTGGCCTCGCGCCGCCGTTCCGCGCCACCGCCTCGGGCCTCGCGCCCCGCACCCCGCTACCGGCTTCGGGCCTCACGCCCCGCTCCCCGCTACCGGCTTCGGGCCTCACACCCCGCTCCCCGTTACCGGCCGCGGGCCTCGAGCCTCGCCCCCGCACCTCCCGCCCCGGATAGTCCCGTTCCCGGCACCCTGGGGCCGGGGGCTGGAGGGGGCACCGTACCGTGGTAGGCGTGTATCGGTTTCTGCTGACTCCGCGGTGGTGGGGGATCAACCTCTTCCTGGTGCTGGCCATCCCCTTCTGCGTGTTCATGGGGTCCTGGCAGCTCGGGCGGTTCGAGGACCGCGTGGAGAGCCATCAAGCGGCAGAGAAGCGCAGCGACGAGGCGGGCAAGGGGCCGGCGCGGCCGCTGACCGAGCTGTTGCCCGTCGACAAGGAGACCTCCGGCGAGCGGGCCACCGCGACCGGCCGCTGGGACCGGCAACTGCTCGTCCCCGAGCGGAAGTTGGACGGCAAGCAGGGGTTCTACGTGCTGGGGCTGCTGCGTACGGACGGGGGCAAGGCGTTGCCCGTGGTGCGCGGGTGGCTGCCCGGCGAGGCCGCGCGGGGGAAGGCGCCGAAGCTGCCGTCCGGCGAGGTCACGGTGACCGGCGCGCTCCAGGCCTCGGAGAACTCCGGGACCGACGGGGTGCACAAGGAGGGCGGCCTGCCCGAGGGGCAGCTGGGCATGATCAGCGCGGCGTCGCTCGTGAACCTGGTGCCGTACGAGGTGTACGACGCCTGGGTCACCGTCGAGCGGTCGGCGGACGGGATGACGGCCGTGCCGCCGAGTGCGCCGCAGGGCAGTGGGCTGGACCTGAAGGCGTTCCAGAACCTCGGGTACACCGGGGAGTGGTTCATCTTCGCGGGGTTCGTGCTGTTCATGTGGTTCCGGCTGTTCCGGCGCGAGGTGGAGTTCGCGAAGGACGCGGAGCTGGGGCTCCTGCCGCCCCCGGACGACGACGGTGCCGACACCACGAGCACCGGTGCCACGAGCACTACGAGCACCACGACCGCCTCAGCCGAGGCCTCAGCCGAGACCGAGACCGAGGCCGAGACCCAAGCCAAGCCCGAGGCAGAGGCAGAGGCCAAGGCCTGACCACCGCGGGCCCCAGGTACAGGACCAGGTACAGGACCGGGTCCAGCCCCGCCCGGCCAGCCCGGCACCGGGCCGGAGGGCCCTTCCCGCCCGGCACAGGGCCGGAGGGACGGGGGCTCAGGAGGGCTGCAAAGGCCCAGGAGGCCGCAAAGGCTCAGGAGGCCGCGAGGACTCCGGTCCGATAGATCGTGCCGGCGCAGCCCGAGATCGTCGTGGCCGCGCTGGGGGCGCCCGGCTCGGCGGTGTGGGTGATGGTGACGGCGCCGTCGGACGCGCCTTCCTCGGCGCCGAGTTGGGTCTGGGTGCCGCTCTGCTCCGTGCCGCCGCTGGTGCCGTCGCCGGTCGGCGTCGGGTCGGGGGAGGCGCCGGGGCTCTGGCAGGCCTCGGACGGGACCCAGGCGAAGCGCACCTCGTACGCCGTGCCCGGCTTGAGGACGACGGAGGTCGGGCCTGCGGCCGGGTCGGGGAGGCGGGTGGCCGCGTCACCGGCGGCGTGGTCCACGACGCTGACCTTCGCCGGGTCGGCCGCGCCCTGCGTGGCGAAGACGACGCTGCCGGCGCCGCCGACGGTGCACTCGGCGTCGGAGGTGTTGGCGACGCGGAACGAGCCGTACACCTTGCCCTCGGCGTCCGGCGGTTCGGCGGTCGCGGTGGCGCTGCCCAGTTGGGCGGCGTCGCAGGTGGTGGCGGTCACGGCCTCGGTGGCCGTCGGGTCGGCGCCGGCGGTCGATCCCCCGCCGGGCTCGGTGCCGCCCTTGTCCTTGCCCTTGCCGCCCTCGTCGTCCTTGTCCTTGCCGCGCTCGTCGTCCTTGCCGGTGGGCTTGTCGCGGCCCTGCTCGCCGCCGCCGGTGACGCGGGCGGAGTCGTTGCCGCCCGGCACCTCGGAGCTGTGGCCGACGGCCGAGGGGTGGTCGTCGCCTCCGTTCGGCGAGCTGGTGACGTGCACGAGGGCCGGGACCGCGGTGCCGAAGAACAGCGCGGCGGCGGCCATGCCCACGACGGCCTGACGCTTGCGGGCCCGGCGGGCGGGCACGGCTCGGCGCAGGTGGTCGAGGGCGTGGTCGGAAGGTTCGAGTTCGCGGACCGCGCCCTGGAGGAGGTCGCGGACGGCCAGCTCGTCGGCGTCGAGCCCTCCGCCGGGGCCACCGGAAGCCGAGGGTGCGGCCGAAGTAGCCGAGGGTGCGGCCGAAGTCTCGCGCCCCGCTGCCTCGCCCTCGCCGGAAGTGTCCGGGGCATCGTGTGCGCCCTCGTCGCCGTGGGTGCTGGGGCCGCTGTTCACCGCTTCGTTCCCGCCGTGCCGTTCGTACTGAGCTTGGTTGCCGCTGTCCTGGCCGGACCGTTCCGCCCCGCCACCGGCCGTGCCGGACCGTTCCGCCCCGCCGCCGTCCCGGCCGCCAGGCCGAGCCCCGCCGTCCCGGCCGCCAGGCCGAGCCCCACCGTACGGGCCCTCGTGCGCACCGTCGGACGGGCCCTCGTGGGCGCCGCCAGTCGGAGCCTCGTACAGCCCGTCGTCACGCCCATCGTGCTGTCGGTCGAACTTGCTGCTCATGCCGGCGCCTCCATGGCGACGCGCAGGGCCGCTATGCCGCGCGAGCCGTACGCCTTGACGGAGCCGAGCGAGATGCCGAGGGTCTCGGCGACCTGGGCCTCGGTCATGTCCGCGAAGTAGCGCAGCACCAGCACCTCGCGCTGGCGGCGCTGCAGGCCGCGCATCGCCTTGATCAGGGCGTCGCGCTCCAGCTGGTCGTACGCGCCCTCCTCCGCGCTCGCCATGTCCGGCATCGGCTTCGAGAGCAGCTTGAGGCCGAGGATGCGGCGGCGCAGTGCGGAGCGGGAGAGGTTGACGACGGTCTGGCGCAGGTAGGCCAGCGTCTTCTCCGGGTCGCGGACCCGCTTGCGGGCGGAGTGGACGCGGATGAACGCCTCCTGGACGACGTCCTCGCAGGACGCGGTGTCGTCGAGGAGCAGGGCCGCGAGACCGAGGAGCGAGCGGTAGTGCGCGCGGTAGGTCTCGGTGAGGTGGTCGACGGTGGTGCCGGAGGCCATGGCTTCGTCAGCGCCCTCGCGCTGGCCGGGCACCCTGGTGGGCCGCGCCGCGGGCATGGGGGCGATCACCGGCATGCCGCCGCGCTGCGGCCGCACGGCTGCGCCGCGGGCCATGGGGAATTCGAGTACCTCTGCCACGCTTGTTGGACACGCTTCCCCCCGTCAGGGTTGTACGCACCACGCCATGTGTTCGCCGTGGGCGCCACAGGCGTCTCGTACCGCGCGATTGGCGGTCCACCCCATGCCGTCATGCGTACCAGCTCTTCCCCTACGCCCCGATATGCCCCGTTGATGCGGTGCCCCTGGAAGGCTGACCGCAAAGACGCTCCCCGACCGTGCGCGGTTGCGGGAAATCCCACGGAACTCGCGGCGGGCGGGGAGCGAATCTTCGTACGAGGCAGTGGTCCAGTTCAAGCGGCCTGGACCAGCAAGTTAGGCACACAACTTACACAGTTCGCACAACGAATTCCGACCGGATTCGATCGCTCCGAGGGTGGGGCCAAAGGCCGCAGAAAGGCAGAACGACGGCGAATCACCCGCCCAAGCCTTGCTCAAAACCGGCAAAATGGGGCGAATTACGACAGATTTACGACAGCTCGGCTGCGATCAGCTCGGCGATCTGAGCCGTGTTCAGGGCTGCGCCCTTGCGCAAGTTGTCGCCGCAGACGAAGAGTTCGAGCGCCGTCGGATCGTCCAGGGCTCGGCGCACCCGGCCGACCCAGGTGGGGTCGGTGCCCACCACGTCCGCGGGGGTGGGGAATTCACCGGCCGCGGGGTTGTCGAAGAGCACGACACCGGGGGCCGTGGAGAGGATCTCGTGGGCGCGGTCCACGGTCACCTCGTTCTCGAAGCGGGCGTGGACGGTCAGCGAGTGGGTCGTGAGGACCGGTACGCGGACGCAGGTGACGCTCACCCGCAGATCGGGGAGGTCCAGGATCTTCCGGGACTCGTTACGGACCTTGAGCTCCTCGGACGACCAGCCGTCGTCCTGCAGCGAGCCGGCCCACGGGATCACGTTGAGCGCGATCGGCTCGCGGAAGGGCCCGGTGTCGTCGCCGACGGCACGGCGGACGTCGCCCGGCTTGGTGCCGAGGTCGGTGCCGGCGACCAGGTTCAGCTGCCCGCGCAGCGCCTCCACCCCGGCGAGCCCGGCCCCGCTCACCGCCTGGTACGAGGAGACCACGAGCTCGCGCAGCCCGAACTCGGCGTGCAGCGCGCCCATCGCGACGATCATCGAGAGCGTCGTGCAGTTCGGGTTGGCGACGATGCCGCGCGGCCGCACCCGGGCGGCGTGCGGATTGACCTCGGGGACGACCAGCGGGACGTC
Organism: Streptomyces sp. Da 82-17; assembly: GCF_046098215.1. NCBI lineage: Bacteria > Bacillati > Actinomycetota > Actinomycetes > Kitasatosporales > Streptomycetaceae > Streptomyces > Streptomyces sp. Da 82-17. Next base: position 4,645 of record NZ_JBJURH010000033.1, read on the forward strand.
CGGGTCCATCCGAAAGGCGGCGGAATTGTCCACGACCACCGCGCCCTTGGCGGCGGCGATGGGCGCCCACTGGGCGGAGACGTCGTCGGGTACGTCGAACATCGCGATGTCGACGCCCTCGAAGGCCTCCTCGGTGAGCGCGACGACCTCGACCTCCTCGCCGCGCACGGTCAGCTTGCGGCCGGCCGAGCGGGCGGAGGCGATCAGGCGGATCTCGCCCCAGATGTCGGCGTGCTGGGACAGGATCGAGAGCATGACCGAGCCGACGGCCCCGGTCGCCCCGACGACCGCGAGAGTGGGTCGGTCGTGGGCGTCCGGGGCCGTCGGCGCAGGGGTCATCAGCGGCCGGTGCCTCCGTAGACCACGGCCTCTTCGGAGTCGCTGTCGAGGCCGAAGGAGGAGTGCACGGCCTGCACGGCCTCCTTGACGTCGTCGGCGCGGGTGACGACCGAGATGCGGATCTCGGAGGTCGAGATCAGCTCGATGTTCACGCCCGCGTCGCTGAGCGCCTCGAAGAACTGGGCGGTGACGCCCGGGTTGGTCTTCATGCCGGCGCCGACCAGGGAGATCTTGGCGATCTGGTCGTCGTAGCGCAGCGAGTCGTACCCGACCGTCGGCTTGATCTTCTCCAGGGCGGCGGTGGCCTTCTTGCCCTCGGCCTTCGGCAGCGTGAAGGAGATGTCGGTCAGGCCGGTGGAGGCGGCAGAGACGTTCTGCACGACCATGTCGATGTTGATCTCGGCGTCCGCGACGGCCCGGAAGATCGAGGCCGCCTCGCCCGGCTTGTCCGGGACGCCGACGACGGTGACCTTGGCCTCGGAGACGTCGTGGGCGACTCCGGAGATGATGGCGTGCTCCACCTGCTCGGCTCCCTGTGCAGACTGTTGCGGTCGTTCGTTGCTGACCCAGGTGCCCGGCAGCCCCGAGAAGGACGACCGTACGTGGATCGGGATGTTGTAGCGACGGGCGTACTCCACACAGCGGTGGAGCAGCACCTTGGAGCCGGAGGCCGCGAGCTCCAGCATGTCCTCGAAGGAGATCCAGTCGATCTTGCGGGCCTTCTTCACGACCCGCGGGTCGGCGGTGAAGACGCCGTCGACGTCGGTGTAGATCTCGCACACGTCGGCGTCGAGGGCGGCCGCGAGGGCCACCGCCGTGGTGTCACTGCCACCGCGGCCGAGCGTGGTGATGTCCTTGCTGTCCTGGCTGACGCCCTGGAAGCCGGCGACGATGGCGATGTTGCCCTCGTCGACGGAGGTGCGGATCCGGCCCGGCGTGACATCGATGATGCGCGCTTTGTTGTGAACCGAGTCGGTGATGACACCTGCCTGGCTGCCGGTGAACGACTGGGCCTCGTGGCCCAGGTTTTTGATCGCCATGGCCAGCAGGGCCATGGAGATCCGCTCTCCTGCGGTCAGCAGCATGTCGAGCTCGCGCCCGGCAGGGATCGGCGAAACCTGCTCGGCGAGATCGATCAGCTCGTCCGTCGTGTCGCCCATCGCGGAGACCACGGCAACCACCTGGTTGCCGTTCTTCTTGGCCTCGACGATGCGCTTGGCGACCCGCTTGATGCCTTCGGCATCGGCTACGGAGGAGCCTCCGTACTTCTGCACGACAAGGCTCACGTGCGCTCCTCGCTCAATTCTTGGTGCGGTCGGCTCAGTTTAACGAGCGGCCGGTTATCGCCCCGTACGTATCGCATCGTGAGATGTCCCGCTCACGAAGTGATCATCCAGGGCCCCTGTCACCCCGGCCGCTCCAGAACGGCACATGCCCGCTGCGGCCCGAGACACTCCGGAAAGTGGGGCGGGTCACAGAACGGACCGGCAGATCCAGTCAACGACGAGAACCGTCCGAGCGCGCGTTCAGCCGCGATACGGCGCCGCGCGCACCCCGCGCCCGGCGGGCGTCACTTGCCCTGACGGCGCAGGCCGAGCGGGCCCGCGATCTCCTCCGCCATGACCTTGCCGGCCTCCTCCGCCAGCTCGTCCTCCTCGCCCAGGTCCTGGTCGGTGTCCAGGCCGTCCAGCTCCTGCAGCGGCTGGTCGAGGCGGACGTGCGCCACCAGGGACTGGAGGGCGCGCAGCGAGCCGGAGGCGGTCGAGCCCCAGTTGGAGAAGTACGAGAACTGCCACCACCACAGCGCCTCCACCGTGCGCCCCGCGCGGTAGTGGGCGAGGCCGTGGCGCAGGTCGGTGACGACGTCCGCGAGGTCGTCCGAGATCCGGCAGGCGACGGGGGCCTTGCGCGGTTCGTACGGATCGAAGACCTCGGAGTAGACGTCGACCGGGTCGAGCAGGGCGGCGAGGCGCTCGCGCAGCTCGTCCGCCTCCTCGACGGCCTGCTCGGGGCCGAGGTCCGGTTCGTACCGCTCGTCCGGGACGATGTCCTCGTGGGCGCCCAAACGGCCGCCGGCGAGCAGGAGTTGGGAGACCTCCAGGAGGAGGTACGGCACGGCCGAATCCGGCTCGTCGCCCTTGGCGACCTCGGTCACCGTGAGGATGAAGCTCTCGACCTGGTCGGCGATCTGCACCGCGAAGTCGGACGGATCCGGCGACGCAGGCACGGCGGGGGCGGCGGGACCGCTCTCCGGCACACCGGATCCCTGCGCACCGGACCCCTGCGCACCGTTCTTGAGCTGCGTGGCGTCAGACATCGAGCAGTCGTCTCCCTTCGAAGGCGCGGCCCAGGGTGACCTCGTCCGCGTATTCAAGGTCTCCCCCGACGGGAAGTCCGCTGGCCAGCCGGGTGACCTTGAGGCCCATCGGCTTGATCATGCGGGCGAGGTACGTCGCCGTGGCCTCGCCTTCCAGGTTGGGGTCCGTGGCCAGGATCAGCTCGGTGACGGTGCCGTCGGCGAGCCTGGCGAGGAGTTCCCTTATCCGCAGGTCGTCCGGGCCCACGCCCTCGATCGGGCTGATCGCGCCGCCGAGGACGTGATAGCGGCCACGGAACTCGCGGGTGCGCTCGATCGCCACGACGTCCTTGGGCTCCTCGACGACGCAGATGATCGCCGGGTCGCGCCGCTGGTCGCGGCAGACGCCGCACTGCTCTTCCTGCGCGACGTTCCCGCAGACGCTGCAGAAGCGGACCTTCTCCTTGACTTCCAGGAGGGCGTGCGCGAGCCGGCGCACATCGGCCGGCTCGGCCTGCAGGACGTGGAAGGCGATCCGCTGCGCGCTCTTGGGACCGACGCCGGGCAGCCTGCCCAACTCGTCGATGAGGTCCTGGACCACGCCTTCGTACAACGGACTGCCTTCCTTGTTCCTGCTGTCTGCCTGTTGTGGCTCGGTACGTACGGTAGTTGGTGAACGAGGGGCTCAGATAGAGGAGTTCCCGGGGTCACCCTTCCGTGACGGACCGGCCGCCGCCACTAGAACGGCAGGCCGGGGATGCCGCCGCCGGCGCCGCCGAGACCCTGCGCCAGCGGGCCGAGCTTCTGCTGCTGCAGCGCCTGCGCGTTCTCGTTGGCCGCCTGCACGGCGGCGAGGATCAGGTCGGCCAGCGTCTCCGTGTCCTCCGGGTCCACCGCCTTGGGGTCGATGACCAGGCCGCGCAGCTCGCCGGAGCCGTTGACGGTGGCCTTCACCAGGCCGCCGCCCGCCTGCCCGTCGACCTCCGTCTGCGCCAGCTCCTCCTGCGCCTTGGCGAGGTCCTGCTGCATCTTCTGGGCCTGCTGCAGCAGCTGCTGCATGTTGGGCTGGCCACCACCGGGAATCACGATCAGCTCCTGGTTCTCGACTGGTCGGGACGGTACGTCCGTACGGGTGCTGCTCGGCGGCTTTTCCGCCTGGCACGAGCCTACGTGCTCGGGGGACGGAACGCCCCAGCACTCTTTCGAGTGAGGCGAAGGGCCGCGGACCAGGGCCCTATACCTGATCAAGGACCACTTCCAGGCGGAAAACCCACGAAAAAGGGCTCACGGCCACCCATTGGGCGGTAATAAGGGTGCTGCACATCAGCCACACCCGTCCCAACAGGGGCGGCACGTTCCGCAAACCGCAGTTGTCGAGGGAGTGCCGGGTGAGCCAGCCGGAGATGCAGCCCGAGGTGCCGAGGGGCGGCGGTGCGCACGGCACGGGCGAAGGCGAGCGGCCCGGCACGGAGCGGGCTGCCGCAGTGCGGGGCGGAGAGGATCTCACGGGGCGGCCGTTCCCGCTCGGCGACTGGGGGGAGCCCGCGGAGCGCCTGGACGAGCTGTACCGGTGGGTGGAGGCGGGCGCCCTGCACACCGCCGACTGGTACCTGGCCGACCGCACCTGGAAGCGGCGCGGGGCGCGGCTGCTGCGGCTCGGGGCGGCGCTCGGCGCGGTGGCCGGGGCGGCGCTGCCGCTGCTCGACGTGACGTCGGCGCTGGACGGGTCGGCGCCGTGGGGCTATCTGGCGCTGCTGCTCGCGGTGGCGTGCGTGGGGTGCGACCGGTACTTCGGGCTCACCTCCGGCTGGATAAGGGACATGGCGACGGCGCAGGCGGTGCAGCGGCGGCTGCAGGTGCTGCAGTTCGACTGGGCGTCGGAGAGCGTGCGGGAGGTGCTCGGGCCCACGGAGGGCACGGCCAGCGAGGCGGCGGAGCGGTGCCTCGGGGTGCTGCGGAGGTTCTCCGAGGACATCACGGATCTCGTGCGGTCGGAGACGGCGGACTGGATGGTGGAGTTCCGGTCCGGGCCGGCGCCGCTGGGCCTGCAGTCCTCGGCCTCCCCGGGCCCGCGCCCGGAGCCCCCCGCGGTGGGCCGCTTCCCCCTGCCCCCGGGCACGGCCCGCCCGAACATGCCCCGGCAGCGACCGCCGGAGGCGCGGTAGGGGCAGGTCGGTACGGGCGGGGAACCGGGGCCGTTGCCCCCATGCCCCGTCGCCCTGGCGGGCTCCACCGCTCCCCCACCCCGCCCCTTCCCGAAAGCCTGCGGCGCCGGACATCGTGCCGGCGCGCTCGTCCTCAACCGCCGGACTGGCTGGATCGGGTTGGTGGCCCATGGGGGGCTTCGGCCGGCGGACACGGGCGCGGAAGGCGTCGCGTACGCGCCTGAGGAAGGGGGACGTGCGCCCAGGGACAGCGCCCCGAGAAGACGTGGGCCTGGCGGAGGAGAGACATGGGCGGGGGGAGCCCCGTCGTACCCGGCGGGTGAAGCCCCGTCGTACCCGGCAGGCGGAACCCCGTCGTACCCGGCGGGGGAGCCCCGTCGTACCCGGCGGGGTGAGGCAGCCGGTGGGGTCGCGGGTGGGCCGTAAGGTGTTTGCGTGGGTTTGCATGGGGTGGAGCGGGACGGTGTCGTCGGAGTGCTCAAGGCTGTCGCCGAGCCGACCCGGTTCACCGTGCTGTGGGCCGTGGCGCAGAGGGAGCGATCCGTCGGGGAGTTGGCCGAGCTGACCGGGGCCCATGTCGCCGCCGTCTCGCAGCACCTCGCGCGGCTGCGTACCGCCGGGCTCGTCGTGTCGCGCCGGGACGGCACCCGCGTCTACTACCGCGCCGCCGGTGACCAAGTACGCACGCTCCTGGAGGACGCCGTCCAGGTCGCCGAGGCCGTCGCGGAGGCGGAGGGGGAGGCGAAGCCGGCGCGGGTGCGGGGCCGCGCCGAAGCCGAGCGCCGGTCCGTCCGTCCGTAGGCCCACCCCCGGGGGTCGCCGTCCCGGGCGGAGCAAGGCCTCGCGCGGGGGCGCGTAAGGTGGCCTGCTCCGACGGCGCTCCGTTTTGAGAGGGACCCCCACGACCATGCGCACCGCGGTGACCCGCAGCACCCTGCGCCAGCAGATCGCCGACGCCCTGCGCGACGAGGTGCTGGCCGGACGGCTCGCGCCCGGCCAGGAGTTCAGCGTGAAGGAGATCGCCGACCAGTACGGCGTCTCCGCCACCCCCGTCCGCGAGGCGCTCGTCGACCTGTCCGCGCAGGGGCTGCTCGACTCCGTGCAGCACCGCGGGTTCAAGGTGCACGAGTTCTCCGCCGCCGACTACCGCGGCATGGTCGAGGCCCGCAGCCTCATCGCCGAGGCGATCTTCAAGGGCATCGCCGACCGCGGCACCGAAGGGCTCTGCGAGCAGTTGGGCTCCGTGCGGCGCCGCGCCGAGGAGGCCCAGCGGGCGGCCGCCGCCGGCGACCTCAACGTACTGATCGGCTACGACCTGCGGTTCTGGCGGGAGCTGGGCGCGCTGTTCGGCAACCCGTACCTCAGCGACTTCCTGCACCGGCTGCGCGTGCAGTCCTGGGTGTTCGTCGTGCCGCATCTGCGCCGGGCGCCGGATCTGCGCGGGAAGCTGTGGAAGGGCCACATCGAGCTCGTCGAGGCGGTCGCGCGGCGGGACGCGGGCGCCGCGTACGCCCTGGTGGCCGCCTACAACGAGCACTCGCTGGCCCTGGTCGAGAACCTCGCCCCGTGAGCGGGCCGGCCGCCCCGGGCGGCGGGACCGTACCGCGGCCGACCGAGCTCTCCGTCGTCGTGCCCGCGTACAACGAGGAGCTGCGGCTGCGGCCCACGCTCGACGCCGTGCGGCGGCATCTCGCGGACGGGCCGTGGGAGAGCTGGGAGATCGTCGTCGTGGACGACGGCTCCGCCGACCGCACCCGCCGGATCGCCGAGGAGGCGGCCGCCGCCGACGTCCGCGTCCAGGTCGTGGGGTACGACCGCAACCGCGGCAAGGGGTACGCGCTGCGGCAGGGCGTCGCGCACACGCGCGGGCGGCTCGTCCTCGTCACCGACGCCGATCTGGCCACGCCCATCGAGGAGTTGGAGCGCCTGGAGAAGGCGCTCGCCGAGGGCGGTGCGGCCGCCGTGGGCTCGCGGGCGACGCCCGGCGCGACCATCGAGGCGCACCAGAGCCGGCTGCGCGAACTCCTCGGCCGGGGCGGCAACTTCCTGATACGCGCGGTCGCGGTGCCCGGCGTCCGCGACACCCAGTGCGGCTTCAAGCTGTTCGACGGCGAGCAGGCCCGCGCCGCGTTCGCCGCCGCGCGCACCGACGGCTGGGCCATCGACGTCGAGGTGCTGCAGTACCTGCGCCGCCGGGGCCTGCGGATCTCCGAGGTGCCGGTGCGCTGGGCGCACCAGGAGGGCTCGAAGGTCCGGCCCCTCGACTATCCGCGGGTCCTCGGCGAGCTGGCGGTGCTCAAGGCGCGTACGGTCCGCCCGGCCCAACTCGCCGTACTGGCCGTGTTCCTGCTCGCCTCGGTCCTGCTGCACCGGGGGCGCTGGCCCGACCCGTCGGCCCGCTATCTGCCGGACTCGCTGCAGGACCAGAACCAGTGGGAGTGGTTCTTCGCCGTCACCGCCGACAACGTGCTGCAGCTGCGGAACCCGCTGTTCAGCGATCTCCAGGGCTTCCCCGACGGCGTGAACCTGATGGCCAACACGGTGATGCTCGGCCTGTCCGTGCCGTTCACGCCCGTCACCGCCGCCTTCGGGCCCGCCGTCTCGCTCGCCCTCGTGATGACGCTCGGCCTCGCCGCGACCGGCCTCGCCTGGTACTGGCTGATCCGCAGACGGCTCGGCGCCGGGCGGTGCGCGGCGGTCGTCGGGGGGCTGCTCGCCGCGTTCGCGCCGCCGATGGTCAGCCACGCCAACGCGCACCCCAACTTCGTGGTCCTGTTCATGATCCCGCTGATCGTCGACCGCGCGCTGCGGCTGTGCGCGCCGGACGCACGGGTCGTACGGGACGGGGTCGTGCTCGGCCTGTTCGCGGCGTACCAGATCTTCCTCGGGGAGGAGCCGCTGCTGCTCGCGGCCGTCGGGATGCTGCTGTTCGCCGTGGCATACGCGGTGCAGCGGCCCGCTGTGGCACGGGAGGTGTGGCGGCCGCTCGGCAAGGGGCTCGCGGTCGGGGCGTGGGTGGCGCTGCTGCTGGTCGCATACCCGCTGTACTGGCAGTTCTTCGGGCCGCGCAGCTACAGCTCGGTGCTGCACGGCGAGGGGACGGGCAACAGTCCGCTCGCGCTCCTGTCGTTCGCCGAGCGCTCGCTGGCCGGGAGCCGGGAGACGTCGGAGCAGCTCGCCCTCAACATCACCGAGCAGAACGCCTTCTACGGCTGGCCGCTGACGGCCCTGGCGCTCGCGATCACCATCGGGCTCTGGCGGCGCCCGGTCGTACGGGCCCTGGCGTTCACCGCGCTCGCGGCGGCGGTTCTGTCGCTCGGGCCGGAGTTCCGCGTTCCGCTGACGGATGTGGTGCTGCCGGGCCCGTGGCGGCCGTTGGCGCACGCGCCGCTCTTCGAGTCGGTGATCGAGTCGCGGGTCGCCATGGTGTGCGCGCCCGCGCTCGGCATGCTGGTCGCGCTCGCCGTGGACCGGCTGCTCGCCGCCCGGCCCTCGCACCGTGCGCTGGGGTCGGCCGCGGTCGCCGCCGCGCTCGTCCCGATCGTGCCGATGCCGCTGTCGACGGTCGAGCGGGTCGCCGTACCGCCGTTCATCGCCGACGGGACGTGGCGGCGGTACGTCGACACCGCGCGCGGCGAGAGCCTCGTGCCGGTGCCGCTGCCGGACCCGGGCAACGCGGAGGCGCTGCACTGGCAGACCGCCGCCGGCCTCGGCTTCAAGGTGCCCGGCGGGTACTTCAACGGGCCCTGGGGCGAGGAGCGCACCGGCATCTACGGCGCCGCGCCCCGGCACACCTCGAACCTGCTGCGCGACGTCCGCTACTCGGGCCGTGCGCCCCGGCTCGGTGAGGCGTGGCGGCGGCAGGCGGCGGCGGACCTCGCGTACTGGAAGGCGGGCGCCCTGGTCCTCGCGCCCCAGCCGGGGGCGGCGGCGCTGCGGGCGACGGTGCGGCAACTCCTCGGGCGGGACGGGGAGTTGGTGGGCGGCGTGTGGGTGTGGGACCTGCCGCCCGTGACGGCCCGGTGAGGCCGCACGTGACGGCCCGGTGAGAACCGGCCCCCGCCCGGTGAGGACCGGTCCGGCGGGGAAGAAGGGCACTACGCTTCCTGCACGACCGCCCGCAGTCGAACCGAGGAGTTCTCTTGGCCTGTGACCTGTGGCTCGTCCCCCTCGTCGATGTGCTGTGCCACAGCCCCGACAACCCGTTCGCGGAAGAACTCGCCCTCTACGACAAGGCGCTCGGCGAGGCCGGGCTGCCGCCGGTGCCGGTCTTCGCGTACATGCCGGGGCTCTCCGGGGACGTCGCGCCGGTCGCCGGGTTCGACTACGACGCGCTGCACTTCCTGCGCCGCGCGTATCTGCTGAAGCTCTGCGGCCTCGAGGTGACGCCGGTCGACGAGCTGGGCGGGGACTACGAACAGCTCCTGGAGATGTTCGAGGCCACGGCCAAGGAGTCCCACCTGGTGTGGCACTACGACCACGCCGGGGCGTACGTGCCCGTGGACTTCGCGGCGCCGCTCAGCAACGACGAACTCCTCGCCGGGGGCGGGCCGTTGGGGTCGGCGCAGGCACTGCTGCGGGAGCTGGAGTACGTGGCGCCGGCGATCGGCATCGACCCCGCCAACCCGCCCGCGGCGCCCGCCCCGCCCGCGGCCCCGACGGAACTGGAGGAGCCGGCGGCGCCCGTCGCGTACGGGGACGACCCGTTCGCGCGCGAGCGGCACGTGTGGCTCGGGCTGCACGCGGCGGTGACGCGGAGCCTGGGGCAGGGGTCGATGATCGTGTTCAGCTAGCCGGCCGCACCCCCTGGGGGCGCCGCAGCCGAACGACGAACCGGGGGCCGGGGGCCCGGGGGGGGCAGAGCCCCCCGGGCCGTCCGGCGTTACGCCACCACGAACCCGTCCGCCACCGACAGCGCCTCGTCCAGGATCGCGAGGCCCTCCTTGGCCTCGGCCTCCGTGACGTTGCAGGCCGGCACCGCGTGCGTGCGGTTCATGTTGACGAACGGCCACAGGCCCGACTTCTTGCAGGCCGCCGCGAACGCCGCCATCGGGGCGTTGGCCTCGCCCGTCGCGTTGTACGGCACGAGCGGCTCGCGGGTCTCCGGGTCGCGGACCAGGTCGAGGGCCCAGAAGACGCCGAGGCCGCGGACCTCGCCGACCGACGGGTGCCGTTCGGCCAGCTCGCGCAGGCCGGGGCCGAGGACGTCCTCGCCGATGCGGGCCGCGCGCTCGACGATCCGCTCCTCCTCCATGACCTCCAGGGTCGCGACGGCGGCAGCACAGGCCAGCGGGTGACCGGAGTACGTGAGCCCGCCGGGGTACGGCTTCTTCGCGAAGGTCTCCGCGATGGCGCCGGAGATCGCGACGCCGCCGAGCGGCACGTACCCGGAGTTGACGCCCTTGGCGAAGGTCAGCAGGTCGGGCACCACGTCGTAGTGGTCCGCCGCGAACCAGGCGCCGGTGCGGCCGAAGCCGGCCATGACCTCGTCGAGGACGAAGACGATGCCGTACCGGTCGCAGATCTCGCGGACGCCGGCCAGGTAGCCGGGCGGCGGGGTCATGATGCCGGCCGTGCCGGGGACGGTCTCCAGGACGATCGCGGCGATCGAGTTCGGGTTCTCGAACGCGATGGTGTCTTCCAGGTGCTGCAGCGCCCGCGCGCACTCCTCCGCCTCGGTCTCGGCGTAGAACGGCGAGCGGTACAGGAACGGCGCCCAGAAGTGCACGACGCCCGCCGTGCCGTTGTCGGAGGCCCAGCGGCGCGGGTCGCCGGTCAGGTTGATCGCGGCGGCGGTGGCGCCGTGGTACGAGCGGTAGGCGCTCATGATCTTCGGGCGGCCGGTGTGCAGCCGGGCCATGCGGACGGCGTTCTCGACGGCTTCCGCGCCGCCGTTGGTGAAGAAGATCTTGTCGAGGTCGCCGGGCGTGCGCTGCGCGATGAGGCGGGCGGCCTCGGAGCGCACGTCGACGGCGAAGGCGGGCGCGAACGTCGTCATCCGCCCGGCCTGCTCCTGCACGGCGGCCACGACCTTCGGGTGCTGGTACCCGATGTTGGTGTAGACGAGGCCGCTGGTGAAGTCGAGGTAGCGGTTGCCGTCGTAGTCCCAGAAGTACGCGCCCTCCGCACCGGCGACGGCGAGCGGGTCGATCAGCTCCTGCGCGGACCAGGAGTGGAACACGTGCGCCCGGTCGGCGGCCTTGACTGCGGCGCCCTTCGCGGGGTCGGCCTGAGGGGTGACATGAGGGGTCATGCGCCGAGAGTAAATGTCCGGGATGCGGACGAACCATCGGCGTCGTGTTCGGTGCGCGCGGGGCGGGCCCGACAGGTTGTCGACCGGGTCGCGTGTGAAGCCCCGACCCACCCCGAGGCCGTTGACAGCACCCTGTCGTGTTGACAGACTGCTGTCATGACTACTTCTCCCCGCAGACCCGTGCACGTCGCCGTCTACGACTCGTACGCCGACTGGGAGTCCGGTCACGCCACGGCCTGGCTGGCCCGCGGCGGGTACGAGATCCGGTACGTGGGACCGAGCCTCGACCCGGTCACCACGATCGGCGGCCTGCGCATCACGCCCGACCTCGCCCTCGCCGACGTACGCCCCGAGGACAGCGCGCTGCTGATCCTCACCGGCGGCGACCTGTGGGACGAAGGCGAGGAGCTCGCGCCGTTCGCCCGCACCGCGCGCGCGTTCCTCGACGCCGGGGTGCCCGTCGCCGCGATCTGCGGCGCCACCGCCGGACTCGCCCGCGAGGGCCTGCTCGACGACCGTCGGCACACCAGCAACGTCTCGTACTACCTCCAGGCCACCGGCTACCGAGGCGCCCAGCACTACGTCGCCGACGCCACCGCCGTCACCGACGGGAACCTGATCACCGCCAACAGCACCGACCCGGAGGGCTTCGCGCGCGAGATCCTCGGCCGGCTCGGGGTGTACGAGGGCGAGCAACTCGACGCCTGGTACCGGCTGTTCCGGCACTCCGACGCGGCGGCGTACGAGGTGCTGGCCGCGGCGGAGGCGGGCGAGGAGCGGTGAAGGAGACCGAGGCGCTCAGCCGGACCGCCCTCGGGGTCTTCCGGCTGAACGGTCAATTCCTCGCCGTGTCCGAGCAGTTGGCGAAGCCCGCCGGACTCACCGCCGCCTGGTGGCAGGTGCTCGGCGCGGTCCTCGCGGAGCCGCTTCCGGTGGCCGGGATCGCCCGCCGCATGGGCATCACCCGGCAGAGCGTGCAGCGCGTCGCCGACCGGCTCGTCGCCGACGGCCTCGCGCGGTACGAGCCCAACCCGGCCCACCGCAGGGCCAAGCTCGTCACGCCCACCGAGCAGGGCCGCGCCGCCGTCGACCGCATCCGCCCCGGCCACGCCCGCCTGGCCGCCGAGCTCGCCGCGGAACTCGGCGAGGCCGAACTCGCCGAGACCGTACGGGTGTTGGAGCGGCTGTCCGAGGCGCTGCGGAAACTGGAGCCGCCACCGGAGACGTGAGGCGGAACGGTACGACGGACCGCAGGAGCGCGGCCCGAACCGTGGGACGGAACCGCAGGAGCGCGGCCCGAACCGTGGGACGGAACCGCAGGAGCGTGCCGCCGGAACCGTAAGAGCGGTGGCTGTGCAGCGGCGCCCCGCCGGAGGCCACGTCAACTTATCCTCGGACGTGTCGGGCTGCGGCGAGCCGGTGTAACCGGTACGGGGAGGGCACGGGCCATGGACGAGCTTGGCGCTTCGGATCCGCGCACGATCGGCGCGTACCGGCTGCTCGGGCGGCTCGGTTCGGGCGGCATGGGGCAGGTGTTCCTCGCCCGCGCGGCCTCGGGGCGCACCGTCGCCGTGAAGCTGGTGCGGCAGGAACTCGCCGAGCAGGAGGAGTTCCGCAGCCGCTTCCGGCAGGAGGTCGAGACGGCACGGCAGGTCGCCGGGCCGTGGACCGCGCCCGTCCTCGACGCCGACACCGAGGCCGCGCGGCCCTGGCTCGCCACCGGCTATGTCGCCGGGCCCTCGCTGCACACCGTGGTGGCCCGCGAGCACGGCCCGCTGCCCGAGCGCTCCGTACGCATCCTGGCGGCCGGGCTCGCGCACGCGCTGCGGGACATCCACGCCGCCGGGGTGGTGCACCGCGACCTGAAGCCGTCCAACGTCCTGGTCACCATCGACGGGCCGCGCGTCATCGACTTCGGCATCGCCCGCGCCCTGGAGACGGTCACCGAGGGCGGGCTCACGCGCACCGGCGCGCTCGTCGGCTCGCCCGGCTTCATGGCGCCCGAGCAGGTGCGCGGCGACCGGATCACGCCGGCGTGCGACGTGTTCTGCCTCGGCTCGGTCCTCGCGTACGCGGCGACCGGAAGGCTGCCGTTCGGGGCGGAGAACAGCGGGGCGCACGCGTTGATGTTCCGGATCGCGCAGGAGGAGCCGGACCTGCGGGCGCTGCCGAACGCGCTGCGCGAGCTGATCCGCTCCTGCCTCGCGAAGGCCCCGGAGGACCGGCCCTCCCTCGACGCCCTCCTGCGGCACACCGGCGCCCACGCCACGGTGACCGACGGCCACGCCCGCGAGCCCTGGCTCCCCGGCACCCTGATCGCCCAACTCGGCCGCCACGCGGTGCGGTTGCTGAACGCGGAGGAGCCGCGGGGCGGGACGGGTCCGTACGGCGCGGGGAGTGCGGGCGGCGCGGGGAGTGCGGGCGGCGCGGGCGGCGTGGAGGGGCGCGTGCCGGAGCCGCGCACGCCTGCCGACGACGGAGGCACGGCAACGGTGCCGTCGGCGCCGACCGCACCGATACGCGGGAACGGGGCGGGGCCGTCCTTACGCGAGGAGAGGTCGAGCCCCGAACCCACTCTCCTCAGCAGCACCACTCCTCCCCCCACCCCCGCCGACGAGCCCGCCCTCGACGAGCTCCCCGCCCTCACCGACGACGACCCTCCGCACGCGCAGGCCTCCCCCGGTGCGCCGTACCCCGTCGGCTTCGGGCACCCGGCGACCGGCGGCGCCTCCGCCGCGCTGCCCGGGACCGGCCCCGCGCCCGACGACCTGCGGCCCGGCGCCGAGCCGCCGTTCGGCACCGACGCCTGGTACGCGCGCCTCGCCGAGCAGGAGCAGGAGCAGGCCCGGCACCACCTCCAGGAGCCCCCGCCCCAGCAGCGCAACAAACGGACCACTGCGTTCCTGATCGCCGTGGCCGTGGCCGTGGCGATCGGCGCGGGCGGCTCGGTGTACGCGATGATGCGGGGCGAGGGCCCCGGCCGCACGGACCAGCACGAGAGCGCGTCCCCGGAGGGTGCGGTTCCGGAGGTCTGGCTCGGGACCTGGCGGGCGAGCTTCGAGGCGGACGACGGCACCAACTCCCGTACGCTCACGCTCACTCGGGGCACGCGCGGCGAGCAGGTCATGCGTCTGGAGGGCTCGGGGCCGCGCCACGACTGCACCTGGACGGCGCGGCTGCGCTCGGCCGACGCCACCACCCTGAACCTCGGCCCGTCCACGGTCACGCGCGGCGATCCGGCCGACTGCCGCCCGGGCCCGGCGAGCGAGCTGACGCTGACCGGCGACGGCACCCTGGTCCGCGAACTCCTCGGCAGCGGCGGCACTCCGCTGACGTACGAACGCGTCCGCTGAACCACGCGTTCCGGCACTGAACCACGCGTTCCGGCACTGAACGTCCCGTGCCCGCAGCTGAACCACGCGTTCCGGCCAGGGCGGTGGCGGGGCGAGCGGGCGTCCGGGCAGTGAACAGCAGGCGAAACCAGGGGAGTTGGTCGAACGAAGCAACGATTCCGGCCATAGCGTGCCCCCGTGGATGACTGGCTCAGCGCGGAGAACGTGATCGCCGTCGGCACCGCCCTCCTCGGCGTCCTCGCGTCGATGGCCGCCCTCTGGTACGAGCGCCGGGTGCCGCGGCGCAAACGCATCGGCTACCGCGTGCAGATGGACACGCCCATCGGCAGCGACGAGGGCCCGGGGCGCGGGAACGTGCGCCTCGGCCTGTTCGACGAGGACCCGTCGATGACCGACGCGACGCTGGTGCTGCTCCGTGTCGAGAACGACGGCGCGCAGTCCATCGCGGGCGACGACTACACGGGGCGTGAACTGCACGGCCTCACCGCCGAGTTCAGCGGCCGCACGATCCGCGGCATAGCGGTGACGCAGCCCGGCGACTCCGGCCATCTGATGGAGCACTTCCGGCCCGCGCTCGGCATGGTGCACAGCGGCTCCACCCTCCGCATCCCGCGGGTGCCGCTCAACCCGGGCGAGCACTTCAAGCTGCTCGTGCTGCTCACCGGCGGCCATGTCGGCGACGACGTCAGCATCACGGGCGGCATCCGCGACGGCGAGGTCCAGCCCAACCGCAGTACGACGCCCGACGACACCCCGCCGCTGCTCAGCCCGGCCGCGCGGCTGCTGACGGGGCTGCTCACGCTGTGCGTCCTGGCGCTGTCCACGCTGATCGTGGTGGGCGGCGACCGGCCGCCGATGGGCTGCGCCAAGGGCACGTTGACGGTCGTCGGTTCCACCGCGTTCAAGCCGGTCGCGGAGGAGCTGGCCGACAAGTACGAGAAGGACTGCCCGGGTTCGGACATCACCGTCGACGCGCACGGCAGCGCGCCCGGCATCAACGAGCTGGACGAGGCCGGAGCGAAGTCGTCCGCCTCGCCGGCCGTCGTCGCGTTCTCGGACGGGCCCAAGCCGAGCGGGCATCCGCGGCTGCGGGAGAACCGGGTCGCCGTGTCGTCGTTCGCGATGGTCCTCAACGACCGGGTGCCGCTGAAGAACCTGTCCCTCGACGATCTGCGCAGGCTCTACCGCGGCGAGGCCCGCACCTGGCGCGAGCTCGACCGCTCCCTGCCGGACCTGCCGGTGGTCCTGGTCAGCCGGAACTCCAACTCCGGTACGCGTGCGGTGTTCCAGCGGCGGATCCTGCGCGGTTTCGAGGACGCGCCGTCGTCCGCGGACTGCCGCCGCAAGGACGATCCGAAGGCGCGCATCGTGCGCTGCGAGGCCGACAGCACGGAGCAGTTGCTGGCGTCCGTCGCGGACGTCCCGGGCGCGGTCGGGTACGCCGAGCTGCGCTCCACCTCCGTGCCGAAGGGCCTGCACCGGCTCAGCCTGGACGGGCACGCGCCGACGATCGAGGACGTGGCGGACTCCGCGTATCCCTTCCGGGAGATCGAGCACGCCTATACGTACGGGCGTCCGCCCGCGGACTCTCTTGTCTCCAGCTTTCTCAACTACACGTTGCGGGGCAGCGGTCAGGACGTGATCCGCACGCACGGCCATGTCCCCTGCGCGTCCCCGGAGGGCCTGCGTGCCTGCGGCTGACGGGCGTTCTCAGTGACCGCCTAGGCTGCCGCCCATGACTCAGGGGGACGGCGATCACGAGCCGGTGTTCAAGAAGAGCCGTTGGGGAACCAACCGGTACGTCTACAACCTCAACAATCCGGTCGGCCTGGCGCTCGCCATCGGCAGTGTGCTCTTCGCGGGCGTCATGATGCTGATGATGGAGACCAGGTCCGGCCCCTTCGAACCGCCGAAGGAAACGCCGTGGAGCCCGCCCGTGGAGGACTACCCGACGTACGACTTCGGCCCCGCCCCTGACGCATCGAAGTCACCCGAGCCGTCCGATCCGGGGACCACCGGCTCCCCGTCCCCCGCTCAACTCCCTTAGCGCACGTACTTCTTCAGGGGTTCCGTGTCCAGCGCGATACCGACCGGCTCGGGCAGGGTCGTCTTCTCGCCGAACGGCACGATGTCCACGTGCAGGTACTGGCCGTGGTCGGTGTTCGGGCGGGTGTGGACAGCGAGCGCCTGCCGGTCCCGGTCGACCAGCAGATAGACCGGAATGCCTGCGGCCGCGTACGCGGCGGGCTTCTCGTGGCGATCGCGGCTGTCGGTGTCGGCGTCGTACGACGTGACCTCGACGACCATCAGCGCGCCCTCGGGGTCCGCCCAGTCACCCTCCTGGTCCACGAAGTGGTCGACCGGGGCCAGCGTCCCGTCCGGGATGGCGCGGCCCTTGCGATATCGCTCGACCCGCAGCCCCTGGTTCGCGACCAGGTCCAGCTCGGGGCGAGCCTGCATGCACTGCCTGATCAGCCACGCCACCAGGGCCGCATGCTTGCTGTCCGTCACAGGCTTCACCTCGAGCCGACCGTTGACGAACTCCAACGTGACGGTCTCGGGTGCAGCGGAGGCGAGTTCCTCGAAGTCCTCCACCGACATCTGAGACGTGCGCTCTGCCATGACCGTCATGCTGCCCTCCCTTCCGTCCGCATGCCAGTGTCGCCGAGCACGACGAAGGGGCGGACCGCTTCAGAAGCAGTCCACCCCTTCGAGTGAATGTGCGAATCGCTCGAACCGAGTACGGTTCAATCAGCTCAGAGGAAAGAGTTGATCTCGATCGTCTCGTCCCGGCCCGGACCCACGCCGATCGCGGAGATCGGCGCCCCGGACATCTCCTCCAGCGCCTTCACGTACGCCTGCGCGTTCTTCGGCAGGTCCGAGAAGGACTTGGCCTTGGTGATGTCCTCGGACCAGCCCGGCAGGTACTCGTACACCGGCTTCGCGTGGTGGAAGTCGGTCTGGCTGTACGGGAGTTCCTCGACACGCTTGCCGTCGATCTCGTACGCGACGCAGACCGGGATCTGCTCCCAGCCGGTGAGGACGTCGAGCTTGGTGAGGAAGAAGTCCGTGAGGCCGTTGACCCGGGTCGCGTAGCGGGCGATGACCGCGTCGAACCAGCCGCAGCGGCGGTCACGGCCGGTGGTGACACCGCGCTCGCCGCCGATCCGGCGCAGGTCCTCGCCGTCCTGGTCGAACAGCTCGGTCGGGAACGGTCCGGCGCCGACACGGGTCGTGTACGCCTTCAGGATGCCGATGACCCGGTTGATCTTCGTGGGCCCGACGCCCGCTCCCGTGCACGCGCCGCCCGAGGTCGGGTTGGAGGACGTGACGAAGGGGTACGTGCCGTGGTCCACGTCGAGCAGCGTGCCCTGGCCGCCCTCGAAGAGGACGACCTTGCCCTCGTCGATGGCGTTGTTGAGGATCAGCGTGGTGTCCGCGACGTACGGCTTGAGCTGGTCCGCGAAGGTCAGCATCTCCTCGACGATCTTGTCCGTCTCGATCGCGCGACGGTTGAAGACCTTGGTGAGCAGCTGGTTCTTCGTGTCGAGGGCCGCCTCGACCTTCTGCGTCAGGATCGACTCGTCGTAGAGGTCCTGGACGCGGATGCCGACGCGGTTGATCTTGTCCGCGTACGTCGGGCCGATGCCGCGGCCCGTGGTGCCGATCTTGCGCTTGCCGAGGAAGCGCTCCGTCACCTTGTCGACGGTGACGTTGTACGGCGTGATCAGGTGGGCGTTGCCGCTGATCAGGAGCTTGGAGGTGTCGACGCCGCGCTCGTTCAGGCCGCTCAGCTCGGAGAGCAGCACCGCCGGGTCGACGACGACACCATTGCCGATGACGGGCGTACACCCCGGCGAGAGGATTCCGGAGGGGAGGAGGTGGAGCGCGTACTTCTGGTCGCCTACGACAACCGTGTGGCCGGCGTTGTTGCCGCCCTGGTAGCGCACCACATAGTCAACGGAGCCACCGAGCAGGTCGGTGGCCTTTCCCTTGCCCTCGTCACCCCACTGAGCACCGAGCAGCACAAGTGCGGGCACAGGCGTACACCCCTTCCGGGCGGGGCATGTCCAAGGTCAGGGGCGTGCACGAACGCGTCACGAACGCTCGACGAACGTTGTCGTACGCGCACACCGCGACCCTCGTTGGCCGCACCCGTCGGACCGGTGCCCCGGAATAGACGAAGCCCCTGGCGCAATAGCGCAAGGGGCTCTTGCACAAAGATGCTACCCGAGGAAGGACCGAGGTGTCGGCTCCAGAGCCCGCCGGGCACAGCGCGCAGCCGCTGAACCCGGCCCATCCGCTCCTGGTGGTGATCGATCCGACGGCCCGCGCGGTCGACGGGGAGTCGGTCCGGATCGCGAAGGACGTGCTGTGCGCGGGCGCGTCCGGCGGCCCGCCGAAGGTGTGCCTGCCGGACGGCCCGGAGGAGTTCGCCCGTGCCCTGACCCGGCGCGGTTCCCGCAGGCCGGTGGTGGTCGGCGACGACCGCGCGCTGCTACGCGCGGTGAGCGCCCTGCACCGCGAGCGCGAACTGTCCGCCGCGACCCTCTCCCTGGTCCCGGTCGGCACGGCGACGGGTCTCGCGCACGCGCTCGGCGTGCCGACGGGCGCGGTGGCCGCCGCCCGCACGGTCCTCGACGGCTCGCCCCGCCGCCTCGACCTGCTCGTCGACGACAGCGACGGGGTGGTGCTCGGCCGCCTGGCGATCCCGGCGGCGGTGGCGGCGAACGGGGCGGAGGCGGGGTCCCGGGCGGGGTCGAGGTCGGGAGGCCGAGCCGGGTCCGGCGCGGGGTCCGGTGCGGCGCCGGGTCCGGACTCGTCCGACGGCTCGGGTTCCGGCTCGGGTTCCGGCTCGGGTTCCGGCTCGGGTTCCGGCTCGGGTTCCGGTCCGGGGGCGTTGCTGCGTACGTGCCAGTCGCTGATGCGGACGCTCGTACGGCCCTCGCCCTCGGTGCGCGCGACGCCGGGGCCCGCGCGGCTGCGGGTGGAGGCGGACGGGGTGACGCTCGTCGACCTGGACCAGCCGGTCGTCGGGGTCTCGGTGCGGCCGCTGCGCGGCGGTCTCGCGCGGGTCGAGGTGTGGGCCACGGGCGCGGAGTCCCCGGTACGGGCGCACGCGCGCACGGTCACGGTCTCCGGCCCGGACTTCCGCTACCGCGCGGACGCCGTGACGTCCGGCCCGGTCAGGGCACGGACATGGACGGTACGGCCGGAGGCATGGGCGTTGACGCTGCCGGGGTGAGGCGGGCGTCGGCGGGGCGGCGGGCCCCGCCGACCCGTCACTCTCCGAACAGCTCCTCGCGGCGGGCGCGCCAGCGGTCAAGCATCAGGGGCAGCTCCTCGCCGACGAACTCGAAGAAAGCCTGCGTCTCCGCCATCCGGCGGCCCGCGGGCGTATCGGCGCCGAGGCTGTTCACGCCCTCGCGCAGCGCCTCCTCCCAGCGCTTCATGATCTGGTCGCGGTTGGCGAGCGCCTCGTACCACTGGTTGTTGTGCACGCGGTACCGGTCGCGGCGGGTGCCGGGCTCGCGCTCGCGGGAGACCATGTGCTGCTGCGTGAGGTAGCGCACCGCGCCGGAGACCGCGGCCGGGCTGACCTGGAGCTGCCGGCCGAGCTCCGCCGACGACATGGCGCCGGAGTCGGACGCGAGGAGCGCGGCGAACACACGGGCCGGCATGCGCTGGACGCCCGCCTCCACGAACGCGGCCGCGAAGTTCTCCACGAAGCGCGCGACGGCCTCTTCGTTCCGTGCCGTGGCGGCACCCTTCTTGTCGGCCCGTCCCGTGCCGGCCTGCTGGCCCATCGCCCGATCATCTCCCCTGCTCAGCGCGGTGCTCTCGCGTCCGTCGAGTTTATACGCTTCCTTAACTTCACAAATTTGTGAAACTACCGTACGTTCAAAATCATGACGAAGGCAATCACCGTCTCCGGACTCCACAAGTCCTTCGGACGGACACACGCGCTCGACGGCCTCGACCTGGACGTCGAGACCGGTGAGGTCCATGGCTTCCTCGGCCCCAACGGCGCCGGGAAGTCCACCACCATCCGCGTACTGCTCGGCCTGCTCCGCGCCGACTCCGGCGCGGCCCAACTCCTCGGCCGGGACCCGTGGAACGACGCGGTCGCACTGCACCGGCGCATCGCCTACGTGCCCGGCGACGTGGAGCTGTGGCCGAACCTCACCGGCGGCGAGGCCATCGACCTGCTCTCCCGGCTGCGCGGAGGGCTGGACAAGGCGCGGCGGGATGCGCTGATCGACCGCTTCGACCTCGATCCGACGAAGAAGGGCCGGGCGTACTCGAAGGGAAACCGGCAGAAGGTCGCCATCGTCGCGGCCCTCGCCTCCGACGCCGAGCTGCTGCTCCTCGACGAGCCGACGGCCGGGCTCGACCCCCTCATGGAAGTCGTCTTCCAGGACGTCATCGGCGAGGCCAAGGCGGCCGGCAAGACCGTGCTGCTGTCCAGCCACATCCTGGCGCAGGTCGAGAAGCTCTGTGACCGGGTGAGCATCATCCGGCTGGGCAGGACCGTGCAGTCGGGCACGCTCAGCGAGATGCGGCACCTGACCCGCACCACCGTCGAGGTCGAGACCGAGCGCCCCGCCGACGGGCTCGACATCCTGACCGGCGTGCACGATCTCACCACGGACGGGACGCGCGTCCGCTTCGCCGTGGACGGCGCCCAACTCGACGCCGCGCTCAAGCAGTTGACCGGCTTCGGAATCCGGTCCCTGGTCAGCCACCCTCCGACGCTCGAAGAGCTCATGTTGCGCCACTACGGCGACGAGCTCGCCCAGAACGGCCACGGCAACGGCGGCAACAACGGCAGGATTTCCGACTCCGACGGCCATGGCAGCAGTGCGGGCCGTGGGCGCAGCCGCGGCCGTGGGCGTACGGCGAAGAAGGAAGACGTGCGATGAGAACCGCCACCCACACGGTCGCCACGAAGGCGCCTGCCCCCGGGCCCGCCTTCATCGGCGGCAACGCGCTGGCCGGCACCCGCACCCTGATCCGCTTCGCGTTGCGCCGCGACCGCGTGCGGCTCCCGGTGTGGATCCTCGCGCTGTTCGTCGGCACGCTCGCCACGGCGGCCAACTTCGAGACGCTGTACGCCAGTTCCGAGCAGCGGGCCTCGGTCGTGCAGACCATGGACAGCCCCGCCGGGCTCGCCATGACCGGCCCGCGCCACTACCTCGACGACTACGGGTTCGGCGCCATGCTGAGCCACCAGATGCTCGGCTTCATGGCCGTCCTCGTCGGCCTGATGAGCGTCCTGGTCATCACCCGGCACACGCGCGCCGAGGAGGAGACCGGCCGCGCCGAGCTGCTCCGTTCCACGGTGGTCGGCCGGCACGCACAGCTCGCGGCTGCGCTGTCGGTGGCGGTGCTCGCCAACGTCGCACTCGCGCTGCTCCTCGCTCTCGGTCTGTCCGGCATGGGCGTCACCGGCATCGACACCCCCGGCTCGCTGCTGTACGGCTTCGCGCACGCCGCGGCCGGCATCGCGTTCGCCGGGGTCGCCGCCGTCACCGTGCAGATCACGCCGCACACGCGCGGCGCGACCGGCATGGCCCTGGCTGTCATCGGCCTCGCCTACGTGCTGCGCGCGGCCGGCGACGCGGGCGACAACGGCGCGCTGTCCTGGCTCTCGCCGATCGGCTGGGTCCAGCGGACGTACGCATACGTCGACGACCACTGGTGGCCGCTGCTGCTCTGCCTGGCGCTCGCCGTGGTCTGCGGCGGTGCCGGGTTCGTGCTCTCGACACGGCGGGACGTGGGCGCGGGCCTGCGCGCCTCGCGTCTCGGCCGCCCCTCGGCCTCAGCTGCGCTGACCCGCCCGTTCGGGTTCGCGCTACGGCTGCACCGCGGGATGCTCATCGGCTTCGGTGCGGGTCTGTTCCTGATGGGTGCGATGTACGGCTCGATCCTCGGGGACGCCGAGGACATGCTGAAGAACATCGACCAGATCCAGGAGGCGTTGCAGCGGGTCGGCGGTGGCACGATCGCCGAGTCGTTCGCGTCGATGGTGATGGTGGTGCTCACTGTCGTGGCCTCCGTCTACGTGGTCATGGCCGCTCTGCGTCCCCGCTCCGAGGAGAGCGCCGGCCGAGCCGAGCCGCTGCTCGCCACGGGGCTCTCCCGGGACCGCTGGGTCGGCAGCCACCTCGCGGTGGCGATGCTCGGCGGTACGGCACTTCTCGCCCTGGCCGGTCTTGGCATCGGTCTGGCGGGTGCGGGCTCGACCGGTGAGGGCGCCCTGGTGCTGAAGCTCACGGGGGCCGCCCTCGCCTACGCACCCGCGCTGTGGGTGACCGTCGGCGTGGCCGTGGTGTTCTTCGGCTGGTTCCCGCGGGCCGTCGCGGCGACGTGGATCGTCCCTGTCTACGCCTTCGTGGTCGGCTACCTGGGCGAGCTGTTCCAGTTCCCCTCCTGGATGGCGAACCTGTCGCCGTTCGGCCATGTGCCGCAGTTGCCGGCCGCGGACATGGAGTGGACCCCGCTGCTGGTCCTGACGGTGCTGGCGGCGGCCCTGAACTGGCTAGGCCTGGCAGGCTTCCGGCGCAGGGACCTGGAGACGAAGTAGCGCCCCTGGACGCCACGGGAGCGGGCGCGGGGGCGGGCGAGCCCCTTCGGTCGGGCGGCCCGAGCCGGCCCCTTCGAACGTGCGGTGCGGGCGAGCCTCTTCGGTCGGGCGGCCCGAGCCGGCCCCTTCGGCCGTGTGGCGCGGCGAGCCCTTCGATCGTGCGGTGCCCCCGGCCTGTAACGGAGTCGGGGGCACCGCACCTCGCGCGGTGCGGTCCCGAGGGTGCGCGGTTCAGCGCACGTGACTCTCCCCACCGGCGCCCACCTCGCCCGGACGGGTCAGCGAGCCTACGAAGGCGTCACCAGCCGCGCCTCGTAGGCGAACACCGCCGCCTGCGTCCGGTCCCGCAGGCCCAGCTTCACCAGGATCCTGCTGACGTGCGTCTTGATCGTCGACTCGGCCACCACCAACTGGAGCGCTATCTCCGCGTTGGACCGCCCCTGGGCGATCAGGACCAGCACCTCCGTCTCCCGCTCCGTCAGATCCCCGACCTGGGTGACCGCCGGCGCCTTCACCGAGCCGAGCCTCGCGAACTCGGAGATCAGGCGTCGCGTCACCGTCGGCGCGAGCAGCGCCTCCCCCGAGGCCACCACCCGTATGCCGTCGGCGAGTTGGCGGGCCGAGGCGTCCTTGAGGAGGAACCCGGAGGCACCGGCGCGCAGCGCCTCGTAGACGTACTCGTCGAGGTCGAACGTCGTCAGGACCAGCACCCGCGTCCCCGTCTCGGCGGCGACTATCTCGCGTGTCGCCTCGATGCCGTTCAGCTCCGGCATCCGGATGTCCATCAGGACGATGTCCGGCCGGAGTTCGACCGTCTTCGCCACCGCCTCCCGCCCGTTGACCGCCTCCCCCACGACCTCGATCCCCGGCATCGCGCCGAGCAGCACGGAGAACCCCTCGCGGACCATCATCTGGTCGTCCGCGATCAGCACCCGGATGTCGCCCGGCTCGCCGTGCCGCGCGTCGCTCCGCTCGTCGTTCATGCGGCCCGCTCCTCGTCGCCGCCCCGCACGGGCAGGAACACCTCCACCTCGTACCCACCGTCCGCGCTCGCCCCGGCCGTCATCTCGCCGTCGAGCATCGCGACCCGCTCCCGCATGCCGGTCAGCCCGTGCCCGGCGCCGGGTGAGGCCTTGGCCAGGCCGGTCGGCGGGCCGTTGACTATGCGCAGGCCGAGGCCGCCGAGGACGTACGCGATCTCCACCTCGGCGGCGGCGCCGGGTGCGTGCCGCAGGGCGTTGCTGAGGGCCTCCTGCACGATGCGGTACGCCGACAGCTCCACGCCCGGCGGCAGAGGACGCACCGCCCCCGTGACGGACTGCCGCACGCTCAGCCCGGCCTCGCGGACGTTGTCGACGAGCGCGCCGAGGTCGCCGAGCGTCGGCTGCGGCGCGTCCGGCGCCTCGTAGTTCTCCGCGCGTACGACGCCGAGGACGCGGCGGAGTTCGGTGAGCGCCGCGACCGCGTTCTCCCTGATCGTGGCGAAGGCCTGGGCCAGCTCGGGCGGCGGGTTCTCCACCCGGTACGGGGCGGCTTCCGCCTGGATGGCGACGACGGACATGTGGTGGGCGACCACGTCGTGCAGCTCGCGGGCGATGGTGGTGCGCTCCTCCAGCAGGGTCCGCTTCGACCGCTCCGCGAGCGTCACCTCCTCCTTCTCCTCGACCTCGCGTTCCTTGGCGACGACCTCGCGCCGCGCGGACGACCAGCCGCGCACGGAGGCCGCGACGGCGAGGGTCAGCCCGGAGGCCACCGTCATCACGGCCGCCGGCGCGGACTCGCCGATCAACAGCCCGAGCACGACCGCGAAGGCGACCGTGACCGCCCACAGCTCCAGGGCCACACGCGGCCTGGTACGGAACGTCACGAAGGCGATCACGAAGAGGTGGGCCAGGAACCCGGGCACCGTCCACGGGAAGATCGGGTCGAGGGAGAGCGGCACCATGACCACGGTCGTCGCGAACGACAGCCAGAACGCGGCGACGGGCCGGAACAGCGTCATCAGCACCGGCGCCACCGCGAACAGCGCGGTGACGACGCCCTCCGCGAGGTCCCGGTTCGGCAGCCACGCCCCGGAGAGGAAGATGAACGCCGCCACCAGCACGATCCCGGCGTGCGGCAGCCAACGGGCGGAGCTGCGACGGGACTTGGGGATCACCCGCAGCAGCCGGGTGGCCCCGTCGCCCTCCACGGCGAGCGGCTCCATCGGGCGGAACGCGAACGCTCCGCTCAGCAGATCGGCACGGAACGCCTGCCGCGCGGCGCGCAGCAGTCCGGCCTCGGTCGGCAATGGCTTGGTCATCGGCTTCACCCCCCAAACGCTAGGCGCGCCCCGCTCCCGGGTCGTCACCCTCACTACGGATCTCCGACAGTCCCCCTCAAGGACTACGCCCCCTCAGTCCTCAGCCGGGAGTCACTCCTCGTACGGGTCCGAGCGATGGCTCAAGGACGACGCGACGGACCGTGTCAGCGCACGAAGTCCCGTAGCTTCTCCGTGCCGAACTCGACGTCCACGGGGGTGGGCAGGTGCAGCCGGTCGCCGAATTTCACGATGTGGATGTCCTGATACCGGCCGGCCTCGGCGTCCGTGCTGCTGTGGACGATCAAGGTGCCCACTTCGCGGTCGATCAGCAGGTACACCGGAATGCCTGCCGCCGCGTACGCGGAGGGTTTCTCCTTCCGGTCCCGGCGGTCGGCGTCCGCGTCGAACGAGGTGACCTCCACCGTCATGAGGACGCCTTCGGTGTCGGCCCACTCGCCGTCCCCTGCGAAATGGGCCTCGGGGACGAGCGTGGCATCGGGGCGGGCCCGCCCTCTGCGGTAAGCCTCGACCCTCAGACCCTGCTCCGCGTACAGGTCCAGCTCCGGCCTGTGCTGCATGCACTGCCGCATCAGCCAGGTCACGATGGTCGTGTGGTCTCCGTCCGGGGCGCGCTTGACTCCGATCCGTCCGCCGATGAACTCCAACTTGACGGTGTTGTCCGAGTCCTTGGCGGCGAAGTCCGCAAGCCGCTCGAACCCCTCCAGCGACACCGGGGACCTCTGAGTCGCGCGCTCTGCCATGACCGTCATGGCGCCCTCCTTCCCAGGCACGAGCCAGCCTGCCGAGGCCCACATGCCGGAGGCGACAGTTCCGCGATCACCTCACTCGAACGAATGAGCGCATAGCCGCAGCGCGCCTCCGCCGCCCCGCCCATGCGCCATCGCACCCCTGCTCACACCTCCACCACCAACTCCCGCACCCCCCTGATCACCAGCCCCTCCTTCCACTGCGGCTCGGCCGTCAGGCGCAGGTTCGGGGCCTGGTGGAGCAACTGGGAGTACGAAGCCGCGAGTTCGAGGCGGGCCAGGGGGGCGCCGAGGCAGTAGTGGATGCCGCCGCCGAGGCTGACGTGTGGGTTGTCCGTGCGGGACAGGTCGAGGCGGTCCGGGTCCTGGAACGCCGCCGGGTCGCGGTTGGCCGAGCCGAAGAGGAGGGCGACCTCCGAGCCGCGCGGGATCTCCACGTCGTCGACCTCGATGTCCTCCAGGACCCACCGCTCGAAGAGGTGCAACGGCGAGTCGTAGCGCAGCAGTTCCTCCACAGCTGTGGACAGCGGCACGTCCCCGGCACGGAGCGCCGCGAGCTGTTCGGGGTGCCGGAACAGCGCCCACCAGCCGTTGCCCGTCGAGTTCACCGTCGCCTCGTGGCCGGCGTTCAGGAGCAGCACCGCCGTGGAGATCATCTCCTGCTCCGTGAGCCGCCCGCCGTCCTCGTCGTGCACGGCGATCAGGCCCGAGATCAGGTCCTCGCCCAGGTTCTTGCGCCGCTCCGCGATCAACTCTCGCAAGTACTCCGTGAATTCGACCGACGCCCGCACCGCCGCCCGCGCTGTCTCCTCCGACGGGTTCAGCTCGTACATCCCGCAGATCGCCGCCGACCACGGCCGCAGCAGGTGCCGGTCCTGCTCCGGTACGCCCAGCATCTGCGCGATCACCGCGACCGGCAGCGGCTCCGCGACCCGCGCCACCAGGTCCCCGCCGCCGTCCGCGACTAGCCCGGCGACCAGCTCTCCCGCCAACTCCTCGATGTACGGCCGCAGTTCCGCCACCCTGCGCGGCGTGAACGCCTTCGACACCAGCCGTCTGATCCGCGTGTGCCGGGGCGCCTCCAGGTCGAGCAGCCCGTTGTCGTTCAGCACGTGGAACGGTTCGTGCGCGGCGGGCGGCGGCGTACGGCCGAACTCCTCGTGCGTGAACCGGTGCAGATACGTGCGCCCCAGCCGCCGGTCCCGCAGCAGCGCGGTCACGTCCCGGTGGTGCGGGATCAGCCACTGCCCCGACTCCTCGTACCAGAGCACCCGCCCCTGCGCGCGCAGCGCGGCGTATGTCGGGTACGGGTCGCCGGGGTCGGCGCCCAGCAGTCGCTCGTCGTCCATGCCCCGAGTCTCACCGTGAGAAGGCGGCCTGCGCCAGAGGTCCGGAGTCCATGCCCCCGCCCCCCAGATCTCAGAAGAGGACGGCCACGGCTGCCCGGGCCACCACCCCCACGATCCCCACCACGCACAGCGTGAGCAACACGATCAGCAGTCTCGCCTGCCAGGTCAGCTGCCTGCGCATCCGCTAGTACCCCACCGGCCGGACCAGCCCCGACTCGTACGCGAAGATCGCTGCCTGGGTGCGGTCGCGGAGGTCGAGTTTGACGAGGATGCGGCCCACGTGGGTCTTCACCGTCTGTTCGGCGACGACGAGCTGCTCGGCGATCTCCGCGTTCGACAGGCCCTGGGCGATCAGGGCCAGGACCTCCGTCTCGCGTTCCGTGAGGACACCGAGGCGTTCCATCGTGGGCGCGCGTGGGGCGCCCAGGCGGGCGAACTCCGTGATCAGTCGGCGTGTGACGCCCGGTGCGAGCAGGGCGTCCCCGGCCGCCACCACCCGGACCGCCTCGGCGAGTTGGCCGGCCGACGCGTCCTTGAGGAGGAAGCCGGAGGCGCCCGCGAGCAGCGCGTCGTAGACGTACTCGTCGAGGTTGAAGGTCGTCAGGACCAGGACCTTCACCCCCGTGTCCGCCGTGTCCTCGGTGGTCTGGGTGAGGCGGCGGGTCGCCTCGATGCCGCTCATCTCCGGCATGCGGATGTCCATCAGGACCACGTCCGGGCCGTCCGGTCCCAGTTCGGCGACCTTGGCGACCGCGTCCCGGCCGTCGACGGCGTGGCCGATCACCTCGATGTCCGGTTCGGCGTCGAGCAGCACGGTGAAGCCCTGCCGGACCATCTGCTGGTCGTCGGCGATCAGCACTCGGATCGTCATGCGTTTCCCCCTAGTTCAACGGCAGCAGCGCCGTCACTTCGTACCCACCCGTCGGCGTCGGTCCCGCCGTCAGTTCCCCGCCGAGCATCGCGGCCCGCTCCCGCATCCCCAGCAGTCCGTGGCCCGCCCCCGGCGAGGGCGCGACGGGCCGTGCGGGGCGGCCGTTGCTTATGTGTATACGAAGGCACTGGCGCGTGCGTTCCAGCTCGACGCGCACATCGGCGGCGGGAGCGTGGCGCATCGCGTTGCTCAGCGCCTCCTGCACGATCCGGAACGCGGAGAGTTCCACGCCCGGCGGCAACGGGCGTTCCGTGCCCGCGAGTTGTGCGGTTATGGCGAGGCCGGCCGCGCGGGCGTTGGCTATCAGGCCGTCCAGCCGGTCGAGGGTGGGCTGCGGGGTCTCGGGGGCCTGTTCGCCGTGTTCGGAGCGCAGGACGCCGAGGACGCGGCGGAGTTCGGTGAGCGCCTCCAGGGCGTTGTTCCTGATCCCTTCGAGGTTCTCCCTGAGTTCGTCGGAGGGGTTCTCGACCAGGTGCGGGGCGACCTGGGCCTGTATGGAGATCACCGACATGTGGTGGGCCACCACGTCGTGCAGTTCGCGGGCGATGCGGCTGCGCTCCTCCAGGACCGTGCGCCGGGCGCGTTCCTCCGCGGTGAGCGAGGTCTGCTCGACGAGCCGGCTGCGGGCCTGGCGCAGTCCGCGCAGCGGAGCGCTGAAGAACACGGCGAGCAGGAACACGGCGACGGCCATGGCGTCCGCCTGCCGCTCGGCGCCCGGCGGGGTCCGTACGTACGGCAGGAGGAGGGTGACGCCGACCGTGAGGGCCAGCATCGTGAGCGTCGCGCGCGTGCGGGCGCGGAGCGACACCAGGATCAGGACGAGCACTTCGAGGACGAGGCCCCACACCGGCCACGGCCAGAACGTGTCGTCCCGCACCCCCGTCACGGAGAGGGCCTGGGCGACGGCGGCGCCGGTGACCAGCCACCACGCGGCGACCGGCCGGGACACGACGAGGACGAGCGCGGCCGCCTGCAGCAGCACCAGGGCCTGGACCAGGCGGGAGCCGACCGGGTGCATCTCGTAGATGCTCGACAGGTTGGAGAGCGCGGCGGCGCCGAGGGCACCGGCGGCGTACACGAACGGCACGTACAGCAGGGCGCGGGCCCAGCTGGGGCGGGACGGGGCGAGCAGCGGGTCGGGCGCGAGCGTCAACAGGTCCTGCCCCAGGGCCCGCAGGCCTCGGCGCAGGAGGCTCAGGAGGCGCAGGAGCGGTCCGACCGTCGTCACAGCGGTCACCTTAGGCATGGGGTTTCACTCCTTCGGGGGGCGGGACGGTGGACCCGGACGACCGTGGTGCCGCCGCGGCTGCGGCGACGCCCGTGCTCCGCGCCGCGGAACGCCGCCCAGCAGACGGCGAGCACCGCCGCGAACAACGGGAGCCAGGCGAGCCGGTGCAGGATCCAGGCCGGGTCGTCGGGCGCCGTGTGCAGCCCCGGCAGGGGCCGGCCTGTGAGGAGTCCGAGGGCGGTGACGACGAGCAGGGCCGTCTGGTGCCAGAGGAAGACCGTCAGCGCGGACAGGTTGGCCAGGGCCACGCCGGTCCACAGCAGCGGGCGGCGCATCGCTCGGGTCAGCGGTCCGTGCAGCAGCAGCGCCGCGCCGCACTGGGCGAGGCCGAAGGTGACGGCGGCCAGGGTGGGCGGGTTGAGGTTGGACACCTCGGCGCCCGGCACGCCGACCATCGACGCGGGGTAGCCGGCCAGGACGACGAGCCCCGCGGTCGCGACGGTGCCGCCGAGCAGCAACGTCCACCCGGTCGCCCGGCCACCGACCCCGGCCGTACGCCCACCGACCCCGGCCGTACGCCAGCTGATCCGGCGACGGCCCTCTGCCCCACGGCCGTACGGGGCCCGACCTCCGACGACCTCCGCCGCACCGCCCAAGCCCGCACCGCCCAAGCCCGCACCGCCCGAGCGCGCACCGCCCGGGCCCGCACCCCTCGGCCCCGTATCGCCCAAGCTCGCCCCGCGAGCCCACCCCGCGCCCAGGCAGTACGGCACGAGCCAGCCCGCGGCGAGGTTGATCCAGCCGAGCCAGTCCGGTCCGCCGAGGCCGAAGCGCACGAGGTCGACGTGGATGACGGCCGCCAGCGGCCACAGCGGGTGCAGCCGGGCCACCAGCGGGGTGAGGGCCGTCAGGGCGGCGAGGACGAGGAGGAACCAGAGCGGGGAGAGCACGAGCTTGAGGAGTGTGCGGACCGTGCCCAGGTCCGCGCCCGTCGCCAGCAGCCCGAGCGTCGCGACGGCCCACAGCGCGAGCAGCGCCGCGACCGGCCGGAACAGCCGCGCGAGCCGGGCCCGCAGCCACGCCCGGTACGCGCGCCCGCCCGCGCCGACGGGGCCACTCCTGCCCTCCGTCCCCGCCGCCGGGGCCGACGCGCTCGCCCACCCCTTCGCCGTCACGTACCCGCTGACCAGGAAGAACACGGCGAGGGTCTGGAAGAGCCAGGAGACCGGCGCGAGCCACGGCAGGTCGCTCAGCGGGCTCGCGCCGTGCAGCGTGCCGCCCTCGCCGACCAGGGCCGTCACCAGCCAGTGGCCGAGGACCACGCCGAGGATGGCGAGGGCCCGCAGGGCGTCGAGGGCTCGGTCCCGGTCGGCGGGGGTGGCGGCGGACACGCGGCGGACGAGGCTGTCAGGCATGCGGCACCTCCGGGTGCTGCCCGCGCACGATGCGGGCCAGGCTGGCGAGGGCGGTCGAGCCCGGCTTCAGGTAGCCGCTGTGGTCGCCGTCCCCCGCGGCGAAGCGACGGGCGCCGAACGCCGCGGACACCGGGTCGGGGCCGAACCCGACGGTCGTGCCGGGGAGTTGGACGCGTGCGTGTGGGACGTCCCCGATCCAGTCGTGGGCGGCGCGACCGGCCCAGACGCGGGCGCGGGTGCGCAGCTCGGCGGCCCGGGCGAACCCGGTGCCGGGGCTGCCGTACAGGGCGATGTCGGTGACCGCGGGCGTGCCGTGCGGGCCGAGGCCGTGGGCGGCGCGGGCGCACACCACCGAGCCGTAGGAGTGGCAGAGCAGGGTGACAGGGGTGCGGGCGCGCAGGCCGTAAGCGCTCAACCGGTCGAGGAATGCGCGGAGTCGGGCCGCGCCGGTGTGGGCGCGGTCGGACGTGAGGGCCTCCGGGCTGACGGTGCCCGGCGTCTCGTACCCGAGCCAGGCGATCACCGCCGCGCCGGGGCCCAGCTCGTCCCGCAGGGCGAGGGCGCCGCGGCGGAAGCGGGCGTACGTGTCGATGCCGGTGTCGGAGCCGGGGACCAGGATCGCGACGCGGTCGGCGGTGCGCAGGTCGCCGAGG
Source organism: Streptomyces sp. Da 82-17 (assembly GCF_046098215.1). Taxonomy (NCBI): domain Bacteria; kingdom Bacillati; phylum Actinomycetota; class Actinomycetes; order Kitasatosporales; family Streptomycetaceae; genus Streptomyces; species Streptomyces sp. Da 82-17. Next base: position 36,283 of record NZ_JBJURH010000033.1, read on the forward strand.
ACCTCGGCGGTGCGGCCCGGGCCGCGGGCGTCGAACTCCAGGAAGGCGTGGCCGGACAGGGCGCGCAGGGCGGCCGCGCGCCGCTCGGCGCCCGCCGCCCGCGCCGTGCGCGCGGCCTCGGCGGCGTTCGCCCGATGCGCCGCGTACCGCACGGGCAGCGGGGTCTTCGCCTCGATGCGGGCGGGCGCGGGCGCGGGGATCCCCGGTCGTACGGCTCCCGAGAGCGGCACCACCACGCACGCGGTGAGCAACGCGGCGAGCCAGGCCCGCCACCACCGTCCGCTCCTCACGACCGGCCCCCTCCCGTTCCGCGGCCCGCCCGATTGCGGTGCCTGACAAGGAAGTTAGGCCTGCGCCCTTGTGAACTGCGTCCCGCTCACGGGGGCATCCACCACGTAGCTCTCAGGTATGAGTCGGATTACGGCCCCCGCAGGACGACGGATTACGGGACCTCTCGTAGGGCGCGATTGCGGGACCTCCCGCAGGAAGACGGATTACGGGCCCCCCGTAGGGCGCGATTGCGGGACCTCCCGCAGGACGACGGAAACCGCGCCCCCTACGGCAGCCGGACCCCGCCCCCAACCCCCGCCTTCAGAACGCCAGTTGGGCGATCTCCTCCGCCACCACCGCGCACGCGTCCGCCGCCGGGTCGATCAGCGGGAAGTGGCCGACGTCCTCCAGGAGCGTGCAGCCGACGAGTTCGCCGGCCTTCGCGGCGGCGTCCGCGTACTCCTCGGCCAGTTCGTACGGGACCGTCGTGTCCGTGCGGCCCTGCACCAGCGTCGTCGCGATGCCGGTGGGAAGCAGAGCGGCCGGGTCGGCGAGCGGGATGCGGTCGGCGAACTTGCCGTCGCCGCCCAGGAGTTGGACGGGCGCACCGCCGCACACGTCGAGCTCGGCGGCCCGCTGGAAGCCGACGATCGGGGCGAGCGCGACGACGCCGCGCAGCGGGGTGGGGCGCGGCAGGCGCCACGGCGCGTCGGCGGGCAGCACGTGCCGCGCGGCCGCCCACAGCGCGAGGTGCCCGCCCGCGGAGTGCCCGGTGAGGACGGTGCGCCGCAGGTCGGCCTGCGGCAGGTGCAGCGGCACGAGCTCGGGGAGCGCGTCCACCGCGGCCGCCACGTCGTCGAACGTCTCGGGCCAGCGGCCCGCCACCGGAGCCTCGACTCCCTGATGCGGTACGGGACTTCCGCGCCGGTACTCGACGTTGGCGACGGCGAAGCCGCGCCGGGCCAGGAAGTCCGCGAACGGCGTCACATGCTGCCGGTCGTACGGGGCACGCCAGGCGCCGCCGTGCAGGACGACGACGAGCGGCGCGCGCCGGCCGTCGCCGCCGCGCGGGGCGTAGAAGTCGACGACCTGGTCGGGGTGTTCGCCGTAGGACGCGGTGGCGTCGGGGGCGACGGCGGGGTGCGAGAAGGCCGACTCTTCTTCGGCGTCGTCCGACATGGAGGTGGGGCCTTTCCGGGAGGGCAGGTGGGGCAGGTGCGGCGGGTGGGGCAGGCGAGGTCGGTGAGGGGCGGGTCCGGGGCCGATCCTTCCCCAGACCCGCCCGCACCGGAACACCTGGCCCGCCCTCGCCGGGACAGGGAGCGCGAGGTCCCCTACGACCGGCTGCGCAGCACCTCCCCGAGAACCCGGGCCGCCCGCTCGACCTCGGCGAAGCCCACGTACAGCGGGGTGAAGCCGAAGCGGAGGACGTCCGGGGCGCGGAAGTCGCCGACGACGCCGCGGGCGATCAGCTCGTCCATCACGGCGGCCGCGCCGTCACACCGAAGTGCGACCTGGCTGCCGCGCTCGGCGTGCTCCTCAGGGGTGACCGAGGTGACGCTGCCGGCCGGGACGTGCGCCGCGACGCACTCCAGGAAGAAGTCCGTGAGCGCCAGGGACTTCTCCCGCACCGCGTCGACCGAGACGCCGTCCCACACCTTCAGGGACTCCTCCAGGGCCAGCATCGACAGGATGTCCGGCGTGCCGACGCGGCCGCGGAGCGCGCCGTCCGCGGGCGCGTACGCGGGGCGCATGCCGAACGGCTCGGCGTGCGAGTTCCAGCCGGGCAGCGGCGAGTCGAACGCGCCCTGGTGGCGCTCGGCCACGTACAGGTACGCGGGCGAACCCGGGCCGCCGTTGAGGAACTTGTACGTGCAGCCCACCGCCAGGTCCACGCCGTGCTCGTCGAGGCCCACGGGCAGCGCGCCCGCGCTGTGGCACAGGTCCCAGACGGCGATCGCGCCCGCGCCGCGCACGGCGGCGGTGATGCCGGGCAGGTCGTGCAGCCGCCCGGTGCGGTAGTCGACGTGGTTGACGAGGACGGCGGCCGTACGCGGACCGAGCGCGCCCGGCATGGCCGCGGGGGCCATGGCGCGCAGCGTGCAGCCGGTCATGCGGGCGGCGGACTCCGCGATGTACCCGTCCGTGGGGAACGTCGACTCGTCCACCAGGATCTCGTCCCGGCCCGCCTCCGGCCCTCCGGTCAGCCGCACGGCGCCCACAACCGCCTTGAAGACGTTGACACTTGTGGAGTCGCCGACCACGATCTGCCCGGCCGCCGCGCCCACGATCGGCGCGATCCGGTCGCCGATCCGCTCGGGCGCCGTCCACCAGCCGGACTCGGTCCAGGAGCGGATGCGGAGCTGCCCCCACTCGCGCTCCACGACGTCCGCGACCCGGCCGGGCACGGAACGCGGCAGCGCGCCGAGCGAGTTGCCGTCGAGGTACACCCCCGCGGCGTCAGCCGCAGGATCGGACCCGGCGTCCAGGACGAACTGCTCGCGCAGCTTGCCCAGTTCGTCGGCGGAGTCGAGGGCGGCGGCCCGCTCCTCGAGCTCCGGAGCCAGAGCCGAGGCCGGGTTCAAGTCCTGGTCCTGGTTCGGGTTCAAGTCCTGGTCCTGGTTCGGGTTCAAGTTCTGGTTCGGGTTCTCAGACATGACTGCGCGCCGTCCAGAGCTCGGGGAACACGTTCTTGCGGGCCCGCTTCTCCAGCCAGGCCACTCCGGCGGAGCCGCCCGTACCGGCCTTGGAGCCCATCGCGCGGCGAGTCGCCACCAGGTGGTCGTTGCGCCAGCGCCACACCAGCTCGCCGACGTCCGTCAACGCCTCGCCCAGGCGCACCAGTTCGCTGTCCTGGTCCCCCGCGTACACGGCGGTCCACACCGCCTCGACGTCGGGCGACGGCTCGTACCGCTGCGCGACGTCGCGGTCGAGGACGGCCTCCGGGATGTCGTACCCCCGGCGGGCGAGGAGCCGGACGACCTCGTCGTACAGGCTCGGTTCGTGCAGTGCCTTCTCCAGCTCGGCGTGCACGCGCGGGGCGCCGCGGTGCGGGACGAGCATGGACGCGGACTTCTCGGCGAGGAGGAACTCCATCCGCCGGTACATCGCCGACTGGAATCCGGAGCCGTCGCCGAGCGCGCTTCGATACGAGTTGAACTGTGCCGGGGTGAGCTGTCCCAGCGGCTTCCAGGAGGCGTTGAGCGCCTCCAGCTCACGGACGCTGCGCTTCAGCGCGGCCACCGCGGTGCCCAGGTCGTCCTGGCGCAGGGCCGCCGCGGCGGTCTCCCACTCGTGCACGATCACGGTGAACCACAGCTCCATGACCTGCGTCGTGACGAGGAAGACCATCTCCCCGGGGTCGTCGGAGAGCGGGTGCTGCAGATGGGTGAGGACGTCCGCCTGTACGTAGTCCTCGTACGGCGTGGTGCCTGCGAAGTCGAGATGCGGGGCCTCGGGGGTCTCCCCGGCCGTCGTTTCCGCCTCGTGGGACATCGCTGTCTCCTTGGTGCCTGCTCCGGGTAGCGGTCCGCCCCTGCCGATGCCGGCACGGGGGCCCCGGTCCCCACCGGCATCCTCCGCAATCCTGCCCCGGTCCGGCAAGACCTGCCCGGTCACGACGACCGGGCAGGTCAGAGCGCCTGCGCCCCGGCGTCAGCCCAGGGTCTCGGCCGCGGTCTCCGAGGACTCCCGCAGGAACGTGGAGCACCGCTCGTACTCCTCCTGCTCGCCGATCGCCTGGGCCGCGCGCGCGAGGGCGTGCAGGGCGCGCAGGAAGCCGCGGTTCGGCTCGTGCTCCCACGGCACCGGGCCGTGGCCCTTCCAGCCGGCGCGACGGAGCGCGTCGAGGCCGCGGTGGTATCCCGTACGCGCGTAGGCGTACGACTCGACGGTGCTGCCGCGCTCGAAGGCCTCGTCGGCGAGACGGGCCCAGGCCAGCGAGGACGCCGGGTACTTGGCGGCCACGTCGGCGGCTGCCGTACCGCCAGCGAGGAGTTCGCGGGGCTCGGGGTCGTCGGGCAGGTGGGTCGGGGGCGGGCCCCCGAGCAGGTTCTCGTGAATGGACATGCCCCAAGTCTGCCTTGTCCGCCCACCCCCGCGCCGAGCCTGTGGACAACCCGGATCCCGGTACGGCGAGCCCTGTGGAAAACCTTGATTCCGGTACGGCGAAGGGCCCGCCTCCCCTGCGGGAGCCGGGCCCTTCGGAACAGCCTGCTGCGGCCTTACTTCAGCTTCGTGCCGGCCGAGCGCAGCGCCACGCAGGCCTCGCCGACGCGCTTGGCCATGCCGGCCTCGGCGAGCTTGCCCCACGTGCGCGGGTCGTACGTCTTCTTGTTGCCGACCTCGCCGTCGACCTTCAGGACGCCGTCGTAGTTCTTGAACATGTGGTCCGCGACGGGACGCGTGAAGGCGTACTGGGTGTCGGTGTCGAGGTTCATCTTCACGACGCCGTTCTCCAGGGCCGTGGTGATCTCCTCGGCCGTGGAGCCGGAGCCGCCGTGGAAGACGAAGTCGAACGGCGAGGTCTTGCCGTACTTCTCGCCGACGCCCTGCTGCAGCTCCTTGAGGAGCTCGGGGCGCAGGACGACGTTGCCCGGCTTGTAGACGCCGTGGACGTTGCCGAAGGACGCGGCAAGGAGGTACCGGCCCTTCTCGCCCAGGCCGAGGGCCTCGGCGGTGCGCAGCGCGTCGTCGACGGTCGTGTACAGCTCGTCGTTGATCTCGTGGGTGACGCCGTCCTCCTCGCCGCCGGTGGGCGTGATCTCCACCTCGAGGATGATCTTCGCGGCGCGGGCCTTCTCCAGGAGCTCCTGGCCGATGGCCAGGTTGTCGGCGAGGGTCTCGGCGGAGCCGTCCCACATGTGCGACTGGAACAGCGGGTTCTCGCCCTTGGCGACGCGCTCGGCGGAGATGTCGAGCAGCGGGCGCACGTACCCGTCGAGCTTGTCCTTCGGGCAGTGGTCGGTGTGCAGCGCGACGGTGACGTCGTACTTCTTGGCGACGATGTGCGCGTACTCGGCGAGCGCGACGGCGCCGGTGACCATGTCCTTGTTGTACTGCCCGCCCAGGAACTCCGCACCGCCCGTGGAGATCTGGATGATGCCGTCGCTCTCGGCCTCCGCGAAACCGCGCAGCGCGGCGTGCAGGGTCTGGGAGGAGGTCACGTTGATGGCGGGGTAGGCGAACTTGCCTGCCTTCGCCCGGTCGAGCATCTCGTTGTAGACCTCGGGGGTTGCGATGGGCATCTGGCCGCTCCTTGTGATGTGCGGGTGTAAGTGTGGCCCTGACCGGAGGGCCCCTCACGGAGGTTCATTGAGGGGGCGACGTCATCGTCGCCCCCATCAAACCAGACTCGCCGGACACCTCCACCCGACCGCCCGGTACACGTCCCGGCGCACGCCCCGGCGCCCGCCCGGTGACGCGCTCAGTCGAGGCCGAGCTCGTCCTTGGAGTACGCGAAGAGGTACGGGACGCCCGCGCCCTCGGTGATCTTCTCGGCGGCGCCGGTGGCGCGGTCCACGATCGTCGCGACGCCCACGACCTCGGCGCCGGCCTCGCGGACGGCCTCGACGGCGGTCAGCGGGGAGCCGCCGGTGGTCGAGGTGTCCTCGACGACGAGGACGCGGCGGCCCTTGATGTCCGGGCCCTCGACGCGGCGCTGCAGGCCGTGCGCCTTGGCGGCCTTGCGGACGACGAACGCGTCCAGGCGCTTTCCGCGCGCGGCGGCGGCGTGCAGCATCGACGCGGCGACCGGGTCGGCGCCCATGGTGAGGCCGCCGACGGCGTCGAAGTCCAGCTCGGCGGTGAGGTCGAGCAGCACCTGCCCGACGAGGGGGGCGGCCTCGCCGTCGAGGGTGATGCGGCGCAGGTCCACGTAGTAGTCGGCCTCGATGCCCGAGGAGAGCGTCACCTTGCCGTGCACCACGGCCTTGTCCTTGATCTGCTGCAGCAGCTCGCCGCGTACGTCACTCATGGTTGTCAGCTTAAGTGGGGCGCGGGGGTGCCCGTACCGCCGCGGGGGCTCCGCCCCCGGAACCCCCGGTCCTTCCTTCGGCATCCCCGCCGTCGCGGCTGGTCGCGCCCCGCGGCGGAGCCGCTGATGTCACAGCCCCGCGCCCCCTCGGGGCACGGCTAGAGCACTCGCCACTCCCAGCGCATCTCCGCTTCCAGCGGTTCGATCGGGGTGACCAGGCGGGGGTGGGTGTTGAGGCCGTTGGGCGGGCCGGTCTGGGGCTCGACGCAGACCGCCTCGGGCTGCTCGTCGTAGATCACGACCCATTCCGCGGGGCTCGTGACCTTCAGTTCCAGCCGGCCCGGCCAGGTCAGCGTGGTGCTGACGCCGTCCGGCATGCCGAAGCAGTCGTCCCAGGGGCCGGGCTGCGGGTCGATGCGCTTGCCGGTGGGGAGGTGGTCGGCGCCGCGCTCCTCCTGCCAGGCCGCGTCGAAGTCGATCGTCACGTCCTCGCCGCCGAGGTTGCGCAGGAACCAGGGGTGCCAGCCGAGCTGCGCCGGGTACGAGTCGCCGTACGTCTCCAGGCCCATCCGCACCGTCAGCGCGTTCTCCGCCAGCTCGAAGACCTGCGTGAGCCGCCCGCCGTACGGCCACGGCTCGATCAGGTCGTACGTGAACACCGCCGTGCGGTCGTCGCCGCCGCGTGCCCGGCGCCAGGGCTGGTCGCGGACGGTGCCGTGGATGGCGTGCGGGGGGTTGTTGACGGGGAGCTGGTGCAGCTGGCCGCCGTTGCGGAACCGGCCGTTCTCGGTGCGGCCGCACCACGGGGCCATGGGGAACGAGCCGAAGTGGTCGCCCTGCCTGAGCAGTTCCGTGCCGCCGATGCGGAGGCTCGCGATGCGGCAGCCGTTGCCGCTGTCGACCGTCAGTTCCGCTTCGCCCGCGACGAGGGTCGTCGTGTCCTGAGTCTTCACGAACCCGACCCTAGGCCCTGTCCTGGTCCTCGCTACCGGCGGCGCCGCAGTGCCCGGCCCACGACGATCGCGGAGGCGACGACCAAGGCAGCGGCGGGCGCGGCCCAGCGCAGGGTGTCGCTCGCGGTGGAGGCCTGCGGGGCGGGCACGGGCGCGTACCGGCCGCGGGGCGGTGCGTGGTCGACCTCCTCCGCGCTGCGGCCGATCATCGTGCGCCGCGCGTGTGCGGCCTCGGCGGGCGGCGCGATGAACGACTCGTCCCCGGCGTCCTGGTGGAAGGGGTCGAGGGCGGCGTTCTCGGGGGCGATGTCGTCGGCGGGGGCGGGGTCCTCGGAGGGGGCGATGTCCTCGGGGGCGGTCTGGGGTTGCTCGGCGGTCTGGGGCTCGGGGGTGCCGGACGGCTCGGCCTCGGCGTCGGCCTCGGGCTCGGCCCTGGACTCGGCCTCGGCCTCGGGCCGTTCGGGCTCGGCGGCGTGCTCGGACTCGGAGGCGTGCTCGGGCTCGGCGTCCGTCGCCCGCACCGACCCCGCCAGCCGCTCCGAGAACCGGCTCAGGAGGCGTCGTACGGCGGCCTCGACCGCGGACTGCTCCAGCTCCGCGACCCGGCCGTCGCCCTTGCCGGTGCCGGAGTACACCAGCCGGGTGCCGTCGTCGACGCTCAACAGGCTTACGGCGAGGGAGAGTTCGACCGCCCCCGCGCCGCGTACCTCCGTCGCCTCGCCGGTGACCGTGAAGGACGGGGTGGCGGACGAGGTGTCCTCGGTGATCCGGAGGGTGCCGCGATAGGTGATCGTGTGCCCCGCGATCCGCACTTTGAGGCGGCCCGACACGGGCTCCGCCCCTTCGTTGGCGTCGCGCTGGAGCCCCTGGATGCCGCGGGCGACGCGGGCCGCGTCACCGAGCGCCTGCCGCAGGGGCTCTGTCTCCACGGGAACGAACACCTCATGCTCCATGTCAGCCGAGCCTACCCACGCCCGTCGGCCCCGCACCCGCGTATCCACACATTCGGCACGTCAGCCGCTCGGGCTCGCCGTCTCCGCGTATCTGGGGTGCACGAGGGTGGACGGGGGCAGTCCCGGCACGCGCGTGCGCGCGAGGGCGCGGGTGCCTGCGCCGAGCTGGGCCGGGGTGAGGGAGCGGCGGGCGGGGTGCGGGTCGAGGCCGAGCCGGGGCTCGGTGCGCGCGGCGAGCAGGAACGCCCGCCCCGACGGTCCGCCTCCCCGGCCGGTCCCGACGGCGTACGGCGCGGTGCGCAGGCCGGCGGCGCGCACGCTCGCGTCGACCGTCCAGAACACGCGCGGCCTGCCTGCCTCCCCCGCGCGCACGGCGAGCCGTCCGCCGGGGCCGAGGACGCGCCCGGCGAGGCCGAAGAACTCCTGCGAGTGGAGCTTGGCGGTCTCGGTTGCGCCGGGCTCGGGCAGATCGGCGATCACCACGTCGTACGGCCGGAAGTCGCCGCCCGTACGGATCTCGCGGAGCCACTGGAAGGCGTCGCCCTGGACGGCGTGCAGCCTCGGGTCGTCGTACGCGCGCGCGTTGAGGGCGCTGAGGCCGGGGTCCGTGCGGGCCAGGCGGACGAGTTCCGGGTCGACCTCCACCAGGTCGACGCGTTCCACGCCGGGGTGGCGCAGCACCTCGCGGGCGGCGAGGCCGTCCCCGCCGCCGAGGATCAGCACGCGCGCGTGCGGGCCGCGCATCGCGGGGTGCACCAGGGCCTCCTGGTACCGGGGTGCGTCGCGGCCGCCGGCCCGCAGCCGCCCGTCGAGGTACAGGCTCAGCGGGGCCCCGGACGTGCCGGTCCCGCCGGTGAGGACGATTTCCTGCACGTCGCTCTGGAGGGCCACGCGGACGTCCGCCCCGTACATCGTGCGCCGCGCGGCGCGTTCGAAGTCGCCGACGCCCGCGGCGAGGGCGGCGAGCAGCACAAGGACGGCGAGGTTGGCGGCGAGCAGGCGGCGGCGGGTGCGGGCGCTCAGGTCCCGCCGGAACAGCCACAGGACGAGGGCGCCGCCGGCGAGGGCGTTGACGGCGCCGGTGATGAGGGCGCCTGTCAACTGGCCGAGCAGCGGCAGCAGCAGGAACGGGAAGGCGAGGCCGCCGACCAGCGCGCCCACGTAGTCCGCGGCGAAGAGGTCGGCCACGGCGCCGCCCGCGTCCTGCCGGCGGATGCGCTGGATGAGGGTCATCAGGAGCGGTACTTCGGCGCCGATGAGCACGCCGATGGCGAGGCAGAACGCGACGAGCAGCACGCGCGTGCCCGCGCCCCACACGAAGCCCGCGTACAGCACCATCGCGCTGCAGCCGCCGACCAGGGCGAGGGCCGCCTCGACGGCGCCGAACGCGGCGGCGGCACGGCAGCGCAGCCGTTTGGCGAGCAGCGAGCCGACGCCCATCGCGAAGACCATCACGGAGAGCACGACGGACGCCTGGGTGACGGAGTCGCCGATCAAGTACGAGGCGAGGGCGACGAGTTCGAGCTCGTACACCAATCCGCAGGCGGCGCTGACGAAGACCGCGACGAGGACGAGGAGGCGCCCCGCGCGCGGGGAGACGGGCAGCACCGCCGTGTCCTTCGGGCCCGCGGACGGCGGGGCTCCGGGCGGCACGGACAGCGGCGACTCGATCACGATGGGAACGCTACGTCACCGCCCGTGCGCACTCTGTCACCCACACGTGTGCAAACCGCGGCACCCGGCGGGCGTACGGCGGTGCGTCGCCGGTGCATCGGCGGTTGTGCGGTAGCGCGCGCGGGCGCAGGGGCGGACACCGTCCGGGGTTTCGCACACGCGGGCCGGGCGCGCACGGCGTCCCCAACGGCGCGCGAGGGGAAGGGGGTTGGCGGGGGCGCGCGGAAACCAGCACCGCCCCTGCCGCTGCACGCCCCAAAAACCCCACCGCCCCGCCCCTGCACGCCCAAAAACCCCACCGCCCCCGCCTCTGCACGCACAAAACACCGCCCACCGGAGCCAGGTGGGCGGTGCAGCACAGCTCGACGGGCCGGGTGTCAGACCGGGATCGGCTCCGGCGCCGGAAGGCGGGCCCCCACGCGCGTGCGGGTGGCGACGAGTTGGCCCTCCTGCGGGTAGGCGTGCCACGTGCGCCAGTGCACCTGGCCCTCCTGGCGCCGGACCAGGAGTGCGGTGAAGGCGTGCGGGCTGCCGGGGAAGACGCCCGCGAGGCCGTTGGGGTGGTCGGAGACCAGGGCGAGCAACTCCTGGGCGCGGCCCGCGAAGCAGCCGCTGGACATGGTCTCGACGCGGGCCGCGAACTCGTACTCCCAGTTGCCCACGCGCTTCGCGACGCCGAGGGGCAGCGGGGTGCTGCTGCCGGCGATGCAGGCGACGGTCTCCGAGCAGCTGTTGTCGCCCTGTTCGAGGATCACTTGGTGCGAGGCGCCCAGGAGCCTCAACTGCACTTTTACGTCCTGGAGTTCCAGGTCGAGCGCGGCGAGCGCGGGCAGCGGTTCGCGGCCCAGGGCCCAGGCGAGGTCGTCGGCGCGCGTGTCGGTGTAGGAGGTCTGCAGGGTCGTGAGCATGGGGTGGGCTCCGGGGCATGCGTGGATGTCGAGCCGGGGCGTCCTGCGTGATGCACCGGAGGGGCGCACGGAGAAGGGGTTCGCCGGCTTACTGCCCACGAGTCGGCCGAGGGCTGCGTGGATGAGTAAGAGGGAATCATGAACGGCAGCGCGCCCACAGCGTTTTTACCCAACTTCGTAGGGTTTCCATCCCCTCGGGTGGTCTCACTGTTCAACTGTTCTGGCCTTCGACCAGGCCTGCGAACGGCGTGCCCGCGGGGGCGCCCGCGCGTGCCAACGACAAGGCGCCCGGCGGCAGTTGCCCGCGCCGGGCGCCGAGGTCTCGGTACGGGGCACCCGGCACCGGAACAGGTACCGGGCACCGGGTGCCGGGTGCCGGTCTCAGCAGCCCCCGCCGCCGCCACCGCCGCCGCAGCCGCCGCCACCACCGCCGCCGCCTCCGCACGAGGAGGAGCTGCCGCAGGACGAGCCGGAGCTGCACGACGAGCCGGTGCTGCCGCCCGCGCCGCCGGCCCACCAGCCGCCGTTGTTCCGCCGACCGGAGCCGCGCCGGCCCGAGTTGTTGCCCGCGACCACGAACCCGATGACCACCGCAACGAACACCACGATGAAGAAGACCGTCATGATCCTCTCCCTCCTTTCGTTCCCCCGAAGCGCGAATCGTTCCCCCGAAGCGCGCCGGACGCTTCCGTGTCCTTGTGTGCAGGGCAGATCCCCGGTGCCGCGGATCGTCAAAGCAGAGTTGAGGAACTCCAGAGGTTCGGCGCAGGATGGCGGCCATGACCTCTGCGCCCGCGCCCCGCCCGCTGCTCAACCGCCGCCTGGCCGAGTTCGGCACGACGATCTTCGCCGAGATGTCCGCGCTCGCCGTGCGGACCGGCGCGATCAACCTCGGTCAGGGCTTCCCCGACACCGACGGCCCGCAGGAGGTCAGGGAGGCGGCGGTGCGGGCGCTGCGCGACGGCCGCGGCAACCAGTACCCGCCGGGCCCCGGCATCCCCGAGCTGCGCACCGCGATCGCCGAGCACCAGCAGCGCTTCTACGGGCTCGCCTTCGACCCCGACACCGAGGTGCTGGTCACCGCGGGCGCCACCGAGGCCATCGCCGCCACGATGCTGGCGCTCCTCGAACCCGGCGACGAGGTCATCGCCTTCGAGCCGTACTACGACTCGTACGCCGCGAGCATCGCCATGGCCGGCGGCAAGCGGGTCCCGCTCACCCTCCGCGCCCCCGACTTCCGGCCCGACCTCGACGCACTGCGCGACGCCGTCACCGACCGCACCCGCCTGCTCCTCCTCAACTCCCCGCACAACCCGACCGGCATGGTCCTGACCCGCGACGAGCTCACCGCCATCGCCGAACTGGCCGTCGAGAGGGACCTGATCGTCGTCACCGACGAGGTGTACGAGCACCTGGTCTTCGACGGCGAGCACATCCCCCTCATCTCCCTCCCGGGCATGCGCGAGCGCACGGTCTCGATCTCCTCGTCCGGCAAGACGTTCTCGTTCACGGGCTGGAAGGTCGGCTGGGTCACCGCGTCCGCCCCGCTGCTCTCCGCGGTCCGCACGGCCAAGCAGTTCCTGACGTACGTGTCGGCGGGCCCGTTCCAGTACGCGGTCGCGGAGGCGCTGCGGCTGCCGGACGCGTACTACACCGGGTTCGTGGACGACCTGCGCGGGCGGCGGGACATCCTCGCCGACGGGCTGGCGGAGACGGGCTTCGAGGTGTTCCGCCCGCAGGGCACGTACTTCATCACCACGGACATCGCCGCGCTCGGCGAGAAGGACGGCCTCGCGTTCTGCCGCTCGCTGCCGGAGCGCTGCGGCGTCGTCGCCATCCCCAACTCCGTCTTCTACGACGACCCGGACGCGGGGCGCAGCCAGGTGCGGTTCGCGTTCTGCAAGAAGGAGAGCGTGCTCCGGGAGGCGGCGGCGCGGCTGCAGCGCTGGTAGGAGGGGCCAGGCCGGGAGCCGGTCGCGGTCCGCCACGCCCACGCTCGGGCGCTCCCCGCTCGCGGAGTCGCGTACCGGCACGCAGGGTTCCGGTTGTGAGTCAGCCGCGTCTTGCCTCTGCCGTGCCGTCCGTCGCCGCCGTGCCGCTCGCCCGCACCCGGGGCCGGTTCCTGGAGCGGCTGCCCGCCGTCGTCGGCGCGCTCGCCCTGTTCGCCTGCGCCCGCCTCGCCGCCATGGTCGCCGTGGCCGTGGTGGCGCGCCGCACCGACCAGGACCTGTTCCACCTGCTCGGCCGCTCCTGGGACTCGCAGTGGTACACGGGCATCGCCGCGCACGGGTACGGCCGCACGCTGCACTTCGGGCCCGACGTCGTCCAGAGCGACCTGGCGTTCTTCCCGCTCTACCCGGGGCTGGTGCGGGCGCTGACCGAGGTGTTCCCGCTGACCGGCGGCGCCGCGGGCCTGCTGGTGTCCTGGGCCGCCGCCGCGGTCGCCGCGTGCGGGATCCACGCGATCGGGCTGCGGCTGCACGGCCGGACGACGGCCGCGTTCCTGGTGCTGCTGTGGGGGCTGCTGCCGCACTCGGTGGTGCTGTCGATGGCGTACACGGAGCCGGTCCTCACCGCCTTCGCCGCCTGGTCCCTGTACGCGGTCCTCACCGGCCGCTGGCTGTGGGCCGGTTCGCTCGCCGCGCTCGCCGGACTGTCCCGGCCGAACGGCTTCGCGGTGGCGGCAGCGGTGGGCGCGGCCGCGGCCTGCGAGCTGTGGCGGCGGCGCGGGAAGGCGTCGGGAGCGGTCTGGGCGGGGCTCGCGCTCGCGCCGCTCGGCTGGGTCTCGTACGTGCTGTGGGTGGGGGCGCGCCGGGGCGATCTGCTCGGCGGGTACTTCGCGGTGCAGGACGGCTGGGGCTCGCGCTTCGACTTCGGCGCGGGCAACCTGGCGTTCGTCCGGCATCTGCTGCTCGACGGGGACCGGCTGGTGTTCGCGGTGACGCTGTTCGTCGTCGGCGCGGCGGTGCTCCTGTACGCGCTGCTCGTCACGGAGCGGGCGCCGCTGCCGCTGCTCGTGCACAGCGGGGTGCTGCTCCTGATCGCGGTCGGCGGCTCCGGGTTCTTCGAGTCGAAGCCGCGGTTCCTGCTGCCGGCGTTCCCGCTGCTGCTGCCGCTGGCCGGGGCCCTGGCCCGTACGGCGAGAGCCCGGCCGGTGCACGCCACGCTGGTGGTGGCGGCCCTGGCCGGGCTCTCCCTGGCGTACGGGACGTATCTGGTGACGCTGGCCCGTATGCCGTTGTGACGCCGAGGACTACTCGGACTGGTCGCCGTCCTCCGGCTTCTCCGCCGAGTCGACGTCCTCGACCAGGCCGAGGTGGTCGACCAGCCAGCGCTCGAACTCGATCGCGGCCCGCACCCAGCTGACCGTCGAGGACACGAAGTGCTCCAGGCTGACGCCGGTGCCGATCAGCATCTGCGCCTCGCCCACGATGCGGACGGTGGTCGGGCCGCCCTCCTCCTCGTGGGTGTGGGTGTAGACCTTGGGCCACAGGGTGCGGCGGTTCCAGTCGTCCACGGCGTCGAGGATCTGCGCCTTGGACTCGACCGGGTGCGGCCGGTCGTAGAACGTCCGCACCGAGAAGACCTGCTGGTCGCCCTCGCCGCGGAACATGAAGTACGTGCGGAAGTTCTCCCACGGCGCCGCGAGGTCGCCCTCGTCGTCGACGACGTGCTTGAGCTCCATCTGGTCCAGGAGCTGCTTCACCAGGTCCTGATCGGGGACGACGGGGCCCGCCGGTCCTGCGGCCTGCGGTTCCGGCTGGCCCCCGAAGTTCGGAATCGAGGACGGGTCGATGCTCACCGTGTATTTCCCTTCGTACGGATTCCGCCCATCCTCCACCATCGAAGGGCGGTCGCCGCAACCCCTGGCGGCGGCGATCCGCCACGAGCCGAACTTCGGGGTCCGCGCCCCTTACTCCGAGCCGCCTGCACCGAGCCCGTTGCTGCGCGGGCCCTTACTGCACGGGCCCTTACTGCGCGGGCCCCACGAGCAGCTCGTCCCCGACCCGGTCCACGCGGACCGTGTCGCCGTCCCTGACCTCGCCGGCGAGGATCTCCCGGGCGAGCCGGTCGCCGATCGCGGTCTGCACGAGGCGGCGCAGCGGGCGGGCACCGTACGCCGGGTCGTTGCCCTCGTCCGCCAGCCAGGCCAGGGCCTCGGGCGTGACCTCCAGGTTGAGCCGGCGCTCGGCGAGGCGCTTCGCGAGGCGGTCGATCTGCAGCTGGGCGATCCGGCCGAGCTCGGCCTTGTCCAGGGCGGAGAACACCACCAGGTCGTCGAGCCGGTTGAGGAACTCCGGCTTGAAGGAGGCCCGGACGACCTCCAGGACCTGCTGCTTCTTCTCCTCCTCGGACGTGAGGGGCTCGACGAGGTACTGGCTGCCGAGGTTGGACGTCAGGATCAGGATGGTGTTGCGGAAGTCCACCGTCCGGCCCTGGCCGTCGGTGAGGCGGCCGTCGTCGAGGACCTGGAGGAGGATGTCGAAGACCTCCGGGTGCGCCTTCTCCACCTCGTCGAGCAGCACCACGCTGTACGGGCGCCGACGCACGGCCTCGGTGAGCTGGCCGCCCTCCTCGTACCCGACGTAGCCGGGCGGGGCGCCGACCAGGCGGGCCACGGAGTGCTTCTCGCCGTACTCCGACATGTCGATGCGGACCATGGCCCGCTCGTCGTCGAAGAGGAAGTCGGCGAGGGCCTTGGCGAGTTCGGTCTTGCCCACGCCGGTCGGGCCGAGGAACAGGAACGAGCCGGTGGGGCGGTCCGGGTCGGCGATGCCCGCGCGGGTGCGGCGCACGGCGTCGGAGACCGCGCGTACGGCCTCGGTCTGGCCGATGAGGCGCTTGCCGAGCTCGTCCTCCATGCGAAGGAGCTTCTGCGTCTCGCCCTCCAGGAGGCGCCCGGCGGGGATGCCGGTCCAGGAGCCGACCACGTCCGCGATGTCGTCCGGGCCGACCTCCTCCTTCACCATCGTGTCCTTCGCGGCCTCCTGCTCGGCCTCGGCCTCGCTGGCCTCCTCCAACTCCCGCTCCACGGCCGGGATCTCGCCGTAGAGCAGCTTGGAGGCGGTGTCGAAGTCGCCGTCGCGCTGGGCGCGTTCGGCCTGGCCGCGCAGCTCGTCGAGCTTCTCCTTGAGTTCGCCGACGCGGTTGAGGGAGGTCTTCTCCTTCTCCCAGCGTGCGGTCAGGCCGCGCAGCTCCTCCTCCTTGTCGGCGAGGTCGCGGCGCAGCTTGTCGAGGCGCTCCTTGCTCGCGGCGTCGGTCTCCTTGCCGATCGCCAGCTCCTCCATCCGCAACCGGTCGACGGCGCGCTGGAGTTCGTCGATCTCGACCGGGGAGGAGTCGATCTCCATCCGGAGCCGGGACGCGGCCTCGTCGACCAGGTCGATGGCCTTGTCGGGCAGGAAGCGGGACGTGATGTACCGGTCGGAGAGGGAGGCGGCGGCGACGAGCGCGCTGTCCGCGATCTGCACCTTGTGGTGGGCCTCGTACCGGCCCTTGAGTCCGCGCAGGATCGCGATGGTGTCCTCGACGGACGGCTCGGCGACCAGGACCTGCTGGAAGCGGCGCTCCAGGGCGGGGTCCTTCTCGATCCGCTCGCGGTACTCGTCCAGGGTGGTGGCGCCGACCATGCGCAGTTCGCCGCGCGCGAGCATCGGCTTGAGCATGTTGCCCGCGTCCATCGCGGAGTCACCGCCGGCGCCCGCGCCGACCACGGTGTGCAGCTCGTCGATGAACGTGATGATCTGGCCGTCGCTCTCCTTGATCTCGGAGAGGACGGTCTTCAGGCGCTCCTCGAACTCGCCGCGGTACTTGGCGCCGGCCACCATCGCGCCGAGGTCCAGGGAGACGAGGCGCTTGTCGCGCAGCGACTCGGGCACGTCGCCCTTCACGATGCGCTGGGCGAGGCCCTCGACGACGGCGGTCTTGCCGACGCCGGGCTCGCCGATGAGCACCGGGTTGTTCTTCGTACGCCGCGACAGGACCTGCACGACGCGGCGGATCTCCTGGTCCCGGCCGATGACCGGGTCGAGCTTGCCCTCGCGGGCGGCGGCGGTGAAGTCGGTGCCGAACTTCTCCAGGGCCTTGTACTGACCCTCGGGGTCGGGGGTGGTCACGCGGCGGCCTCCCCGAGCCTCGCCGAACGCGGACAGCAGCTTCTTGTCACTCGCACCTTGTTCCTTCAGTACGTCCGCGGCCTGGCCGCCCTTCGCGGCGAGGCCGATGAGCAGATGCTCGGTCGAGAGGTAGTCGTCGCCGAGGTCCTTGGCGCGCTGCGCGGCGTCCGCGATCACGGCGAGCATGTCCCGGTTGGGCTGCGGCGGCGCCACGGTGGACCCGGTCACGCTGGGCAGCCCGGCGAGGACGCGTTCGGCCCCCGAGCGCACGGCGGCCTGGTCGGCGTCCACGGCCGCGAGCAGGTCGGTGATGTTCTCGTTGTCCCGGCCCTCGAGCAGGGCGAGCAGCAGATGCGCGGGCGTCAGATCCGGGTGTCCCTCGGACACGGCCCGGCTCGTCGCCGCATTGATCGCTTCCCGGCTCCGGTTCGTCAGCTCGGCGTCCACGTGCGCGCTACCTCCTCGGTGTCACAACCACTCCAGCACACTGACTGGGTCAACGTGCATAAAGTTGAGTCTATTCCACTCAAGGCTGGGCTGCGGCTAGATTTCGGCCCATGGCCATAGATCCCCGTACCCCCGGCCCCGCCTATCTCAGCTTCTGGCGCGAACGGCACGTGTGCACCTTGACGACTCTGCGCCCCGACGGCACTCCGCACTCCGTCCCGGTGGGCGTCACGTACGACCCGGAGGCGGGGGTCGCGCGGGTCATCAGCAGCAAGTCCAGCAAGAAGGTCGGCAACATCCTGGCGGCCGGCGCGGACGGCGCCCCGGTCTCGGTCTGCCAGTACGCGGGCCGTCTCTGGGCCACGCTCGAAGGCCGCGCCCACGTCCGCACGGAGCCCGAGGCGATATCCGACGCGGAACGCCGCTACGCGGAGCGGTACGGGCGGACGCCCTCACCCAACCCGAACCGGGTGCTGATCGAGATCACGCTGACGAAGGCGCTGGGCAGCAGAGCGCTGCAAGGGAACTGACGGCGCCCCGAAAGGGGCGCGGGGAACTGCGCGAGCAACCACGACGGCGCGGCAGCCGCATGCCGACGCGCACCGACCGGCGCCCGCGCCTGCACCCGCGCCTGCGCCCGCGCCTGCGCCGACGGCACGGGACGGACCACAGAAGCCCCCCGCGTACACAACACACAGCGGCGCCACCGTGATCCAGGTTCACGGTGACGCCGCTGCGGGGGGAAGCGCCTGGGCGATCTTTGACGACGGGGGAATCGCGTCAGGCACTGCGGGGGGTGGCGGGGATGGATTCCGGTTCGACGAGCTCGTGATCGCGCTGGTCGAGGTTGACGAAGATCATTCCGTACCGGATCGCGCACCGCACCGGCTGCGGGGCCCCTCGGGGCTTGCGCAGGCACCGGAAGGCGCGCACGTCGTCGTCCTCGTCGTCCCGCACCACCAGGATCGGCTCGCCGAAGAGAGTGACCATCAACGAATCGCCGGGACCCGGAAGGGCCGTGACGAGGTCGATGAAGTGCCACCCGGAGCGATAGGCCGATGCCATCTCGCGGCGGAAGCGGGTGTCTTCAGGGACGGTCATGCGTCAGCCCCAACCAGGGTCGTTGGCGGACTGGAGGCCCCAGCCAGGGTCGTTGGCGGACTGGAGGCCCCACCCCGGGTCGGCGGCGATCACAGACCCGGCCGTGGACGCCGACGCGCCGGTGTCCTCGGCCGACGCCAGAACCCCGACCGCCGCGGCGGCGATGAAGGCAACAGCAACCACTGTGCGTATGAGTCTCTTGGCCATTACCGAGCAACCTCACTTGAAGATGTCGCTTCCTGCCCCCGCAGCAACGACGATGGACCAGACCCCGCCCACAGCACCACCGCGGCCAGGCATCATGTTCCTGATATGCAGGAGCCTGGGGGTGTACATATGGGGAAAGAAGCGGACCGAACGGACCACCCTCATTCGCACACAGAACTGTGCGAGGCGGGGTCGCGGCTGTACGCGAGTGCCCTGCGCACGGGCCGAATAGCCCGGTCAGAGCTGGACGCGGCCCCGTGTCTGATCGATCTGGCGCTGCTGCACCCCGACCCCGACGACGCCTCCTGGCTGCGTCCGGTGCCCCCTTCCGCGGCCCTCGCGCAGTTGCTGCAACCCGTCGAGCGAGAGATACAGGAACGCCGGCGGTTGACGGTGGCCCTGGCCGACGCTTTTGAGCCATTCATGGCCATCAGCGCGATGGACCCGCCCACGACGCATGCCATCACCGTGCTCGAAGGCCTCAGCCTGATCAACGCGACCCTGGACCGGGTGGTCGCCGACTGCACCAAGGAACTCCTCACCGTCCAGCCCGGCGGCGGCCGCTCCCCCAA
This sequence comes from Streptomyces sp. Da 82-17, assembly GCF_046098215.1. Taxonomy (NCBI): domain Bacteria; kingdom Bacillati; phylum Actinomycetota; class Actinomycetes; order Kitasatosporales; family Streptomycetaceae; genus Streptomyces; species Streptomyces sp. Da 82-17. The sequence continues at coordinate 55,458 of NZ_JBJURH010000033.1, forward strand.
GGAGCTCACCGACGCCCTGGACCGCGTACAACCCCTCCTGAACCGCGGCATCCAGATGCGCACGCTGTACCAACACACCGCGCGCCACACCGAGTTGACCCTGCACTACCTCGAACAGGTCGGCCCCGAGGTGGAGGTGCGGACGCTCGAGGAGATCATCGACCGGCTGATCATCGTCGACCGCGAGGTCGCCTTCATCCCCGCCCGCAGCGACCGCCGCATCGCCCTGGAGCTGCGCCACCCCGGGCTCGTGGAGTACCTGGTCGGCGTCTTCGACCAGTTCTGGCAGCTGGCCGTGCCGATCAACGAGGAAGTGCCGTACGACCACAAGACCGACGGCGTCACCGGCGTGCAGCGGTCCATCGCCCGGCTGCTCGTCGAGGGGTACGTCGACGAGGCGATCGCCCGCCGGCTCGGCATGAACGTCCGCACCTGCCGCGCCCACATCGCCAAGCTGGCCGCGACCCTCGGCAGCGGCAGCCGGGCCCAACTCGGCTATCTCATCGCCAAGTCGGGCCTTCTGGACGAGGAACCGGCATGACCCCGCACCCCTAACGCCCCTTTTGGGGCCCCTCAACTCCCTGCCCCCGCAACAAGCTGAGGCTTCCCGGCGCCGCGCTCGTACCGCATGGTTGAAGGGCGAACCTCAGTGTCCCGGCCGGGTCCCCTCCGGCCGGGGCGCGTCCACGCACACACCCCCCATTGACCCGACCCCACCCCACACCCCCCAACGCAGCAGGCCCGCTCCCCCACAAGGGAGCGGGCCTGCTGCGTTGCCGAACCGGCGTACTACTCGGGGCGCTTGGGCCGCCACACCACCAGGGCACTGGTCGGGTGCGCCTCCTGGTACGGCACCAGGTCCCGGCGGTACGACGCGTGCACCTGGGCCTCGCGCTGCTGCATCGCCGCCGCCGCGCCCTCGACCGCCGCCGACAGCTCGGCGACCCGGGACTGCAGCGCCGCGACCTGGTTCTCCAGCTCGATGATGCGCTTGATCCCGGCGAGGTTGATGCCCTCCTCCTGCGACAACTGCTGGACGGTGCGCAGCAGTTCGATGTCGCGGGCGGAGTAGCGGCGGCCGCGCCCGGCCGTGCGGTCCGGGGAGACCAGGCCGAGACGGTCGTACTGCCGCAGGGTCTGCGGGTGGAGTCCGGAGAGCTGGGCCGCCACCGAGATGACGTACACCGGCGTCTCGTCGGTCAGTTGGTACGGGTTGCGTCGACGGCCGTCCATCTGCTCAAGCTCCCTTCGCGGCCTGGAACAGTTCTGCCCGCGGATCGTCCTCCGCAGTCGCCTTCCGGTACGTCTCCAGGGCCTCGCGGGCCTCGGGGGTGAGGTCCTTGGGAACCGCCACCTCGACCGTGACGAGCAGATCGCCCCGGGTGCCGTCCTTGCGCACCGCACCCTTGCCGCGGGCCCGCATCGTACGCCCGTTGGGCGTGCCGGCCGGCAGCTTCAGCGTGACCGACGGCCCGCCGAGCGTCGGCACCTTCACCTCGCCGCCGAGGGCCGCCTCCGCGAAGGAGACGGGCACCGTGACCGTGAGGTTGTCGCCCTTGCGGCCGAAGACCGGGTGGGCGTCGACATGCACCACCACGTACAAGTCGCCTGCGGGGCCGCCGCGTTCGCCCGGCGCGCCCTTGCCGCGGAGGCGGATGCGCTGGCCGTCGGAGACGCCCGCGGGGATGCGGACCTGCATCGTGCGGGACGACTTGGCGCGGCCCGAGCCCTTGCAGACCTCGCAGGGGGTCTCGGCGATGAGCCCGCGCCCCTTGCAGTCCACGCACGGGTCGGTGAGGGAGAAGCCTCCGCCGCCGCCCCGCGAGACCTGGCCGGTGCCGACGCAGGTCGGGCACACGCGCGGCGTGCCGTTCTTGTCGCCGGTGCCCGAACAGGCCTTGCAGGGCTGCTGGCTGGACATGCGGAGCGGGACCGTGGCCCCGTCCACCGCCTCGGTGAAGCTCAGCGTGACCTCGGACTCGATGTCCTGGCCGCGCCGGGGCTGCGTCCGCGCGCCCGCCGCGCCGCCCCGGTTGAAGAGTCCGCCGAAGACGTCGCCGATGCCTCCGCCGCCGAAGCCGCCCGTGCCGCCCGCGCCCTGGCCGCCCCCGAAGAGGTCGCCCAGGTCGAAGTTGAACGAGCCGCCCCCGCCGGCGCCGGGTCCGGGCCGGAACCCGCCGTTGCCGAACAGGGTGCGCGCCTCGTCGTACTCCTTGCGCTTCTTGGGGTCGCCGAGGATGTCGTTCGCCTCGGAGATCTCCTTGAACCGCTCCTCCGCCTTGGGGTTGTTCTTGTTGGCGTCGGGGTGGTTCTCGCGCGCGAGCTTGCGGTACGCCTTCTTGATCTCGGCGTCGGTGGCGTCCTTGGGGACGCCGAGGACCTTGTAGTAGTCCTTCTCGATGAAGTCCTTGGTGCTCATCCCCGGCGTCCCTCCTTCCGCTGGCCGGTCGGCTCGCGCCGGCCGGTCACCCGATCAACCGTGATCACGTCAGCCCTTGTCCGGGCCACCGCTCTCCTTGTCGTCCGCCGCTTCGGCGGTCTTGTCCTTCTTGCCCTTGGCCTTGCCCTTGCCGTCCGCGTCGCTCTCGCCCTTGGCGGGCTGCGCGCCGGGCTGCGGCTCGGCGACGGCCACCCGCGCGGGGCGGATGGTGCGCTCGCCGATGCGATACCCGGGCTGCAGGATCGCGACGCAGGTCGTCTCGGTGACGTCCGGCGCGTAGCTGTGCATCAGGGCCTCGTGGACCGTCGGGTCGAAGGGCTCGCCCTCCTTGCCGAACTGCTGCAGGCCCATCTTCGCGGCGACCGTCTCCAGGGACTCGGCCACCGACTTGAAGCCGCCGACCAGCTCGCCGTGCTCCCGGGCGCGGCCGATGTCGTCGAGCACGGGCAGGAGCTCGGTCAGGAGGTTCGCCACGGCGATCTCCTTGACCGCGACCCGGTCGCGCTCGACCCGCCGGCGGTAGTTCTGGAACTCGGCCTGGAGCCGCTGGAGGTCCGCCGTGCGCTCGGTGAGCGCGGCACGGGCCTGGTCCAGCTGCGCCGTCAGACCGACGTCCGCTGCTGTGTCGTCCCCGGCCGGGGCCGCCCCCTCCTCTGCGGAGGGAGCGGCCTTCGACTCGGCGGCCTCGGGGGTGTCGCCGGAGGAGACGTCAGTGGGCTCGTTCTGCTCGTCGAAGCCCGGGGTCTCCTCCGTCATGCGGCGCCGCCCTTCGGCTTCTCGTCGTCGACGATCTCGGCGTCGACGACGTCGTCGTCGGCCTTGGCCTGCTCGGCGCCGGCGTCGGCACCCGGGGCCTCGCCGCCGGCTGCCTGCGCGGCCTGGGCGTCGGCGTACATCGCCTGGCCCAGCTTCTGCGCGACGGCCTGGACCTTCTCCGTGGCGGTGCGGATCTCGGCGGTGTCGTCGCCCTTGAGCTTCTCCTTCAGCTCGGTGACGGCCTCCTCGACCTCGGTCTTCACCTCGCCCGGGACCTTGTCCTCGTTGTCCTTGAGGAACTTCTCGGTCTGGTAGACGAGCTGCTCGCCCTGGTTGCGGGACTCGGCGGCCTCGCGGCGCTTCTGGTCCTCGTCCGCGTACTGCTCGGCCTCCTGGCGCATGCGGTCGACCTCGTCCTTCGGCAGCGAGGAGCCGCCGGTGACGGTCATCTTCTGCTCCTTGCCCGTACCGAGGTCCTTCGCGGTGACGTGCATGATGCCGTTGGCGTCGATGTCGAAGGAGACCTCGATCTGCGGCACGCCGCGCGGGGCCGGCGGCAGACCGGTCAGCTCGAACATCCCGAGCTTCTTGTTGTACGCCGCGATCTCGCGCTCGCCCTGGTAGACCTGGATCTGCACGGACGGCTGGTTGTCCTCGGCCGTCGTGAAGATCTCGGAGCGCTTCGTCGGGATCGTGGTGTTGCGCTCGATCAGCTTGGTCATGATGCCGCCCTTGGTCTCGATACCGAGGGACAGCGGGGTCACGTCGAGGAGCAGGACGTCCTTGACCTCACCCTTGAGCACACCGGCCTGCAGGGCGGCGCCGATGGCGACGACCTCGTCCGGGTTCACGCCCTTGTTGGCCTCCTTGCCGCCGGTCAGCTCCTTGACGAGCTCGGCGACGGCGGGCATGCGGGTGGAACCGCCGACCAGGACCACGTGGTCGATCTCGGACAGCTGGATGCCGGCGTCCTTGATGACGTTGTGGAACGGGGTCTTGCAGCGCTCGATCAGGTCCTGGGTGAGCTGCTGGAACTGGGCGCGGGTGAGCTTCTCGTCCAGGTGCAGCGGGCCCTCGGCGGACGCCGTGATGTACGGCAGGTTGATCGTGGTCTCCGTGGAGGAGGACAGCTCGATCTTCGCCTTCTCGGCGGCCTCACGCAGGCGCTGGAGCGCCATCTTGTCCTTGGAGAGGTCCACGCCGTGGCCGTTGTTGAACTGCTTGACCAGGTAGTCGACGACGCGCTGGTCCCAGTCGTCACCACCGAGGTGGTTGTCACCGTTGGTGGCCTTCACCTCGACGACGCCGTCACCGATCTCCAGCAGCGAGACGTCGAAGGTGCCGCCACCGAGGTCGAAGACGAGGATCGTCTGGTCGTCCTTGTCCAGGCCGTAGGCCAGGGCGGCGGAGGTGGGCTCGTTGACGATGCGCAGGACGTTCAGACCCGCGATCTCGCCGGCCTCCTTGGTGGCCTGACGCTCGGAGTCGTTGAAGTACGCGGGGACGGTGATGACCGCGTCGGTCACCTTCTCGCCGAGGTAGGACTCCGCGTCGCGCTTCAGCTTCTGCAGGATGAAGGCGCTCATCTGCTGCGGGTTGAAGGTCTTGTCGTCGATGTCGACCTTCCAGTCGGTGCCCATGTGGCGCTTGACCGACCGGATGGTCCTGTCGACGTTGGTGACCGCCTGACGCTTCGCGACCTCGCCGACGAGCACCTCACCGTTCTTCGCGAAGGCGACGACGGACGGCGTGGTCCTGGCGCCCTCCGCGTTCGTGATGACGGTGGGCTCGCCGCCTTCGAGAACGCTGACGACGGAGTTAGTCGTGCCCAGGTCGATGCCGACCGCACGTGCCATTTCGATTCCTCCATGACTTGAGTGGAACAGGCTCAAGGATGCACGACGGATCCGACCCAGTCAACAGACCTGAGTCGACCCCGCTCAACTTTTATCCCGCACTTACGGGCAACAGTGATGCGCCTGCTCCCTGAGTGGCGGCCCGACCACACCCCGTACACCCTCGAAACGGGGCATCGCGGACGCCTGTCCCAGAGTCCTCCGGGCCCTCGGCGACCGCAACCGCCCCACCCAGGCCCCCAGCCGGACCGAGCAACCAGACCGAGCAACCGGACCCGGCAACCGACCCCGGCAGACCCCGACGAGGAGCGGATGCAGTGCAGCGCAAGGTCGCCGTCCTGATGACCGGTCACAACCGCCGCGACGCCGTCGTCCGCGCCCTCGACGCGCTCGACCGCCAGCGCGGCCTGCCCGAGGACACCGCGCTGCAGGCCCACTTCGTCGACGCGGCCAGCACCGACGGCACCGCGGAGGCCGTCGCGACCTCACACCCCGAGGTCCGCCTGATGCGCCTCGACCACGAGGCCTCCTGGAGCCAGGGCATGCGCATCGCCAGCCGCAACAGCCGCGGCGCCGACAACACCCCGTTCACGCACCAGTTGTGGCTGCACCCCGACACCGAGCTCCACGAGGACGCCGTCGGCCGCCTCCTGACGGTGGCTCAGGAGCACCCGGGCGCCGTCGTCACCGGCGCGCTCCGCTCCCCCGACGGCGCCCGCACGACCCGCTCGGGCCGCCGCGGCCGCCACCTCACCCTCGTCGAGCCGACCGACCGGCCCGAGCCCTGCCACACGTACGACGCGGGGGTGGTGCTGTTGCCGCGGGCCGTGCGGGCGCTCGTCGGGGACGTCGACCGGCGCTTCCCGCTCGGGCTCGGCGCGCACGACCACGGACTGCGCGCCCACAAGGCCGGGGCCCCGCTCTATGTGGCGCCGCACCATGTCGGCACCGCGCCCGACGCCCCGCACCCGGCCCGCCCGCCCGAACTCCCGCACCGCGCCTGGTGCGTGTACTGCCTGCGCCACGGCGGCCCGTGGGCCCCGGTGCTGCTGCTCTCCCCTTATGCACGGGCCGCGTTCGCGTGGGCCGCGGCCCGTGCATAAGGGCCGCGTTCGCGTGGGCCGCGGCCCGGTGAGAGGCTCGAAGCGTCAGTCGCGGAAGAGCACGAGGCCGCACTGCAGCAGCTCGCCCGAGCGCGGGTCGGCGGCGCCCGGCGCGAGGGACTTCAGGGCGAACCCGAGCTCCGAGCGCGCGAGGTCGAGGGCCTCGGCGAACAGCAGCCCGTCCGCGTACAGCGGTACGAACGAGGTCTGCAGCTGGAGACCCGTGATCTCGTCGGCGTGCTCGCCCGCGCCGCGCAGCACCCGGGTCTCGTAGCCGCGCACGTCCAGCTTGAGGAAGACCCGCTCGCCGGGGGCCACGACCTGCTCCCACAGCTCGTCCAGGCGCCGCACCTCGACCGGCTGCCGCGCCACGTACGCCGAGCGCGGGTTGGCCTCGCGGTGCCGGGGCAGCATCGGCAGGACCGAGCTCGCGGCCCCGTCGTCACCCGCCACGTTGAGGACGGCGGGCCCGCTCTCGTCGCCGAGCGCGTACGGCAGCACGCTCCAGGCGTCGTCCAGGGCGGCCGCCCGCTCAAGCCTGCGGCGCGGCCCGTCCAGCGGCTCGAACGACACGATCCGCCCGCGGTACCCGGCCCGCCGCAGCCCCAGCGCGTACCGCCCGGCGTGCGCCCCGGCGTCCACCACCAGGTCGACCTCGAACTCCTCGACGAGCCGGACCAGTTGCGTCTCGTACGCCTCGGGGTCGGGGTAGCGGGTGACGTCGATCCCGAAGCGCTGCGCGGCGCCCCGCACCCGGTCGAGAAGAGTGCTCATCAACGCGCTCCGGGAACGGCGGTACGGGTGCGGGTGCGGGAAGGCGGCTGCGTACGGCCCCGGGTCCCCGGCGGGCGGGGCACCGGGCGCGGGCCGGTCGCGGTGGCCGTGGCCGTCGCCGTGGCGGGCTGGGGGCGCGGCCCGGTCGCCGGCGACTGACCACGGGCCAGCACCGCCGCCGCGCGGGTGCGCCGGGACGCGGTGCGCGGGCTGCGCGGGTGGGCGACGGGCACGCCCCGGCGTCCGGTCGGACGGGGCCGGCGCGGGCGGGCGACGTGCGCGGCGCGGCGGGCGGCCTCGGCGGCGGGACGTTCGTACACGCGGACCCGGAGCAGCGCCCAGCCGCCGGCCGTGACCGCGAGGAACAGCGGGAGGGCGGCGAGCGGGCCCCACGTGCCGCGGTGCACCAGGACGCCGGTGAGCGCGCCGGCGAAGGCGGTGGCCCCGAGCACCACCGCCGCGCCCGGCACCGTGAAGCCGACCCGGCGCAGCCGGTGGGCGATGTGGTCGGTGCCGCCGATGAGCAGCGGCCGGCCCGCGCGGCGCCGGGCGAGCGCGACCAGGACGGTGTCGGCGAGGCCCACCACGGTCAGCGCGACCAGGCCGACGGCGCCGGGCAGCGGCTGGTGTCCGGTGTGCACGAGGACGGCGGCGCAGGCGAGGACGAAGCCGGTGAAGAGGGAGCCGCAGTCGCCGAGGAAGATCCGCGCCGGGTGCCAGTTCTGGGTGAGGAACCCGGTGAGCGCGGCGGCCAGCACGCAGAGCAGCAGCGTGAGCCCGGTCAGCCCGTCGGCCGCGGCGCACAGCGCGAGCCCCACCGCGGTGACGACGCCGACGACGCCCATGGCCCCGTCCGCGTTGTCGATCAGGTTGAAGGAGTTGGTGACGAGCACGATCCAGCCGACGGCGAGGATCCCGGCGGCCGGCGTGAGGTCGCTGGCCCACACCACGGCGACGGCGGCCCCCGTCTCGACGATCAGCCGGGGCCGTACGCCGAGCGGCCTGAGGTCGTCGACGAAGCCGAGCAGGGCCACCGCTCCGGCGGCACAGAGGAGTACGGCGACTCCGGGGCCGAGCGGCGCGTAGCCGGTGCACACCACGGTGACCGTGCCCGCGACGACGGCGAGGCCGCCGGTGTGCGGGGTCGGGCGGGCGTGCGTCTTGCGGCCGCCGGGCCGGTCGACGAGCCCGATGCGCAGGCCCAGCAGGCGTACGCAGGTGGTGAGCACGGCGGTCAGGAGCAGGGCCACGACGGTGGCCACGAATCCGTAGAGCATGGGCGTCCTCACGTCGGACCCCGCGACGGGGCAGGGCGAGCGAGGAATAAGCTAGTTCGCTATAGCCCTATTTGTCGCGAATAACACGAATTGCTACGCACGGAAAGCCGAGGAACGCCCGACCACCCCCGCACGGCGCAACGCCCGTCCGCCCCGCCCCCGCGCGGCGGGCACACTCAGGGTTGCCTGAGCGACACAGATCACCGCGCCCCTGGCTACAGTGCGGCTCAATAAGTGGGTAGTCTCAAACGGACTGCATAAGTTACCGCTTAGTAATCGCCGGTCGGTCAGTTCGGTCAGTCCGGTGAGTCAACGACGAGACCACCCCTCGCAGGCCCGAGGAGCCCCCAAATGCAACTCGCCGCGATCATCGTGTCGCTGGTTCTGATCGTGGTCGGCGTGGCCCTGTTCGTCCGCGCCCTCCTGCAGATCTACAACTTCATGCGGCTCGGCCAGAACGTGCCCGCGGGCACCCGCACCGACGAGCCCGTGCAGCGCACCGTCACCGTGGCCAGGGAATTCCTCGGCCACACCCGGATGAACCGCTGGGGCATCGTGGGTGTCGCGCACTGGTTCGTGGCGGTGGGCTTCTTCTCGCTGCTCCTGACGATCGTCAACGCCATCGGCCAGCTCTTCCAGGCCGACTGGCTGCTGCCGATCATCGGCGACTGGGCGCCGTACAACGTCTTCGTCGAGTTCCTCGGCACGATGACGGTGCTCGGCATCCTCACGCTGATCGTGATCCGGCAGCTGAACCGGCCCGGCAAGCCCGGCCGCAAGTCCCGCTTCGCGGGCTCCAACACCGGCCAGGCGTACTTCGTCGAGGGCGTCATCCTCATCGTCGGCGTCTGCATCTTCATGCTGCACGCGCTCGAGGGCGCCCAGCACCACGTCGACAGCTACGAGGCCTCGTTCTTCATCTCGTACCCGGTCGTCCACGCACTTGAGGGGCTCGACCTCTCGACGCTGCAGAACCTCACGTACTTCTTCGCCGGGCTGAAGATCGCGACCTCCTTCATCTGGATGATCACGGTCGCCCTGAAGACCGACATGGGTGTCGCCTGGCACCGGTTCCTGGCCTTCCCGAACATCTGGTTCAAGCGGAACGCCGACGGCGAGACCTCGCTCGGCGCGCTGCTCCCGATGACCTCGGGCGGCAAGGAGATCGACTTCGAGGACCCGGGCGAGGACGACACCTTCGGCGTCAGCCAGGTCGAGCAGTTCTCCTGGAAGGGCCTGCTCGACTTCTCCACCTGCACCGAGTGCGGCCGCTGCCAGTCGCAGTGCCCCGCCTGGAACACCGGCAAGCCGCTCTCCCCGAAGCTGCTGATCATGTCGCTGCGCGACCACGCGCACGCCAAGGCCCCGTACCTGCTGGCCGGCGGCGGCAAGACCATGGAGGGCGAGGAGAAGGCCTCGGCCGAGCAGCTCGCCGACGTCCCGGCCGCCGCCCTCGCCGAGGCCGAGCGTCCGCTGATCGGCACCGTCGAGGAGAACGGTGTGATCGACCCGGACGTGCTGTGGTCCTGCACCACCTGCGGCGCCTGTGTCGAGCAGTGCCCGGTCGACATCGAGCACGTCGACCACATCGTCGACATGCGCCGCTACCAGGTGATGATCGAGTCCGCGTTCCCGTCCGAGGCGGGCACGATGCTCAAGAACCTGGAGAAGAAGGGCAACCCCTGGGGTCTCGCCAAGAAGCAGCGCCTGGAGTGGACCAAGGAGGTCGACTTCGAGGTGCCGGTCGTCGGCAAGACGATCGACGACCTCACCGAGGTCGAGTACCTGTACTGGGTCGGCTGCGCCGGCGCCCTGGAGGACCGCGCCAAGAAGACCACCAAGGCCTTCGCCGAGCTGCTGCACATCGCGGGCGTCAAGTTCGCGATCATGGGCGGCGACGAGAAGTGCACCGGTGACTCCGCACGGCGTCTCGGCAACGAGCCCCTCTTCCAGGAGCTCGGCATGGAGAACGTGGCCACGCTGAACGCCGCGTTCGGCGAGGACGACGAGGACGAGAGCACCAAGAAGCCCAAGTCCGCGAAGAAGATCGTCGCGACCTGCCCGCACTGCCTCAACACCCTCGGCAACGAGTACCCGCAGCTCGGCGGCGACTACGAGGTCATCCACCACACCCAGCTGCTGCAGCACCTCATCGACGAGGGCAAGCTCATCCCCGTCACCCCGGTCGAGGGTCTGATCACCTACCACGACCCCTGCTACCTGGGCCGCCACAACAAGATCTACACGCCGCCGCGCGAGATCATCGGCAAGGTCCCGGGCCTGCGCAACGAGGAGATGCACCGCCACAAGGAGCGCGGCTTCTGCTGCGGCGCCGGCGGCGCCCGGATGTGGATGGAAGAGCGCATCGGCAAGCGCATCAACACGGAACGTGTGGACGAGGCGCTGTCGTTGAACCCGGACATCGTCTCCACCGCCTGCCCGTTCTGCCTCGTCATGCTGACCGACTCGGTCAACGGCAAGAAGAACGACGGCAAGGCCAAGGAGTCCCTCCAGGTCGTCGACGTCTCCCAGCTGCTGCTCGAATCGGTCAAGACGCCGGTCGACCCGGCCGGTGAGGACGAGTCGGAGGACGCACCGGAGCCCGAGCCGGTCAAGTAACCGCTCGTACGGGACAGTTGGCCGTACGCAGTTGAAGGGGGCCGCCCGCCTGGGCGGCCCCCTTCGCCGTATGGTGAGCGCCTCGTGTGCTGGAGGGGTGGGGTGGGACATGGGTGAGGGCTGCCCGAGAGGGTGGAGACCCGTACGGCGGGCTCGTCTTCGCGGCGGGGCGCTCGCGCTGGGCTGCGCGCTGCTGGTCACCGCGTGCGCCGGCGGTACGGAACCGGAACCGGCGCCGCGCGCGAAGGCCGGGAGCGCCGCCTCCGCCGTGCCCCTCCTCCCCGTGCCGCACGGCAAGGGCAGCCGGCTCGCCGCGCGCGGGGACGACTTCAACGGCGACGGCCTGCGCGACCTGGTCCTCGACGACCTCGTGCACGACGGGCACGGCGACGACGCGGGCATCGGCATCGCGTACGGCGTCCGCGGCGGGCTCCCCGACGTGCGCGCCCGCCAACTCCTCGACCCCGCCGAGCAGGCCGCGCCCACCGCGGGCGAGCTGCCCGCGGCGTTCGACGCGGCGGCGCGCTGCGACCTGGACGCGGACGGCTTCACCGACCTGGTCGTCGCCACCGACCCGCCGTACGACGGCGTCGGCCGGCCGCCCGTACCGCTGCAGCTGCTCTTCGGCTCGCCCGACGGGCTCACCGGGAAGGCCGTGAAGCTGGCCGTCCCCGCCGCCGCCCGGTACGGCAACGAGTGGTCGGACCAGCCGGTGTGCGGCGACTTCGACGGGGACGGCGGCGCCGACCTGGTCGTGCATGCCAGCAACGCGCGGATCAGCTTTCTGCGCGGCCCGTTCGCCCAGTCCGGCGCACGGCGCGGCGCCCCGCGCTCCGGCACGCTCCTGCCCGCCCCCGGCACGGTCCTGCGCGGTCCGGCGCGCGACGTGAACGGGGACGGGCGCGACGACCTGGTGGTGCACGCCTCGGGCGGCACGGCGCGCAGCAGCCTCGCCCTCGGCGGTCCGGCCGGGCCGACGCGGACCGGGTCGGCGTTCCCGGCGGGCCGGGACGTGGTCTTCGGCCGGTTCGGGCGGGGCGAGGCCCTGGACGCGGCGGTCGCCGGGGAGCGCCGGGTCGGGCTGCGGTACGACGTGGGCGCGGCGGGCGCCGGGCGCGGCACCGGCACCGGCACCGGCTCCGGGCGCGGCGCTCCCTCCGGGCGGGGTGCGCTCGACGTCCGCGCGGCCGCCCTGCGCACCGGCGACCTGGACGGCGACGGCCGCACCGAGCTGGTCGTCGGCACGGGCGGCCCGAAGGGCCCGTACGTGTTCCGGGGCGCCCGGCGCTCCGCCGTGCCGCGGACGGGGGCCGAGGGCACGCGGGACGTCCTCGCGGTCGCCGACTTCGACGGGGACGGGCTCGACGACCTCGTCGTCCGCACCCACAGCGGCGGCGCGAAGGACGAGGTCGCGGTGTTCCGCGGCACGAAGAACGGCCTCGCCGCACGCCCGGCCCGTACGTTCTCCACGGCTGCCTTCGTTCCGGCCGCCGCCGACGAGGGCGGCACGACGGGAGGTACCGAGTGAAGGCTCGACTCCCGCGTGCGGCAGGCGTGTTCGCGCTCGCCGGGACGCTCCTGCTGACCGCCTGCGGCACGGGCTCCGACTCCGGTCCCGAATCGAGCAGCTCCGGCCCCGGCTCCGGCTTCGCGAAGCCGCCCGCCTCCCCCCGCCCCACC
>NZ_JBJURH010000034.1:0-61218 GCF_046098215.1 Streptomyces sp. Da 82-17
TTTTACAAAGGAACCTCGTCTCTGAGAGACGGGGTATCAACATATCTGGCGTTGACTTTTGGCACGCTGTTGAGTTCTCAAGGAACGGACGCTTCCTTTGTACTCACCCGCTGGGGCTTTCCTCCGGGCGCTTCCCTTCGGTGTTTCCAAACTCTATCAGGCTTTTTCCGTCTCCCTGACCGCGGTCTCTGCGAGCATGCAGAACCGGATCCATGGATAGGATCGAACTTGATGAGGATGCCGCCGAGGCTTTGAGTGCTTGGCGCGCTGTGCGGCCTCAGGCAGGAGTCCGACAGTACATGTCACTGGTAGTGGACGCAAATCGATTGCGGTACGTCGTACGCCTGCCAACTGGGACCAGTTGTGCGGAACCGGGACTTCATATGACTTACGCTTCTGAACAGTGCGCCGTCGTGGACAGGTAGTGACGGCGCTAATGACTCTCCACCCCTGGGAGGCTCCCCATGACGACCGTGACGTCCCCTCTTGCTGGACGTGCAATCGGGCTGAGCGCAGTGCCCGACCCGGTGTTCTCCGGCGCGATGGTGGGACCCGGTACCGCCATTGATCCCGCGCGCGAGCCTTCGGAGGCCGTCGCTCCCGTCGCCGGCATCGTCGTCTCTCTGCACCCGCACGCGTTCGTCGTCGTCGACGAGCAGGGCCACGGTGTGCTGACGCACCTGGGCATCGACACCGTGCAGCTCAACGGCGAGGGCTTCGAGCTGCTCGTGAACAAGGGGGACACCGTGCAGCGCGGTCAGGCGATCGTGCGTTGGGACCCGGCCGGCGTAGAGGCCGCCGGCAAGTCTCCGGTGTGCCCGATCGTGGCGCTCGAGGCCACGGCCGAATCCCTCTCCAATGTCGTGGAGGACGGCGACGTGAAGGCCGGCGACGAGCTCTTCAGCTGGCAGTGACGTCAGCCCGGGAACGGGCGCCGAGAACGACATCCATCGCGGCGGGGTGCACCGCCGCATCTATCGGAGACGGGTGAAATGGAGACAACGCTGCGAGGCGTCGGCGTGAGCCACGGTGTGGCGATCGGCGAAGTACGGCACATGGGGACCGCGGTGCTCGAGCCGCCGGCGAAGCAGATTCCGGCCGAGGAGGCGGAGCGCGAACAGGGGCGCGCCCGTCAGGCCGTCGAAGCGGTCGCCGCCGACCTCATCGCGCGCGGCAACCTGGCCGGCGGTGAGGCGCAGGCCGTGCTCGAGGCGCAGGCGATGATCGCGCAGGACCCGGAGCTCATCGCGGACGTGGACCGGCGGATCGCCGTCGGCAGCACCGCCGAGCGCGGTGTCTACGACGCCTTCTCGCACTACCGCGAGCTGCTCGCGGGCGCGGGCGAGTACATGGCGGGCCGCGTCGCCGACCTCGACGACGTGCGGAACCGGATCGTGGCGCGGCTGCTCGGCGTTCCGATGCCCGGTGTGCCGGACAGCGACGAGCCGTACGTGCTGATCGCGCGGGACCTGGCGCCGGCGGACACCGCTCTGCTCGACCCGACGCTCGTGCTCGGCTTCGTCACCGAGGAAGGCGGGCCGACCAGTCACAGTGCGATCCTCGCGCGGGCGCTCGGTGTGCCTGCCGTGGTGGCGCTGCCCGGCGCCGGTGAGCTGGCCGAGGGCACGGTGATCGCGGTGGACGGCAGCACGGGTGAGATCTTCGTGAGCCCGAGCGCCGAGAAGAAGGCCGAGCTGGAGAAGCAGGCCGAGGAGCGGAAGGCCGCTCTGGCCGCTTCGACCGGGCCGGGCGCCACGTCCGACGGGCACAAGGTGCCGCTGCTCGCCAACGTGGGCGGTCCTTCCGACGTGCCCGCGGCGGTCGAGGCCGGGGCCGAGGGTGTGGGCCTGTTCCGCACCGAGTTCCTGTTCCTGGACGACAGCAAGAAGGCGCCGTCCGAGGAGAAGCAGGTCGAGGCGTACCGGCAGGTGCTGGAGGCGTTCCCCGAGGGCCGCGTCGTCGTGCGTGTGCTGGACGCGGGCGCCGACAAGCCGCTGGACTTCCTGACGCCTGCTGACGAGCCGAACCCGGCGCTGGGCGTGCGGGGTCTGCGGACGCTGCTCGACCACCCCGAGGTGCTGCGTACGCAGTTGACCGCGCTGGCCAAGGCGGCCGAGGGGCTGCCGGTGTACCTCGAGGTCATGGCGCCGATGGTGGCGGACCGGCTGGACGCGAAGGCGTTCGCGGACGCCTGTCGGGCGGCGGGGCTGCAGGCCAAGTTCGGTGCGATGGTGGAGATTCCGTCGGCCGCGCTGCGGGCCCGGTCGATTCTGCAGGAGGTCGAGTTCCTTTCGCTGGGGACCAACGACCTTGCGCAGTACACCTTTGCGGCCGACCGGCAGGTCGGTGCGGTGTCGCGGCTGCAGGACCCGTGGCAGCCGGCGCTGCTCGACCTGGTGTCGCTGTCCGCCGAGGCGGCCAGGGCCGAGGGCAAGAGCTGCGGTGTGTGCGGTGAGGCCGCGTCGGACCCGGTGCTCGCCTGTGTGCTGACCGGTCTGGGTGTCACCTCCCTGTCGATGGGTGCCGCGTCCATTCCGTACGTGCGCGCGACGCTCGCGAAGTACACGCTGGCGCAGTGCGAGCGGGCTGCGGCTGCCGCTCGGGCCGCGGACTCCGCCGACGAGGCGCGGGCGGCCGCGCAGGCGGTGCTGTCCGGGGAGTGAACGAACTGCCGGATTCCGGCTGGTCGTTGTGTGCGTAAGGGTGTCCCACTTCGGTGGGGCACCCTTACGCGTTGTCGGGGTCGGTCAGTGAGTGTGCGGGTCGTTGTACGGACCCAGGTCAGGGGCCTGGGCGTAGTCGAGGCCCGGTTCCGGTGGGACGGGGTCGCCGGTGTGGGCGTCCGTGCAGTAGGCGTCGAAGACCTGGGCCTCGGTGAGAGGTTTCAGGTGTTCGCCGTGGAGGCGCCAGCCGCAGACGCGGTCGGGGCGGCCGGGTGCCGTGGTGCGTTGGACGAGGCCGCCGGGGCTCTGCTTGGCGATGCCCACGGCGAGGACCGTGGTGACTTCGAGGGCCTCGGTCTCGTCCAGGTGCAGCAGGCCGTCCGCGGTGCGCTCGGCGTGCAGGGAGCCGAGGAGCGGTGTGGTGTCGAGGGTGACGCTGCAGACGATGTGCTGCATGCCGGGTGTGGCCGTGTCGAGGATGCGGCTCAGCAGGAGTGCCGCGCGGGTGAAGGCGGCGAGGCCGATGTCCTCGCCGCAGTCGGCGCAGCGGCCGGTGTCGGCCAGGAGGCGTTCCGCGTACTCGATGGTGGAGTGGCGCAGGGACTCGTCCAGGAGGTCCGGGACGAGGTCGCCGAGGGGGCGGCCGTCGTAGGTGACCGTGGGGCTTGTGGCCGCGAGTTCGGCGGTGAAGCGGGAGCGGCCGTCAGGGGTGTCCGGGTCGAGGCCGGTTTCCGTGCAGAACTGTGCGTACTCCTCCGGGTCGAAGAGGGCGAGGGTGGTGTGGCGGCCCTCGGCGGCGAGGGTGCGGAGCAGGCGCTCCACCTCGCGGAGGTAGCCGTCGTGGTCGCGGAATGTGAACGTGTCGTACCGGCGCATGGCCGCGAAGTCGTCCGGGTCGGCCAACAGGCCGATGGTTCCGGCGACTTCGCGGCGCAGGGTGTGCTGGGTGGTGTCGTGCTCGGCGTGTGTCATGTGTCCCCCGTGGACAGTGTCGAACGATGCTCACTCACCGTAACGAGGGGGACTGACAACGGCGTCGGGGTCGGGTGGTTCAGCCTCGGGTGCGGGCCAGGTCGGCGTAGAAGCGGAGGAGGTCGAGGTTGTCGACCGAGCCGGGGTTGACCGCCTTTTCCAGGGGTGTGCCCTGGAGGAGGCGCTTGACCGGAACCTCGATGCGCTTGCCGGTGAGGGTGTGCGGGATGCCGGGGACCTCGATGACCTCGTCGGGGACGTGGCGCGGCGAGAGCTCGGCGCGGATGGTCCGCTTGATCTTGTCGCGGAGGGCGTCGTCGAGGGAGGCGCCGGGGGCGAGGTGGACGAAGAGGGGCATCCAGTAGCCGCCGTCGGGCTGTTCGGCGCCGATGACGAGGGATTCGCGGATCTCCGGTAGGCGCTCGACGACTTCGTAGATGTCGGCCGAACCCATGCGTACGCCTTGGCGGTTGAGGGTGGAGTCGGAGCGGCCGTGGATGACGACGGAGCCGCGGGAGGTGAGGGTGATCCAGTCGCCGTGGCGCCAGACGCCGGGGTAGGTGTCGAAGTAGCTGTCGTGGTAGCGGCTGCCGTCGGGGTCGTTCCAGAAGTGGATCGGCATGGACGGCATGGGGTTGGTGACGACGAGTTCGCCGACCTCGTCGGTGAGGGGCTTGCCCTGCGGGTCCCAGGCCTGGAGGTCGGTGCCGAGGCAGGGGGCCTGGAGTTCGCCGATGTGCACGGGGAGGGTGGGGACGGCGCCGGCGAAGCAGGAGCAGACGTCGGTGCCGCCGCTGACGGAGGCGATCCAGACGTCCTCGCCGACCTCGTCGTGGAGCCAGCGGAAGCCGTCGGGCGGGAGCGGGGAGCCGGTGGTGGCGACGCACTTGACCTGGGAGAGGTCGTGGTCGCGGGCGGGGTGGACGTCGGCCTTGCGGCAGGCCATGACGTACGCGGCGGAGGTGCCGAAGAGGGTGGCGCCGGTGCGTTCGGCGACGGACCACTGGGCGCCGGTCTCGGGGTAGCCGGGGCTGCCGTCGTAGAGGACGACGGTGGTGCCGGTGAGGAGGCCGGAGACAAGGAAGTTCCACATCATCCAGCCGGTGGACGTGTACCAGAAGAAGCGGTCGTCGGGGCCGAGGTCGCAGTGCAGGCCGAGCTGTTTGAAGTGCTCGACGAGGATGCCGCCCTGGGACTGGACGATGGCCTTGGGGAGGCCGGTGGTACCGGAGGAGTACAGGACCCACAGGGGGTGGTCGAAGGGGACCTGTTCGAAGACGGGATCCGTGTCACCTTCGGTGAGTGCCGACCAGGTGAGGGCGCCCTCGGGGGCGTCGGTGCCGAGCAGGGGGATGTGCACGACGGCGCGCAGGGTGGGGAGTTCGGCGCGGAGTTCGGCGACGGTGTCGCGGCGGTCGTGCTCCTTGCCGCCGTAGCGGTAGCCGTCGACGGTGAACAGGACGACGGGCTCGACCTGTTGGAAGCGGTCGAGGACGCTGCGGGCGCCGAAGTCGGGGGCGCAGGAGGTCCAGACGGCGCCGACGGCGGCGGTGGCAAGGAGGGCGACGGCGGCCTCGGGGATGTTCGGCAGGTAGCCGGAGACGCGGTCGCCGGGGCGGACGCCGAGTGCGCGGAGTTCGGCGGCGAGGGAGCCGACCTGGCGGCGGAGTTCGGCCCAGGTGACGGTGCGGGTCTCGTGGGTCTCGTCGACGGCGAGGAGCGCGGGGGCGTCGGGGCGGTCGGCGGCGGCGCGCAGGGCGTGTTCGGCGTAGTTGAGGGTGGCGCCGGGGAACCACTGGGCGCCGGGCATGGTGCGGTCGCCGAGCACGCGCGCGTAGGGAGTGGCGAAGCGGATGTCGAACCAGTCGACGACGGCTTCCCAGAAGGTCTCCAGATGTTCCACCGACCAGCGGTGCAGGGCCTCGTAGCCGCCTTCCGCGGGGGCGCCGTGGCGTTCGGCGGCCCAGCTCTGGAAGCGGGTGATCGCGGCTGCTTCGACGCGGTCGGGGCCGGGCTGCCAGAGCGGCTGCGGCTGCGGTGCGGCGGTGGACATGGGGCGGCTCCCAAGCTGTACGCGGTGTGTGCGTCCGGCACGCGCACGTACAGGGGTGGTGCGCGTGACGCGGCTGTACGGACGATGCCATGTGATCGTCTCCGGCACCAGGGCTGCTCCCCCACAGTCCGTGGCGTGAAGGTGTGGTCCGGCCACGGGTGAACGGCGGATGAACGCGCTACGCCGCACGCGCGCGTGCTGGCAGGCTGAGCTGCATGAACGGTCAGGACCTGGTGCGGTCGGTGAAGGCGGTTTCTGTGGTGGGTACGGCGCGCGGGTGGCGCGCGGTGCGGTCGGCGTGGCGGCGGAGCCGGACGGACGCGGTGGGGCTGCCGCGCAGGGGTGCGGAACGGGCGCGGGTGCCGGGGGCGGTGACGGGCGTGGAGCCGGGGCCCGGGGGCGGGGTGATCCGGTTCGCGCGGGCGGAGCTGCGGGTGCGGGTGACGGCCGGCGGTGCGGTGTTCTGGGGCTGGGACGGGGCCGGGCAGGAGCCGTCGTACGCGGTGGTCGGTGCGGGGCCCGAGGCGGATCCGCGGGCGGTCCTGGAGCCGGACAAGGAGGGCGGCTGGCGGGTCGTCTCGGAGCGGGTGACGGTGGTGGTGTCGCGGCACGGCGCGGTGGAGGTGCGGACGCCGGGCGGTGTGGTGGTGCGGCGGGATCTGCCGCCGCGGTGGTGGGAGCCGGTGGCCGGGGGCCCCGCGCGGTGGCTGCAGCGGTCCGAAGTGGCGCCGGACGCGCGGTTCTTCGGGCTCGGCGGCCGGGCGGGCGGGCCGCGGCTGCGGGACGGGTCGTACCGGCTGTGGAACACCGATCCGGCGGGGTCGTTCGGGCCGCAGGACGATCCGTTGTCGTTGACGATGCCGGTGCAGATGGTGGTCGCGGACGTCGGCACGCATCTGGCGTTCCACGACAACACCTGGGACGGCACGGTGCGGCTGCGGGAGGGCGAGGAGGGCGCGGGTTCCGGGCACGACCGGCCGGGGTGCAGCGAGTTGCGGATGGACGGGGGGCCGCTGCGGTGCTGGGTGGTGGTCGGCGCCCCCGCGCGCGTGCTGCAGGTTTTCGCCTCGCTGACCGGATCCCCTGCGGTGCCGCCCGCTTGGGCGCTCGGGTATCAGCACGCGCGGTGGGGGTTCGGCAGTGAGCGGGAGGTGCGGCGGGTCGTCTCGGGCTATCGGGAACATGAACTTCCGCTGAGTGCGCTGCACTTGGACATCGATCACTACGACGAGCACCGGGTGTTCACGGTCGACAGTGAGCGTTTTCCGGATCTGCCGGTGCTGGCGAAGGATCTGGCCGAGGACGGGGTGCGGCTGGTGTCGATCGTGGACCCGGCGGTGAAGGCGGACCCGGACGACGAGACGTACGCGTCCGGCCGGGCTGCCGACGCGTTCGTGCGGGATGCGCGGGGGCGGGTCGTGGAGGGTCTGGTGTGGCCGGGTGAGTCGGTGTACCCGGACTTCACGTCGCCGCGGGTGCGGCGCTGGTGGGGCGGGCTGTACGAGGAGCGGCTGGGGCAGGGCTTCGCCGGGTTCTGGCACGACATGAACGAGCCGGTGTCGTTCGGGGCGTTCGGCGATCCGACGCTGCCGAGGTCGGCCCGGCACGCCCTGGAAGGCCGTGGCGGGGACCACCGGGAGGCGCACAACGTGTACGGCCTGTGCATGGCGCAGGCGGCGTACGAGGGGCTGCGGCGGCTGCGCCCGGACGAGCGGCCGTTCCTGTTCTCCCGGTCCGGCTGGGTGGGTCTGCAGCGTTACGGCGGTACGTGGTCGGGGGACGTGGCGACGGGCTGGCCGGGGTTGCGGGCCTCGCTGTCGTTGGTGCTGGGCCTGGGGCTGTGCGGGGTGCCGTACTCGGGGCCGGATGTGGGCGGGTTCGACGGGAGCCCGTCGCCGGAGCTGTATCTGCGGTGGCTTCAACTGGGCGCGTTCCTGCCGTTGTTCCGTACGCACGCGGCGATGCGCGCGGGGCGCAGGGAGCCGTGGGAGTTCGGTGCGGAAACCCTGCGCCACGCGCGCGTGGTGCTGGATGAGCGGCGGCGGCTCCTCCCTTATTGGGTGACGCTTTCGCAGCTGGCGCAGCGGACGGGCGCTCCCTATGTGCGGCCGCTGTGGTGGGCGGCTCCGGAGGAGCGGTCTCTGCGGGACTGCGAGGACGCGTTTCTGGTCGGGGACGCGCTGTTGGTGGCGCCGGTCCTGGAGCCGGGCGTGACGCGGCGTGCGGTGCGGCTGCCGCGCGGGCGCTGGTACGACACGGCCACGGGCCGGGCGTACGAGGGGCCCGGGCAGGTGCTGGTCGATGCGCCGCTGTCGCGGATTCCGGTGCTCGCGCGCGCGGGTTCGGTGCTGCCCGTGACGGGGGCGGACGGTCGGCTGGAGCTGGAGGTGTGGGCGCCCGCGCGGGGCCGTACGGGTTCGGGTCTCGTGGTGCGGGACACGGGCGAGGGCTGGGAGGCGCCGGAGGTCGAGCGGTATGTGTCGCGGTGTGCGGGTGGGGGCCGGGTGGTGGTCGAACGGGACTGCGGGGACGGCGAGTTGCGGGAGGTCACGGAGGGGGTGCGGGTGCGGGGGCTTGACGCGGCGGACTGAGGCGCGCGTTCCGGGATGGCGGCGCCCCGTTCACGTCCCGGCCCCGTGTTCCCGCACGCGCGTGTACTCGCCCGCGAACCATCGGCGGGCCGCGGTCGTGTGCAGGGGGAAGCCGAGTTCGCGTGCCCCCGTCAGGATCTCCCAGCCGTGCGTCTCGTCCGTGGCCGTGGGCTCGGGCAGGGCGTCGACCGGGCGTGCCGGGAGGAGTCCGAAGAGGAGCAGGTGGCCTTCGGGGGAGCTGAGGGCGTCGGCGAGGGCGACGTCGGCGGCGTCGGCGCGGATGCCGGTCTCCTCGGCGAGTTCGCGGACGACGGCGTGCCGCCAGTCCTCGCGGTGGTCGATGAATCCGCCGGGCAGGGCGAGCGTGCCGCGTGCGGGTTCGATGGCGCGGGTGACGACGACGAGGCCGCAGGCGGGGCTCCCGGGGCCGCGGTCGGCCGCGGGCGTACGGACCGGCAGGAGCGCGACCGCGACGGGCAGGGGGTTGCGGTAAGCCGAGTCGCCGCAGGAGGCGCAGCGGCGCGGCCAGGGGGCTCCGGGGGCGTACGGGGCGCCGCATGTAGCGCAGTGCGAGCCCTTCTCGGGGCGGGCGGCGGGGTGTTGGGGCTGTGGGTCGGACACGCGCGGAGGGTATCCGAACGGCCGGGCCCGGCACCGTACGTCCGGGTCGAGGCGGGCCCGGAGCGGCGCCGATCTTTCGGACGGCTCCCGCACCTGGTAGACGAGGGCCATGAAGCCGACTTCCTTCCTCCGTGCCCTCGCCGTCGCCGCCGCCACGACGCTGGCGCTCGCCGTCACGCCGTCCCCGGCCCAGGCGAGGCCCGAACCGACCGCTCCGGACGCGTTCGTGGCGTTGCGGGACGTGGATCCGACGATCCTGCAGGAGATCAGATACACCACGGACCACAACTTCGTGGGCGACCCGATCGACGGCTACCGGCAGCCGATGTGCATCCTCACCGAGCCGGCCGCCGAGGCCCTGCACGAGGCGCAGAGCAAGCTGCTGCGGCAGGGCTACTCCCTGAAGGTGTACGACTGTTATCGGCCGCAGCGCGCGGTGGACCACTTCGTGCGCTGGGCGAAGGACCTGGACGACGAGCGGATGAAGGCCGAGTTCTATCCGCAGGTCGACAAGTCCCGGCTGTTCGCGGACGGTTACATCGCGGAGAAGTCGGGGCACAGCCGCGGCTCGACCGTCGACCTGACCGTCGTGAAGCTGCCCGCCGCGCCCACGCGCCCGTACGTGCCGGGTGAGCCGTTGGTGCCCTGCTACGCGCCGCAGGACGAGCGGTTCCCGGACAACTCCGTGGACATGGGCACGGGTTTCGACTGCTTCGACACGCTGTCGCACACCGACGACCCGAGGATCACGGGCGAGCAGCGCGCCAACCGGGACCTGTTGCGGGGGACGCTCGCGGAGCAGGGTTTCGTCAACCTTCCGGAGGAATGGTGGCACTTCACGTACAAGCCTGAGGTGTTCCCGGAGACGTACTTCGACTTCCCGGTGTCGCGGCGGTCGTTGAGCCACTGACGCCCGAGCCACCCGAAATCCGCCTCCCATGGCGCCCGGTTCGCCCGGACCGCACCCTGTTCGGTGCGGGCCGGGCGTGCCACACTGCGGACACTGCGCTGTTCTGACAACCCGTCAGATCTATCGCCGGGGAGGGACCTTGACGCGTCAGCCGAGTGAACGGACACCCGTCGTGGCCGACTGGTTCAGCGGGGAGGGCGAGGCGTTCCGGCTGCTCGGCACCCGCTGCGCGGCCTGCGGGTCGGTGTTCTTCCCGCGCGAGGACACGCACTGCCGCAACCCGGGCTGCGCGGGCGGCGAGCTGGCCGAGGTGCCGCTGTCGAAGCGCGGCCGCGTCTGGTCGTACACCGACGGGCGCTATCGGCCTCCCGCCCCGTACGTGTCCGATCCGGAGCGGGACTGGGAGCCGTACACGCTCGTCGCGGTGGAGCTGGAGGCGGAGCGGATGGTGGTGCTCGGGCAGGCCGTGCCGGGGGTGACTCCGGACGGGCTGGCGGTCGGCATGGAGGTGGAGGCGGTTCCGGGCGTCCTGAACGAGGACGCCGACACCGTCTGGACGACCTGGCACTGGAAGCCGGTGAGCGGCCGATGAGCGCGACGCGCGACGTGGCGGTGCTCGGCGCCGCGATGCACCCGTGGGGCAAGTGGGGCCGCAGCTTCGTCGAGTACGGCGTGAAGGCCGCGCGGGACGCGCTCGCGGACGCCGGGGTCGACTGGCGGGACGTGGGCTCGGTCGTCGGCGCGGACACGGTGCGGGGCGGCTATCCCGGCTACGTGGCCGGCGCGACGTTCGCGAAGGCGCTGGGCTGGCAGGGCGCGCGCGTGACCAGCGTGTACGCGGCCTGCGCCTCGGGCGCGCAGGCCGTGCAGACGGCGCGGACGCAGATCCTCGCCGGGTTCGCGGACGTGGTCCTCGTGGTGGGGGCGGACGCCGCGCCGAAGGGGTTCTTCCGCCCGGCGGGCGGCGACCGGCCCGACGACCCCGACTGGCTGCGGTTCCGGGTGCTCGGCGCCACCAACCCGGCCTACTTCGGGCTGTACGCGCGCCGCCGGATGGCGCTGCACGGGGACACGCTCGACGACTTCGCGCAGGTCAAGGTGAAGAACGCGGCGATGGGCGCGCTCAACCCCCACGCCCGCTACCGCAAAACCGTCACTACAAAGGAGGTTGCGGATTCCGCGGTCGTCGCCGATCCGCTGCGGCTGCTCGACATCTGCGCGACCTCCGACGGCGCTGCGGCGCTCGTCCTGTCCAGCCTCGACTTCGCGCGCAGGCACGGCAGGCCCGACCCGGTGCGCATCCGGGCCGTGTCGACGGTGACGCCGGAGTACCCGCAGACCGTCCTCGACCTGCCGGACATCGCGACCGACTCGGCCGCCGCCGTCGCCCCGCCCGAGCGCCCGTTCCGCTCGGCGATCGCGCACGCCGCGTACGAGGAGGCGGGCATCGGCCCGGAGGAGCTCTCGCTCGCGGAGGTGTACGACCTGTCGACCGCGCTTGAGCTGCAGTGGTACGAGGACCTCGGGCTGTGCGGCGAGGGCGAGGCGGCGAAGCTGCTGCGGGACGGCGCGACCACGCTCGGTGGACGTATTCCGGTCAATCCCAGCGGAGGGCTTGCGTCCTTCGGGGAGGCCGTGCCGGCGCAGGCCATCGCTCAGGTCTGCGAGCTGGTCCGGCAGTTGCGCGGCACGGCGGGAGCGCGGCAGGTGGTGGGGGCCCGGGTCGGCGTGACCGCGAACCAGGGGCTGTTCGGGCACGGCTCCTCGGTGATCGCAGTGCGCTGAGCGAGGCCGGGCGGCCCGGGTCGCGCGCCGGAGTCGGCGCAGGTCAGGGCGGTGAACTCGCCTTACCGCGCGGGCCGTTCGTACAGAGAGTGACGAAGCGGAAAAGCTGCGTGAACAGCTCATGAACTGGGCTCCGGGAGGCGCTCGGGCGCGGCATCATTCTGCCGTGCCTGTCTGGTCGGACTCCCTCCGCTTCGCCTTCCAGCCCGTCGTCAATCTGGCGACAGGAGCCATCGCCGCACAGGAGATACTGGCCCGCCCGGAGTCCGGGGACATCCTGGCCGAGGCCCGGCGCGACCCCGAACTCGACGGTCGGCTCGCCGCGTTCGCCGTGCGTGCCGCCGCCCGCCAGGAGTCGCTGCTCCCCCTGCACGTCAACGTGTTCGCGGGCACCGTCGCCGACCTCGGCGGGCTCGCGGCGCTGCGGGACGCCGTCCAGGAGGCGGGCCGGCTGCCCTGGGAGGTCACCGTCGACCTCGGCCCGCCGTTCACACACGTACCCCACCCCGCGCTCCTCGACGGTGTGGCCGCGCTGCGCGGCGACGGATTCCGGATCTGCGCGGACGGCGTCGGCGACGGGGACGCCCCGCTGCGGCTGCTCATCGACCTCGCGCCCGAACTCGTCAAGCTGGACGCCTCGTTGCTGGCCCGCACGGGCGCCGTGCGCGCGATGCGGGCGCTGTGCGACGAGCTGGGCGCGCTGCTCGCCGTCGAGGGCGTCGAGACGGAGCGGCAGTGCGCTGCGGCCCTCGCGGCCGGGGCCCAGCTCGGCCAGGGCCAGCTGTTCGCCCCGCCCGCCAGACGGCCCGCCGTCGACGTGTACGTACCGGAGGTGAAGGCTCCGCCCGCTCCGGAGACGCCTCAAGTCGGGCCTTCGGTACGGCAGTTCGTGCGGCCCGCGGCCCTGTTGCCGGCGAGCGCGTCGGCCGGGCAGGTGCGCGGGCTGCTCACCGGCACTCCCGACGTGTCCGGCGTCCTCCTGGTGAACACGCGCGGGGTGCCGGT
The DNA here is from genome assembly GCF_046098215.1 of Streptomyces sp. Da 82-17. Taxonomy (NCBI): domain Bacteria; kingdom Bacillati; phylum Actinomycetota; class Actinomycetes; order Kitasatosporales; family Streptomycetaceae; genus Streptomyces; species Streptomyces sp. Da 82-17. The sequence goes on from NZ_JBJURH010000034.1 coordinate 12,601, forward strand.
CCGCGCCGTCGACCGGGACCGCTTCCTGCTCTCCCTCTCCGGGCGGTACGGGCACGCCCTGTACGCGGACCGGCCCGCGGCGCGCCTGGCCGACGAGCCGCTGACCGTCGGCGTCGACGCGACCGCCTGGGAGGTCCTCGACCTGCTGGCCGACGGGGAGCGCAGCCGTACCGGCGACGACGTGGCCGTGGTCGACGGCGAGGGGCGGGCCGTGGGGGTCGTGCGCCTGGCCGACCTCGTGCGGACGCTCGCGGAGAACCGGGTCGAGGAGGCGGCGGGGCTCAACCCGCTGACCAGACTGCCCGGTTCGGACGCCGTGACCGCCGAGGTCGACCGGTGGATCGCGCAGGGGCGGCGGTTCGCGCTGAGCTGGGTCGACGTGGACGACTTCAAGAAGGTCAACGACGGCGCCGGATTCGCCGCCGGGGACACCCTGATCCGGGAGGTCGGCGCGGCGCTCAAGGCGGTCGCCGCGGACCCGGCGCGCACCGGCGGGCCCGAGCAGGTGCGGGTCGGGCACATCGGGGGCGACGACTTCGTGCTCCTCGCCGCCCCCGAGGCACTCGAACCGGTCGCCGCGGCCGTACTCGACGTGCCCTGGTCGGCCGGCGGCCGCGAGGTCACGCTGTCCGTCGCGACCGTGGACTGCCCGCCCGGCACGGTCGCCGACCACCGTCAGGCCGCGGCCTGGCTCGCCCCGCTCAAGCAGGCCGCGAAGGCACTGCGCGGGGCGAGCTGGGTCGTCGGGCGCGCCGGAACGGAGGGCCATCGGGTCCGCCGCGGCGCCCCCGCCGCCCGCTGGGAACCCGCCGCTCCGGCCACCCGCACGGAACCTCCCGGCACGCGCCCGGAACCTCCCGCTCCGGCGCACTTCCCGGCACCGCGCGGGGCAAGCCCCGAGGACTCCTCGTACGGCCACGAGGTCGCGGCGCCCTGCGCCGGGCACAGCGGCGGCGCGGGAGCGCCGGGAGGACGGGCGACGGCCTGAGGGGAAACCCGACCCCCAGTACGGGTACGGGTACGGCACAAGCACAAGCACGAACACGGGCACGAGAAGCCGGACGCGAGTACGCCCGCGCACGCCCGCTCGAACCGTTGTCGTCCGTGACCTTGACGGTGTCACAGCGCAGGTGAACACTTCCGGGTGTCAGTCGGCATCGCCGCACTTCCGGCATGGCGCCGCTCGGCGTCAAGGGGGCAACAGGCCAACTCCCAGGGGCGATTCGGCTGCGACGGCACGCTCGTCACGGACGCCGGGCGGGGCCGGGGAACCCTTGGGCTCTCCTGCCTTCGGCCGACGTAGCCACGCACGCACCCTGCACGGAGGACCGGGGCGCAAGGCCCCGGGCATGGGCCAAGGAGCCGCCATGTACACGAATGGGGACGTCCTCGTCGGTGAGATCATCGGCACCGCGATCCTGATCTTGTTCGGCGCCGGCGTCTGCGCCGCCGTCACGCTCAACCACTCGAAGGCCAAGTCGGCCGGCTGGGTCGTCATCGCGTTCGGCTGGGGCTTCGGCGTCCTGGCCGGGGCGTACACGGCGGCGCCGCTGTCCGGCGGGCACCTCAACCCGGCGGTCACGCTCGGCATCGCCGTCGACACCGGCAAGTGGGACCAGGTCCCGCTGTACATCCTCGGCCAGATGATCGGCGCGATCGTCGGCGCGGTGCTCTGCTGGGCCGTGTACTACGCGCAGTTCCAGGCCAACGCCGACAAGGAGAAGGCCCTGCCGACGCTCGGGATCTTCTCGACCGCGCCGGAGATCCGCAACACCGGGGCCAACCTCGTCACCGAGATCATCGCGACCGTCGGCCTCGTCCTGCCGATCCTCGCCTTCGGCCTCACCAAGGGCCTCGGCGAGTCCGGCACGGCCACGCTCGTCGTCGCGTTCCTGGTCGTCGGCATCGGCCTCTCGCTCGGCGGGCCCACCGGATACGCCATCAACCCGGCCCGCGACCTCGGCCCGCGCATCGCGCACGCCCTACTGCCGATCCCCAACAAGGGCGGCTCCGACTGGAGTTACTCCTGGATCCCCGTCGCGGGTCCGCTGATCGGCGGGGCGCTCTCCGGGCTCATCTTCAACGTCGCCTTCTGAGTCGTACTCAGTCGTACGCAGAGCCGCACTCCGAGCCGTGTTCCGGGACGACGAGCGGTACTCCGGGACAACGAGCCGTACTCCGGGACAAGGGGACTTCATGACGGACAAGTTCGTCGCCGCGATCGACCAGGGCACCACGTCGAGCCGCTGCATCATCTTCAACCAGGACGGTGCGATCGTCGCCGTCGACCAGCGTGAGCACCGCCAGATCTTCCCCAAGCCCGGCTGGGTGGAGCACGACGCGACGGAGATCTGGTCGAAGGTGCAGGCCGTCGTCGCGGGCGCCCTCGCCAAGGCGGGCCTGCGGGCCGAACAGCTGAGCGCGCTCGGCATCACCAACCAGCGCGAGACGACCGTCCTGTGGGACCGCGCGACCGGCAGGCCCGTGCACAACGCGATCGTCTGGCAGGACACCCGTACGTCCGCGCTGTGCACCGAACTCGGCGGCGATGTCGGGCAGGACCGGTTCCGGGACGCCACTGGGCTGCCGCTCGCCAGCTACTTCTCCGGGCCCAAGGCGGCCTGGCTGCTCGACAACGTGCCGGGCCTGCGGGCACGTGCCGAACGCGGCGAGATCGCGTTCGGCACGATCGACTCCTGGCTGATCTGGAACCTCACCGGCGGCACCGACGGCGGCGTGCACGTCACCGACGTCACCAACGCCGGCCGGACCATGCTGATGAATCTGGAGACCCTCCAGTGGGACGGCCAGATCCTGTCGGCGATGAACGTGCCCGAGGCGATGCTGCCGGAGATCCGGTCGTCGGCCGAGGTGTACGGGACGGCCGTCGGACAGCTCGCCGGGGTGCCCGTGGCGTCCGCGCTCGGCGACCAGCAGGCGGCGATCTTCGGGCAGGCCTGCTACGACACGGGCACCGCCAAGAACACGTACGGCACGGGCAGTTTCCTGCTGCTCAACACCGGGAACAGGCCGGTCCCGTCGAAGAGCGGGCTGCTCACGACGATGGGCTACCAGATCGGCGGGGAGGCCCCGGTCTACTGCCTGGAGGGGTCCATCGCGATCACCGGGGCGCTCGTGCAGTGGCTGCGCGACCAGCTCGGCCTGATCTCCAGCGCCGACGAGATCGAGCCGCTCGCCGCGAGCGTCGACGACAACGGCGGGGCGTACATCGTGCCCGCGTTCTCCGGCCTGTTCGCCCCGTACTGGCGCTCGGACGCGCGCGGTGTCGTCACCGGACTGACCCGGTACGTGACCAAGGCGCACCTGGCCCGCGCGGTGCTCGAGGCGACGAGCTGGCAGACGCGTGAGGTGGTCGACGCCATGTACCAGGACTCGGGCGTGCGGATCACGACGCTCAAGGTCGACGGCGGCATGACGAAGAACAACCTGCTGATGCAGCATCAGGCAGACGTGCTCGACGTGCCGGTGGTCCGGCCGAAGGTGTCCGAGACGACCTGCCTGGGCGCGGCGTACGCGGCGGGTCTCGCCACGGGCGTGTGGAACGACCTGGACGAGCTGAAGGCGCACTGGCAGAAGGACGCCGAGTGGCAGCCGCGGATGTCCGACGAGGTGCGCGACCGCGAGTACCGCAACTGGCGCCGCGCGGTGGAGCGCAGCTTCGGCTGGCTGGAGGACGGGGAGTAGCCCGGTAGCTCTCGGGCGTCTCCCTGGTGAGAACCGCGGCTCGTACCCCGGTCGGCGGGGGTACGGGCCGTGGTGCGTACGGGTCCTGGCGGGTGCCTGCGCCCGGGCGTCAGCCGGTGGCGTGCTCGCGGGCGGCGTTGGCGCGGGCCGCGGCGTGCCGTACGACGGTGACCAGGACCTCCTTGACGGACTCGCGGTCGCGGGCGTCGCACAGCACGACCGGGACGTGCTCGTCGATGTCGAGGGCCTGGCGGACCATGTCGGCGGGGTAACGGGCCGCGCCCTCGAAGCAGTTGACGCCGACGGCGAAGGGGATGCCGCGCCGCTCGAAGTAGTCGACGGCGGCGAAGCAGTCCTCCAGGCGGCGGGTGTCGGCGAGCACCACGGCGCCGAGCGAGCCCTGTGCCAGCTCGTCCCAGAGGAACCAGAAACGATCCTGCCCGGGAGTGCCGAAGAGGTACAGGACGAGGTCGTCGCGGAGCGTGATGCGGCCGAAGTCCATGGCGACGGTCGTGGTGCTCTTGGTCTCCACGCCCGCCGTGTCGTCCACGGGGCGGCCGGCCTCGGTGAGCGTCTCCTCGGTGCGCAGCGGCTTGATCTCGCTGACCGTGCCGACGAGGGTCGTCTTGCCCACGCCGAAGCCGCCGGCCACGAGGATCTTCAGGGTCACCGGTTCCACGCCGGCCCTGCGCCGCTGCGAGCGCCCGAGGATCGCCATTGGTCTCCACTCCAGCTTGCCGACAGGGGCTGAACTCCCCGCTGACGTGGGCGAGTTCCGCAGGAGACTCTAGCGGCGCCCCGATTCCGCTTCACCGCCGGAGGCCGATCGTGGCCGGAACGATGCCGGGCTTCCGGGCGACTTCAGGACCTTCGCGCCGATCTGCCGGACCGACGGGTGGCCAGGGACGACCTGTTCCTGTCGGTCCCGGGGCCGTCCGGCCACTCGAACCGGTTCAACTCCCTCACTCCGTCAGGGAGTTCCGTATCCCCCACCGCCCGGGGTCTCCACGACCAGGACGTCGCCGGGGCCGAGCTCCGCCGAGTCCGCGCCCTTCAGGTCCAGGGTCGTGCCGTCGGCCCGCTCGACGCGGTTCGCGCCGAGCGCGCCCGGCTCGCCGCCCGCCATGCCGTACGGGGGCACACGGCGGTGGCCGGACAGGGTGGAGACGGTCATGGCCTCGCGGAAGCGGATGCGGCGCACCGCCCCGTCCCCGCCGCGGGTGCGTCCGGCGCCGCCGCTGCCCGCGCGGACCGCGAACTCCTCCAGGAGCACGGGCAGCCGCCACTCCAGGACCTCGGGGTCGGTGAGGCGGGAGTTGGTCATGTGGGTCTGCACCACGGGCGCCCCGTCGAAGCCGTCGCCCGCGCCGGAGCCGGAGGCCACGGTCTCGTAGTACTGGAACCGCTCGTTGCCGAAGGTGACGTTGTTCATCGTGCCGGAGCCCTCCGCCTGCACGCCGAGCGCCGCGTACAGGGCGCCCGTGATGGCCTGCGAGGTCTCCACGTTCCCGGCGACGACGGCGGCGGGCGGCTCGGGCGCGAGCATCGAACCGGGCGGCACGACGATCCGCAGCGGGCGCAGGCAGCCGTCGTTGAGCGGGATGTCGTCGGCGACGAGGGTGCGGAACACGTACAGGACGGCCGCGTTGACCACCGCGTACGGGGCGTTGAAGTTGCCGGGGAGCTGCGCGGACGTGCCGGTGAAGTCGACGGTCGCGGAGCGGTCCGCGCGGTCGACGCCGACCCGGACCCGGATGACGGCGCCGGAGTCCGTCTCGTAGGCGTACGAGCCGTCGTCGAGGGCGTCGATCACGCGGCGGACGGCGGCCTCGGCGTTGTCCTGGACGTGCTTCATGTAGGCCTGCACGACGTCGAGCCCGAAGTGCTCGATCATCCTGCCGACCTCTTCGACGCCCTTCGCGTTGGCGGCGATCTGGGCGCGGAAGTCGGCGAGGTTGGTGTCCGGGTTGCGGGACGGGTACGGCGCGGTCGTGAGGTGCTCGTACGTCTCCCGTTCGCGGAAGCGGCCGTTCTCGGCGAGGAGCCAGTTGTCGAAGAGGACGCCCTCCTCCTCGATGCGGCGGCTGTTCGCGGGCATCGAGCCGGGGGCGATCCCGCCGATCTCGGCGTGGTGGCCGCGCGAGGCGACGTAGAACAGGATCCGCTCCCCCGCCGTGTCGAAGACGGGTGTGATGACGGTGACGTCGGGCAGGTGGGTGCCGCCGTGGTACGGGTCGTTGACGGCGTACGCGTCGCCGGGGCGCATGTCGGGGCGGCGCCGGATCACCTCCTTGACGCTGGTGCCCATCGAGCCCAGGTGCACGGGGATGTGCGGGGCGTTGGCGACGAGGTTGCCGTCCGGGTCGAACAGCGCGCAGGAGAAGTCGAGGCGCTCCTTGATGTTCACTGACTGGGCGGTGGACTCCAGGCGGGCGCCCATCTGTTCGGCGATGGACATGAAGAGGTTGTTGAAGACTTCGAGGAGTACGGGGTCGGCCTCGGTTCCGGCGGTGATGCCCTCGGCCGCCTCGATCCGCTCCATGAGCAGGTGCCCCTCGTCGTTCGTCTCCGCCCGCCAGCCCGCGTCGACGACGGTGGTGGCGTTGGCCTCGGTGATGATCGCGGGGCCGTCGACGCGCTCGCCGGGGGCCAGGTCTTCGCGCCGGTGCAGGGGGACTTCGCGCTGGGCCCCGCCCGTGTGCACGCGCGCGTGGTGCTGTTTTTCGGCTCCACGCGCGCGTGGCGGCGCCGTGAGCGTCGACAGGTCCGGGGGTTCGGTCACGCCGGTGGCCTCCACGGAAAGCGCCTCGACGACGATCGGCCGGTCCAGGGTGAAGGAGTACGTGGTGCGGTGCCGGTCCTCGAACTCCCGCCGCATCTCCTCGGGTCGACCGGTGTCGAGGGCGACGGTGAGGGCGGTGTCGGTGCCGTCGTAGCGGAGCTGGGCGCGGCGTACGACACGGATGTGCTCCTCCGGCACGTCCTCCGCGTGCAGTTCGGCGCGGGCGGCGTCCTCCAGGGCGGTCGCGGTCTCCTCGACGCGCGGCATCGACTCCGCCGCCAGGGCCGCCTCGACGGACTGCTCCCGCATGGCGGTGGTGTCGGCGAGCCCGATCCCGAGCGCGGACAGCACACCGGCCATGGGCGGTACGAGGACGGTGCGGATGCCGAGGGAGTCGGCGACGGCGCAGGCGTGCTGGCCCCCGGCCCCGCCGAACGTGGTGAGGGCGTAGCGCGTGACGTCGTGCCCCTTCTGCACGGAGATCCGCTTCACGGCGCCCGCGATGTTGTTGACGGCGATCTGCAGGAACCCCTCGGCGACCTGCTCGGGCGTGCGGTCGTCGCCCGTGGCCTCGCGGATCTCGGCGGCGAGCGCGGCGAACCGCTCGCGGACCAGGTCGGCGTCCAGCGGCTGGTCCCCGTCGGGCCCGAACACCCGTGGGAAGTGGTCGGGTTGGATGCGGCCGAGCATCACGTTGGCGTCGGTCACGGTGAGCGGTCCGCCGGCGCGGTAGCAGGCGGGGCCCGGGTCCGCGCCCGCCGAGTCGGGGCCGACGCGGTAGCGGCTGCCGTCGAAGTGCAGGACCGAGCCGCCGCCCGCGGCCACGGTGTGGATGTCCAGCATGGGGGCGCGCAGGCGCACACCGGCGATCTGGGTGGTGAAGACCCGCTCGTACGCGCCCGCGTAGTGCGAGACGTCGGTGGAGGTGCCGCCCATGTCGAAGCCGATGACGTTGTCGAAGCCCGCGCGGCGCGACATCCGGGCCATGCCGACGATGCCGCCCGCGGGCCCGGACAGGATGGCGTCCTTGCCGCGGAACTGGTGGGCCTCGGCGAGCCCGCCGTTGGACTGCATGAACATCAGCCGCACGCCGCGGAGTTGGTCCGCGACCCGGTCGACGTACCGCCTGAGGACCGGCGACAGGTAGGCGTCCACGACGGCCGTGTCGCCGCGCGGGACGAGCTTCATCAGCGGGCTGACCTCGCTGGACAGGGAGATCTGCGGGAATCCGATCCGGGCGGCGAGGCGGCCGACGGCCTGTTCGTGCGCGGGGTGCAGATGGCTGTGCATGCACACCACGGCGAGCGACCTGATGCCCTCCTCGTACACCTGCCGCAGCTCCGCCTCCAGGGCGTCCAGGTCGGGCGGGGTGAGGACGGTGCCGTCGGCGGCGAGGCGCTCGTCGACCTCCACCACGCGCGTGTGCAGGAGTTCGGGGAGCACGATCTCCCGGGCGAAGATCCGCGGGCGGTTCTGGTAGGCGATGCGCAGCGCGTCCCGGAAGCCGCGGGTGACGACGAGGGCGGTGGGCTCGCCCTTGCGTTCCAGGAGGGCGTTGGTGGCGACGGTCGTGCCCATCCGGACGGCGTCGATCCGCGCGTCCTCCAGGGGTACGTCGAGGAGTGCGCGGATGCCCGCCACCGCGGAGTCGCGGTAGCGGGCGGGGTTCTCGGACAGCAGCTTGTGGGTGAGGATCCGGCCGTCCGGGCGGCGCGCCACGACGTCCGTGAACGTGCCGCCGCGGTCGATCCAGAACTCCCAGCCCGCGCGCGTGCCGGAGCCGCTCCGACCTGGTCCTGCGCCGTCTGTTGCTGTCACGGAGACCTCCCGCTCGGGCGCCGCGTGGACCACGGCCGGGCCGACCGGGCGTCACGGCCGGGGCCGTCCGGACCGGCGGTCTCAGAGCGCGCGCAGACCGTTGATCACGTCGCGCAGGATACTCTCGTCCGGCAGTTCGGCCGGGGGGACCGGCCGCGTCACATGCACCAGTTCGCGGGCCACGAGGTCGCCGACGAGGACCCGGACCACGCCGATCGGCAGGTCGAGCTCGGACGCCAGCTCGGCCACGGACTGCGGGCTCTCGCGGCAGAGCTTCACGATGTCGACGTGCTCGGGGGCCAGGCTGTGGTCGGCCTCCCGGTCGTCCGCCGCGGACTCGGCGACGACGACCGCGATCAGGTCGAGGCGGTGCTGCCCCTCACTGGAGGTACGGCCCCGCGTCATGGCGTACGGGCGCACCACCGGTCCCGCGTCGTCGTCGAACCAGTGGGGCGCCCCGTAACCCGCATTACCGTCGATGGTCATGCCATTCCACTACCCGCCCGCGGGCGTATCGGTGCGCGGCGCGGTGCCCAGATGTACGCCGACCCGCTTCACGAGGAGCGTCATCTCGTAGGCGATCAGGCCGACGTCGGATTCCGAGTCCGCGAGCACGGCCAGGCAGCTGCCGTCGCCGGCGGCGGTCACGAACAGGAACGCGTCGTCCAGCTCGACCACGGTCTGCCGGACCCGGCCCGCCTCGAAGTGCCGGCCGACGCCCTTGGCGAGGCTGTGGAAGCCGGAGGCCACGGCGGCCAGGTGCTCGCTGTCCTCCCGGGTCAGGTCGGCCGAGACTCCGGTGGCCAGGCCGTCCGACGACAGGACGACGGCCTTGCGGATCGTCGCCACGCGCGCGACGAGGTCGTCGAGCAGCCAGTTCAGCTCGCCGATCGGACCGGCGGTCTTCGGTGCGGTCATGGACCGTCCCCCTCTGTGGTGCGGTGTGCTGAGTCGCCCTCGGCGGCGCCGGGGCGGGGGTCTTCGGTGGTACGGGCGGCGTCGTCCAGCTCGCCGTTGTCGCGGCGGCCGCGCTGCCAGCCCCGCTGGAGTGCGGCCATCCGGTTGCGCACCTCCTCGGCGTCCCGGTCGGCGGGCGCCTCGTCGCGCACGGGCCTGCGCTGCGGCTCGCCCTTCAGCTGCGGCGCGAGGCTGGCCTGCCGCACGCGCCGGGGCAGGGCGGCGGTCGGGATGTCCTCGTACGGGGCGGGCGCGGGCCGGTCGCCGAAGGCGGTGGCGGCTTCGCCGCTCACGTCGTCAACTTGCCTGCTCTGGGCCGGAGTTCCCGGTTCCGGCGATGCGTCACCGCGGGCTTCGTCGTCCGTGCGCTCGCTCGCGCCGCGGCCCGCGAGCCGGGCCGGCAGGTCGCCGCGCAGTTGGTCGCGCGGCGTGAGGACGCGCTCGTCGGAGCCGAAGTCCGAGCCGAAGTCCGAGCCGAACTCCGGGCTGTTGTCCGAGCCGGAGCCACCCGTACCAGCACCCGCGCCCGTACCGGAGCCCGCGCCCGTGCCGTGGTCCGCGTTCGCCCCGGAGTCCGAGCCCGAGGCGGCCGACGCCTCGGCGCGCTCCGGCCTCCCCGGCCGCTCCTGCCGCTCCTCCCCGACCGGACGCCCGTGCGAGCTCACCAGCTTCGGCGCGCGGCGGCGGGGCAGCGGTACGGGAGCGGCGGTCGCGTCCGGGCGGGCGGCGTCGCCGTCCGCGCGGTCCCCGGCCTGCTGGTGCTCGCCCCGGTCGGCGCGGCCCCTCCCCCGGTCGCGGCCCTTGCCCCCGGACTTGCGGCGCGGCCGGAACAGGCCACCTCGCTCGCTGTCGTTGTCCTCGATGTCGCCGAGCCCGGCGAGGTCGGAGAGGTCGAGCCCCAGGCCGCGTACCCGCTCCGCGTCCTCCAGCGGCGCCTCCAGCTCGACGGGCCCGTCGAGGACCGTCGACTCCAGAACGGACCTGGGCAGTCCGGGCAGTTGGGCGGGCACCTTGGTGAGCCGTGCCCCGCGCTCCCCCGCCGGCTCCTCCGCGCGCGCCGCCGACCGGTCGAGCCGGATGCCCCCGCTGGTGTCCCCGTCGGGCACCGCGGTGAGCAGGGCGTCCGGCACGAAGACGACGGCCGTGGTCCCGCCGTACGGGGACTGCTGCAGCGAGACGCGGACGTTCTGGCGCTGGGCGAGCCGGCTGACCACGTACAGGCCGAGCCGGTCGGTGTCGGAGAGCTCGAACTCGGGGGTCTCGGCGAGCCGCAGGTTCGCGTCGAGCAGCGCGTCCGGGGTCATGCCGAGGCCGCGGTCGTGGATCTCCAGGGTGAAGCCGTTGGCGACGCGTTCGCCGTGCACCTGGACCGCGGTGTGCGGCGGCGAGAACACCGTGGCGTTCTCCAGGAGTTCGGCGACGAGGTGGGTGAGGTCGGCGACGGCCGGTCCGGTCACCGCGATCCGGGCGAGCCTGCGCACCTCGATCCGCTCGTAGTCCTCGACCTCGGCGACCGCGGCCCGTACGACGTCCATGAGCGGCACCGGCTTGCGCCACTGCCGGGACGGGGCCGCGCCGGAGAGGATCACGAGGCCCTCGGCGTGCCGGCGCATGCGGGTGGTCAGGTGGTCGAGGCGGAACAGGTCGGCGAGTTCCTCGGTGTCCTCGGTCCTGCGCTCCATGGCGTCGAGCAGCGTGAGCTGCTTGTGCAGCAGGACCTGGCTGCGGCGGGCGAGGTTGACGAACACCTCGGAGACGCCGCGGCGCATGTCGGACTGCTTGACGGCGGCCTCGACGGCGGCCCGCTGCAGGGTGTTGAGGGCCTGCCCGACCTGGCCCATCTCGTCCTTCTCGTACTCCAGGCGCGGCGCCTCGGTCTCGACGTCGACCTGCTCGCCCGCGGCGAGGCGGCGCATCACGCTGGGCAGACGGACGCCGGAGACCTCGTGGGCGTCCTTGCGCAGCCTGGACAGGTCGCGGATCAGTCCGCGGCCGATGCGCACGGACAGGACGATGGAGAAGAGCAGCGCGAGCAGACCGAGGACTCCGGCCGCGCCCGCGCGCACGAAGATGCCGATCACCTCGGGCTCGACCCGCTCCTGATAGCGGTCGCCCGCCTCGGTGTTGAGCTCGGCGAGGTCGTCGAGGACGGTCTTCGCGGCCTTGTCCCAGGTGGTGGAGGTGATGCCGCGCGGGGCTCCGGTGCGGCCCTCGACGACGTTCTTCTCCAGCTCCAGGAGCGGGGTGGCCGCGGGGCTGCTCCAGTAGCGCTCGAAGCGGTCGCGTTCGGAAGCGGGGAGCAGTTCCAGGCTGACCTCGCTGCGCAGCTGGCGCCGGGCGCGCTGGTCGGCCATCTGCCGCTGCTGCTCGGCGTCGAGGCGGCCGCGCACCAGTACGGCGGAGACCAACGCGTCCTGGCGGGACAGGAGTTCACGGGTGCGGGCGAGGTCGACGAGGGCCTGGCCCTCCTTGTCCAGCGGCACGTCGTTCACGGTGTCGAGGCCGGAGAGGAACGTGTAGCAGGGGTCGATCAGGCGGTTGTAGAGCGTGAGGGCCTGGCCGGCGGATATGGAGCCGTCCTCGACGGTGCGGCGCAGGGTGTCGATGCCGTCGAAGGCCTCGATGAGCGAGTCGAGGCGGCGCGCGGTCTCGCCGGACATCTCCTCGCGCACGTCCGGGTTCTCGGCGTTGGCGCGGACCTCCGCGACCCTGTCGTTGGTGGCGTCGCGCTGTTCGTGCAGCCGGGCGGGCGCGTCGGACGCGCGCGGGTCGGCGAGGTAGACGAGCGTCGCGCGGCGCTCCTCCTGCAGGACGCGCACCGCGTCCTCGATGGGGAAGCCGACCTTCTCGACGACGGTGGAGGCCCCCAGGAGGCGGTCGGCGGCGCGGGCCGTGACGACGGTGGTGACGGCCCAGATCACCGTCAGGGACACGAGCGGCACCAGCAGCAACGCCACGATCTTCCGGCGGATGGTTTTCCCGCGAAAGCGCATGGCCTCCCCCAGCTCAACCCCGGATACCGGGGGTACGTGCGGCAATAAACGGCGCGAGCCTACTACTCCCGGGTGATCAACTCGAAGGCACGTGCGGTCACGATCGGTCGTCCTGCGTCTGAACTGTGCGCAACCCGTCACGAGTTGTCCGCTCTTACCGGGAGATGGTCACCCCGCCCGAACCGGCCCGCGCGGAAGCATCCCGCCACCGGACCCGCCCAGTTGGCCGGAATCGACCCTCCGCCCGCGCGCGTCTCCCCCTCCCGCGCGCCCCTCCCCGCACCCCCGCGACGGGAACGTTCCGGCCTCGTCGTACGTTTTGTCCGTACGGGTTGTCCGTACGGGTGTCCGCGGCCGTCGGGTGGGATCGCGCCGCGGGCGTTTCCCTCGCGCCCGTGCGGGAGTTAGGGGAGAGCGAGGGGGCACGGGACACCGTCGCAACACCGTCGCACGGGGGCGAAGCACCCGATGGAGTGGCGTAATCCGGTGCAACAAGGGCACCCCGTGAGGGGTCGGGCGAATGCGCCGGGACGAACCGGTCGCACAGCGTGGGGAGTGAGTCGATGGGCACGGCGGCGCACGGGGGTCCGCAGGGCGAAGAGGCCGAGGGGCAGCGGCAGTTGTGGGTGGACGACCCGGTGGGGCGCCCCAGCATGCCGGACCCCGTCCGGACGGCGGCGGTCCGCGCGGTGATCATCGTGGCCGTGACCCTCACCCAGGGGATGATCGCGGTGCTGTGCACGCTCGCGGGCTCCTGGCTGGCCTTCCCGATGGTCCTGAGCAGCGTGGCGAGCACGGTCGTGGCGACCTGGTCGGTCCTGGACGTCTGGGTTACCAGACAGGTCTGGAACCAGCGGTACGGAGTGGTCTCCTCCCCCGCGAGCACCGCCCGCCGCCTGCGCAGGGAACGCCGCCGCGCCCGCCGCGCCGCCCGCTCGGCGGCCCGGTCCCGGCCATCGGAGGCGGCGAGGCTCGCCGCGCCCTGAGCGCAGACGCGCCTGATCGCAGCACCGGGCGACAGCGGACACCTAGAGGCCGCGTACGACCGTTCGGTAACATCACGTTGCGCACAGCGCCCGCATGCGCGCTCTGCGCAACAGAATCCGGGCGGGAGTCGGGCCGCGTCCGAGGCCGTCCCGCAGATGCGGCGCGGACGACGCCGCCAGGTGGTGAGTACTGACCGATGACCGGAAAACAGAAGAGGGCAGCGACCAACGGCAGCGTGAGCGCGGTGCAGTCCGTGGACCGTGCGGTGAGCGTTCTGGAGATTCTCGCCCGGCACGGCGAGGCCGCGGTGTCAGAGATCGCGGACGAGCTGGACGTGCACCGCTCGACGGCGTTCCGGCTGCTCGGCGTCCTGGAGAACCGCGGTCTCGTGTCCCAGTCGGCGGACCGCGGCAAGTACTACCTCGGCGCCGGCGTGCTGCGTCTCGCGGGCGCCGCCGCCGTACGGCTCGACATCTCGCAGGAGGGCGCGCCCGTCTGCCGCGACCTCGCGGACGAACTGGGCGAGACCGTCAACATCGCGGTCCTCGACGACGACGCCGCGGTCAACATCATGCAGGCCCGCGGCTCGGCCGCCGTCACCGCGCAGAACTGGCTCGGCCGACGCACCCCGCTGCACGCCACGTCCAGCGGCAAGGTGCTGCTCGCGCATCTGCCGCAGGCCCTGCGCGAAGGCCTGCTCGCCCGCACACTCCCCCGCTTCACCGAGCACACCGTGACCGGCACGGTCCAGGTGCGGGCCGAGCTGGAGGCGGTGATCGAGGACGGGTACGCGCGCGCCCTGGAGGAGTTGGAGATCGGCCTCACCGCCGTCGCGGCCCCGGTGCGGGCGCACGACGGCAAGGTGATCGGCGCGCTCAGCGTGTCCGGGCCCGTGTACCGCCTGACGGAGGACCGCCTCGACGAGCTGGCCAAGCGGACCGTCGAGGTCGCGGACGACCTGTCGCGGCGCATGGGGTACGGGTTCTGACCCTGCGCCGCGCGGCGGAGGCCGGCCCTCCCCGGGAGTCCTACTCGGCCGCCTCCGCCGGGCGCTTGAACATCCGCGTCGCCGTGATCTCGCCGTGCACCGTCTCCCCCTCCGGGTCCTGCTGCGGCAGGCCCGGGCGCAGGTGCTCCTCCACGCTGATGTACTTCAGGCCCGCCCGCAGGTCCGCGTCGTTCCGCAGCCGGATGACCAGCGGGAACTCGGCGAGCGCGGTCGTGTCGAACAGCCCTGTCGTGTACAGGAGCTGGACGCCGAGCGCGTCGGCGACGGCCCGCTGCAGTTCGAGCAGATACGTGGCGTTGGCGCGGCCGATGGGGTTGTCCAGGAACAGCGTGCCCGCGTGCCGGTGCTTGTCGCGGCCCCGGTCGTTGGAGCGCAGCGCCGCCATCGTGCAGTACAGCGCGATGGCGGCGGTGAGCAGCTGGCCGCCGGAGAACACGTCCCCCATCTGTCCGACCGGGACGCGCTCGGCGCGCAGCACCGCGTCCGGCTTGAGGATCTCCACGGCCACGCCGCGCGGTTCGATCGCGGCCTGAACTCCCCTGAGCAGCAAGGACATTCCGTCCCGCCGCAGGTCGGAGTTCTTCTTCACCGCCGCGCGCGTGGCCTCGTCCACGACCTCGCCGAGCCGTTCGGTGAGCGTCGCCTGGTCCGGCTCGTCGAAGCGGATCCGCAGGAACTCCTGGCCCGACCACTCGCCGAGCCCCTCCGGCAGCCGGGACAGGCGCTGCGCCGAGCGGAGCGTGGTCAGCGCGGACTCGACCAGGCCGCGCAGCCGGTCCACGATCGAGTCGCGGTTGCGCTCCAGCTGCTCCAACTCGTCGGTGAGGACCCGCAGTCGGGGCGCGAACGCCTCGGCCCACTTCGCGGCGTGCTCCGGCAGCGCGGACGCGGGCAGCTCCCGGATCTGCTGCCGCGCCGGGGTGCGGACCTGCTCGTACCGCGTCGAGTTGGCGTGTCGTACGAGCACGTCGCTCGCCTCGCGGACCGCGGCCTCGGCGGCGGACAGGTCGGCGGCACAGCCGCGCAGGGAGCGGCGGGCCTCGGCTGCGGACTGCCGGGCCTCGTCGAGGGAACCGGCGTACGGCTCCGGCTGCTCCGTGGCCTCCGCGGCCGACTCGTCGTGGTGGTCGCGGAGCAGGTCGCGCAGGAGCGCCGCCGTCTCGTCGAAACCGCCGGCGCCGTCCTCGGCGGCGCGGTGCGCGTGCAGCAGCTCGGCGTGCGCCTCCTTGGCCTGGCTCAACGCCTCGGTGCAGGCGGCGAGTTCGGCGGCGGCGGTGCGCAGCAGGGCCTGCGCGTGCTCGGCGTCGGACGGGACGAGCTCGTCGGGCAGCTCCGTGTGCGCGTCGCCCTCCTCGGGCGCGTGCCGCTCGGCCTCGCCGCGGAGCCGGCCGAGCTGCTCGCTCGCCGCGGACATCCGGGTCTCCAGCATCTGCACGAGCGACTCGGCGCGGGCCGCGGCGGCCTGCCGGGACGGCCCGTCCGCGCCGTCGGTGCCCTCCAGGAGCTGGGCGGCGCGGGTGCGGACCTTGTTGCTGAGCCGGTCCAGGTCGGCGAGCGCGGCGCTCTCGTCGCCCTCGGCCCGGGCCTGGTCGGCGCGGAGGTCGGCGCCGACGCCGACCTTCTCGTACAGCTGCGAGGCCGCGCGGTACGCCTCGCGGAGCGCGGCGAGCGGGGCGTTCGGCGGCTCCGCGTCCAGCGCCTCGTCCTCCGGGGCGCCCGCGATCTCGGCGCGCTCGGCCCGCAGGGCGCGGGCGGTGCGGCGGGCGTCGTCGGCGGCGCGCTGGGCGGCCCTGCGGTCCTCGTCGGCGGCGCGGGCGCGGTCCAGGCAGGACTGCGCGCGGGCCTCGGACTCCACGGCCTCGTCGGCGAGTTCGCGGAGCTTGGCCTGCCAGGCGGCCCGCTCACGCAGCCGGAACGCGAGCCCGGCGAGGGCGTCGGCGGCGCGCCGGGCGCGCTGCGCGGCGTCCTGCCGCTCGTCCCGCACCCGCGCGGCGTCGGCCGCGGCCTCGTCCGCCTCCGCGCGCGCGGTGCGGGCCTCGGCGAGCTCGGCCTCCGCCTCGTCGGCGAACGCGCGGGCGGCGCGGGCGGCCTCGGCCAGCTCGCCGAGGCGTCCGGCGGGGCAGCCGGAGCGCCAGGAGGAGAGCCGGGCGGCCAGCTCGCGGTCCTTGCCGAGGCGCGCGGCGAGCTGCCGGATCTCCTCGTCCCGCTCGGCGGCCCGCGTACGCAGCGCCTGCCGCTCCTCGTCGGCGGCGTGCTCGTCGTGCATGGCCGGGTTCGGCGGTACGAGGAACACGTCCTGCGCGGTCGCCGCCGCGTCCGGGGCCGGAGTGGGCGCGACGAGCGCGGCGGCGGTGCCGACGGCCACGGCGGAACGCGGCAACAGGGCGGCGCCGTCGAGGACTTCACGCGCGCGTGCGTGCGTCTCCGGGTCGGTGATGACCACGCCGTCGACCAGCTCGGGGCGGGCGGCGAGCACGCGCGCGTGGTCCGCCGGGTCGACGGCCTGGGCGAGGTAGCGCCAGCCGGGCAGGGCGGGGATGCCGTGCTCGCCGAGGAACTCGACGGTGGCGAGGACGTCCGGTCCTGGCGGGAGCAGGCCGCCGTCGCCGAGGGCGCCGAGGATGCGGGCGTCGTCGGCGGCGGCCGTGCGCAGCTCGAACAGCTGCCGCTCGGCGTTGCCGACGCCCTGGTCGAGGAGTTCCTTCAGTTCGTCCGCGAAGCGGTCCAACTCCTCGAAGCTGAGGGTGTGTTCGGCGACGCCCGGCTCGTCCGCCGTCCCGGCTCCGGCGGCCGTCCCGGCTCCGGCGGCCGTTCCGGCGTACGCGGGCGCCGGCTCGCCGTCCGTCGCCGCGGCCGTGCGCGGCTGGGGCACCGCGCGGCGGGCGGAGCGGGCGGCGCCGGGCAGGCCGAGGAGTTCGACGAGGCGTTCCTCCGCGGCCAGGGACTCGGCGGCGCCGCGCTCGGCGTCCCAGGCGTGGGCGGCGGCCTCGGCGGCGTCGGCCGCGCGGGCCGCGGTCAGTTCGGCGCGGGCCTCCGCGGAGGCGGCCTCCTTGGCGCGCTCGGCGGCTCCGCGCGCGGCCTCGCGGGCCGTGTCCCAGGCGGCGACCGCCGTCTTCTCGGCGTCGCTCGCGGCGAGCGCGGCACGGGCCGGGTCGGTGTCCGGCTCGGCGTCGTCGAGCCAGCCCGCGCGGACGGCCTCGGCGGTCTCCTGCTCGACCTCGGCGAGGCGCTGGCGCAGGTGACCGGCCTCGCTGCGGGCGCGCTGCGCCTCGGTGGCTGCGGCGGTGGCGTCGCGGTGCGCGGTCTCGCCGGCCTCCTGGAGCGCGGCCGAGCGCTCCTCCTCCTCGTTGGCGTGCCGCTCGCCGTCCTCCGCGGCGGCGTGCAGCGCGCGGACCAGGTCGGAGGCGGCCTTGGCGCGGGCGGCGAGCGCGGGCGCGGCGTCCCGCTCGGCCTCGCGGATGGCGGCGGCCACGCGCGCGGAGCGGTCGGCGGCGGCGCGGTGGCGGAGCACGGCCTCGGCGGCCTGCCAGGCGGCGTGCAGCGTACGGGCGTCGGCCAGCTCGCGCTTCTGCGCGGCGGCGGACTTCTCGGCGGCGGTCAGCGCCAAGGAGGCGTGCCGGTAGGCGAGTTCGGCGGCGACGGCGGCGCTGCGGGCGCGCTTCCGCTCGGCCTCGGTGACGGTGTGGGAGGCGGCGGTGACCTGCTGGGCGAGGTCGGCGGCACGGCCGCGCTCCTCGGCGGCGCGGGCGGAGAGCCTGCGGGCGAGGGTGCGGGTGCGGCGCTCGGCGGCGGAGTGCACGTCACGCGCGCGTGCCCGCACCTCCGTGCCCTCGACGATGCGGCCGAGGAGGTCGACGGAGCCGGCCGTGAAGTCCCGCTCGGCGATCAGTTCGGCACGCCGGCCGAGCTTGTTGCCGAAGCCGCTGACCAGGTCCGCGAGGCCGTCGGTGTCCCGGGTGTCGGTGACGGCGCGGAGCAGCAGGTCGGTGAAGTCGGAGTCCTTCTTGACGGCGAAGAGGCCGGCCGCCTCGCCCTCGTCGGCGTTCATCTCTCGCTGGTAGCGGAAGAGTTCGGGGTCGAGGCCGAGGTCGCCGAGGTGTTCGTTCCAGCGGTCGTGGATCTCCTCCCAGTGCACCTCCAGGTGCGGGTACGCCTTGCCCGCCTCGGTGAGGGCGTCACGGAAGCCCTTCATGGTGCGGCGGCGGCCCTGCGCGCCGGACGCGCCCTCGGCGGCGCGCATCGCGGTCGCCTCGGCCACCGGCAGGTTGTCCAGGCTGAGCCCGGGCCCGGGCCGGAAGGAGTACCAGGCCTCGGCGAACTTCCGCGGGTCGTTGGAGACCTGGCGGCCGCGCCACTCGCTGACCTTGCCGACGACGACGCACTCGCCGGTGAGGGTGTGCTGCCACTCCAGGGCGACGTGCCCGCAGTCGTCGGCGAGCAGGAACTTGCGCAGCACGCCCGAGCTCGCGCCGCCCAGGGTGTTGCGGTGGCCGGGCAGCATCACGGAGAAGATCAGCTTCAGGAGGACGGACTTGCCGCCGCCGTTCTCCAGGAACAGCACGCCCGCGGGGGCCGGGCGGCGGGGCGGGCCGGCGGGCTCGTCCTCGAAGAACTCCGCCTGCGTGGGCGCGGGGTCGGGCACGGCGGCGCCGACTCCGCGCAGATCGAGCACGGTGTCGGCGTAGCGCGCACCGGCTGGTCCGATGGAGTAGAGGCGGACCCGGGACAGCTCGTACATGGCGGCGGACTCTCGTCGTCAGTCAGAAGTCGTGTGTCGTACAGGGGTGTTGGCGGCGGGCGCCCGTGCGCTCTAGTGCCGCTGCTCGCCCGCGTGGAAGGGCAGGCCTGCGCCTTCCGCGAGCTCCAGGTCGCCCTCGGCCTCGGCGGGCAGCAGGCTGGCGGAGCCGTCGGTGACGGGCACGATGCCGAGCTCCAGGAGTTCGGCCATGGCGGCGCTGCCCGCCATGTCGCGCACCTGCAGCTGATAGCGGGCGGTCGTGCGGTACGTACCCCCCGAGTCGTCGCCAGTGCGCTGCAGGAAGCCGGAGTCGGTGAGGAACGCGACGGCCTTGGCGACGATGCCGGTGGTCGATCCGGCGAGGCGGCGGGCGTCCTTGGTGGCGCCGGTGGAGCTGCGCCGGGCCCAGATCCGCCAGGCCGCTTCGAGCCCGGGGGCGTCGCTGGCCGGGTCGGTGTTCTCGCCCTGCTCCTCGGCCCGCTCCTCCAGGCGGCTGCAGGCCTGGCGGACGAACGCGTCCACGCCGTTGACGGTGACCCGGCCGATGTACGCGTCGTCGGCGAGGTCCTCCGGGCGGGGGAAGGCCATGGCGGCGACGGAGAGCTGGGCGAGGCCGTGCAGGAAGCGGTCGCCGGCGTCGGAGGAGGCGCGGCGGGCGTAGTCGCCCATGCGGACCGCGAAGACGGAGTCCTCCGCGGCGGTGACGGCCATGCCCGCGCGCGGGGAGACCTCCAGGACGACCAGGCCGAGGCCGGTCGCGACGGCGTCGGCGAGCCGCGCGAAGGGTGCGTCCTCGCGGTACCTGCGCAGCAGTTCGGTGTACTCGGCGTCCCGCGCGGGCTGCAGTTTCGGCTGGAGGCCGAAGGAGACGAGCCGCGCGGCGTCGGCGGCGTCCGCGGGTGTCACGGGCGCGTGCGCCGGGCGCTCCTCGGGCTCGCTCCAGGGGGCGGCGTCCTGCTGGTGGTCGGTCACGGGTACTGCTCCTCGTACGTACGGAAAAGGCCGAAGCTCGGGGCGGAGGGGCGGGCGGGGGCTCTCATGCGGCCTCCGTCCGGTCCGCCGCCATGCCGGCCGCGTCGAGCAGTGCCGTGCCCACGATCAGGTCGGCGCCGCCGAACTCCGGGTCGTCGAGCTCGGTGCCGTCGTCCACGGCGAACAGCAGCTTGGGCTCGCCCTGGCGGTAGGCCGTGCCGACCGGAGGGCTGGCCGCGTGCACCGCCAACAGGGCGACCAGGTAGGGCAGTTCGAGGTCGCCGGTGCCGCGGGCTTCGGCGAGGAGGCCGGAGAGGCGCCGGGGCGCGTCGTGCTCCAGGTCGAGCAGCTCCATGGCGGCGGCCAGCTGCTCCTCGCTGAACCGGCTGTCGTCGGGGGTGGCGACGAGGTCGGGCTCGGGCATCTCGGCGCCCAGGTGCTCGCGCTCCAGGGGCGGGGTGAGCAGCAGGTCGACCAGGTCGCCGACGCGGACCGAGGACGGCGTGCGCAGGCCGACGCCGCGCGCGAAGAACGCGTCGGTGACGCGCAGCGCCTGCTCGACGGGGAGCGGCAGGACGGGGGCGACCAGCTGGCCGTAGAGGTCGAGGCCCGCGCGGGCGGCGGGCGGGGCGAAGGCCTGGCGGTCCTGCTCGGCGCGGAACAGCGGGCCCGCTTCGAGGAGTCGGGACTGCAGCTGGGTGTGGCGGCGGATGCAGTCCTTGACGATGTCGACGAGTTCGGCGGCGCGGCGCTTGTGCTCGGGGTCCTCGGCCTCGTCCCTGGCCTTGCGGATGTTGGTGAGGATGGCGTTCTCGTGGCGGTACCGGTCCGCCACGTGGTCCAGGGCCTCCGCGATCATGTCGGGGACGGCTTCCAGCCAGTCGACCGCGCGGACGTTGCGCCGCGTGGCGTCGAGGGCGCGGCGGAGCGTCTCGCTGTACTGCACCGTGCGGTAGCGGGCCTGCTCGGCGGCGAGCTGGGCGTCGGCGAGGCGGCCGCGGCTGATCAGCACCTCCAGCTTCACCTCGGCTGCGATCTGGGCGCTGGTCACGTCGGTGTCGAGGGCGCCCACCAGGACGTTGACCGCTTCGTCGGTGGTGCGCAGGTAGACACCGCCGCCGTAGCCGGGGACCTCTTCGATGAGCTTGAAGTCGTAGTCACGGCGCACATAGGTGCCGTCCGGGCCGAACGTGCCGTACACGGCGCGGAAGCCGCGGTCCACGCTGCCGACGTTGATCAGGTTCTCCAGGACCCAGCGGGCCACCCGCTCGTGCTCGGAGCCGGGGCGCTGCGGGGCCTGGGCGGCGATGCGGGGGACGAGCCGGGCGACGATCTGGTCGTGGTCCGCGCCCGTGTCGAAGTCCATGTTGAGCGTGACCAGGTCGATCGCGGAGAGGGCCACTTCCGCCATCGCGTACACCGAGTACTCGCCCGCGAGGTTGGCCTTGCGGGTGTCCAGGTCGTGGAGCGGGGCCGTGCAGGCGAGGGCGCGCAGGCGCCGGGCCAGGCCCTCGTCGGCGGCCGGGCCCGGAGCCGGGGAAGGTACGGCGTTGGCCGGGGCTGGTGCAGTCACGACGGAAAGATTAGGCGGTCCCACTGACAACGGCCGAAACGACGCAGATGAGACGGGGTCCGAGTCCGCTCGACGCCCGATTTGCCTTGTTTGTGCGGGCAGTTGGCGTCACGCCGCGATCACAGGGCGTGACGGGCCCGCAGGCCCCCTCGCCCCCCTCATCCCTCCCCCGAGTCCTCCAGCCCCGCCTCGTACGCCTCGACCATCCCGAGCCGGGAGTCGTCGAGGTAGCGGGCCAGGAGGCGCTCGGCGGCCGCACGGTCGCCCGCCGCGAGGGTGTCCAGAATCTCCCGGTTGCGCGCCAGGTAGGGCTCGTGCAGCCGGCGCGGATCGTCCACCACGTGGAAGCCCAGGCGCAGTTCGGCGAAGACGCTGCGCATCAGCTCGTCCATGCGCGCGCTCCCGGCGAGGGCGACGAGCTCGCCGTGGAAGCGGATGTTGGCCGTGCCGACGCCCTTCCAGTCCTTGGCCTTCGCCGCCCGGTACCCCTCGTCGACCGCGGCGGCCGGACCGTCGAGCGCGTACGGCGGACGACCGAGGCCGCGGACCACGGCGCACTCGACCAGGCGGCGGGTGCGGAAGATGTCCTCGACGTCCTCGACGGTCAACACCCGTACGAAAACGCCCCTGTTGAGCTCGTGCGTCAGCAGCCGCTCGTGCGTGAGCAGCCGGAACGCCTCCCTCAGGGTGTTGCGCGAGACCTTGAGCGCCGAGCCGATGCTCTCCTCCGAGAGCCGCTCGCCGGGCGGGAAGTACCCGTCGGCGATCCGCCCGCGCAGGATGTCCGCCACCCGCTCCGCCGTGCTCGTGCGCCCCAGGAGCGCACGGTCGTCCACGAGTCCGCTCATCGCTCGTCCACCAGGCCTGCCATGGCGGGAATTCAAGCGCAGATACGAGAACGAAACAACACGGGTATTGAGGGATTGTTGAACAATCCCCTACGGTGCTCGGAACGCGAACCGCACAGCGAGCTCGTGCGGCGACCCGCACAGCGAACTCCCGAAGCGCCCTGCGCCCTCCTCCCACTCCTTGCGAGGTGCCGGATGAGCACGACCCCTCAGGGAAACCCCACCGCGGCGGCCGACCCCGCTTCCGCACCCGCCCAAGTCGCCGACGACAGCGGCGCGTTCGCCTGGCTGCGCGCCCTCGGCCCGCGCGGGCGGCGCGCGTTCGGCGGCGCGTTCGGCGGCTATGCGCTCGACTCGTACGACTACTTCACGCTGCCCCTGAGCATGGTGGCGATCTCCGCCTACTTCGCCCTGGACAGCGGCCAGACCGGCCTGTTCACCACCGTCACGCTGGTCGTCTCGGCCGTCGGCGGCGCGCTCGCCGGAGTGCTCGCCGACCGCGTCGGCCGGGTCAGGGCGCTGATGCTCACGGTGATCACGTACGCAGTGTTCACCGTGGCGTGCGGTTTCGCGCCCAACTACGAGACGCTGCTGCTGTTCCGCGCCCTTCAGGGGCTGGGTTTCGGCGGCGAGTGGGCGGTCGGCGCGATCCTGGTCGCCGAGTACGCCACGGCCAAGCACCGGGGGCGCACCCTCGGCGCCATCCAGAGCGCCTGGGCGGTCGGCTGGGGCCTCGCCGTGATCGTCTACACGCTGGTCTTCCAGTTCCTCGACGAGAGCCTGGCCTGGCGCGTGATGTTCTTCACCGGCGCCCTGCCCGCCCTGCTCGTGATCTACGTACGGCGCAACGTGAGCGACGCGCCCGAGGCCGCCGAGGCGCGTCGACAGAGCGGCGAGAAGGGCTCGTTCGCCGCCGTCTTCAAGCCCGGCCTGCTGCGCACCACGCTGTTCGCGGTGCTGCTCTCGACCGGCGTCCAGGGCGGCTACTACACGCTGTCCACCTGGATCCCCACCTATCTGAAGACGGAGCGCGGCCTGTCGGTGGTCGGCACCGGCGGCTATCTCGCGGTGCTCATCTCCGGCGCCTTCATCGGCTACCTGACCGGCGGCTGGCTCACGGACGTGCTCGGCCGGAAGAAGAACATCGCGCTCTTCGCGTTCCTCTCCGCCCTGTGCATTCTGTCCTTCTCCACCATCCCCGAGGGCGCCAACACCACGCTCCTTGTGGTGAGTTTCCCGCTCGGCTTCTGTATGTCGGCCATTTTCAGCGGCTTCGGCTCGTTCCTGAGCGAGCTCTATCCGACGGCGGTACGCGGCACGGGGCAGGGCTTCACGTACAACGCGGGTCGCGGTATCGGTGCCGTTTTCCCCACCCTGGTGGGCTTTCTCGCGGAGAGCTGGGGCGTCGGCGGCGCCCTGGTCTTCGGCGCCCTCGCCTACGGCATCGCGGTCCTGGCGCTGCTCGGCCTGCCCGAGACGCGCGGCAAGGAGCTGGCATGAGCAGCACGGCCGCGGATCAGCGGCCACGCGCGATACGTGCCCGTTTCCGCGCCGGCGAGAGCCGCCCCACCGCCGGACTCGCCCCGGGCCACACCCAGGCCAACCTGATCGCCGTCCCGGCGGACTGGGCGTACGACATGCTGCTGTTCTGCCAGCGCAACCCGAAGCCCTGCCCGGTGCTCGACGTGACCGACGCCGGGGCCTGGACGACCCAGCTGGCGCCCGGCGCCGACCTGCGCACCGACCTGCCCGGCTACCGCGTCTGGCAGGACGGCGAACTCGTCGCCGAGCCCACCGACGTGACGGCGCACTGGCGCGCGGACCTGGTGACGTTCCTGCTCGGCTGCAGCTTCACGTTCGAGGCGGCGCTGGTCGCGGCGGGCGTGCCGATGCGCCACGTCGAGCTCGGCCGGAACGTGCCCATGTACGTCACGGAGCGCCCCTGTCGGCCCGCTGGGCGCCTGCACGGGCGGATGGTGGTCTCGATGCGTCCGGTGCCGCCGGAGCGCCTCTCGACGGCGATCAGGGAGACCGCGCTCTTCCCGTCGTTCCACGGCAGCCCGGTGCACTGCGGCGACCCCGCGGCGCTCGGCATCGCCGACCTCGCCCGGCCGGACTTCGGCGACCCCGTCGACGTACGGCCGGACGAGATCCCGGTGTTCTGGGCGTGCGGCGTGACCCCGCAGGCCGCCGTGACGGCGTCCCGGCCGCCGTTCGCGATCACCCACGCACCGGGCCGGATGCTCATCACCGACTCCCGCGACGAGCACTACCGGGTGCTCTGAAAACCCTCACCAGTAAGGACGTACGTACGCACATGAGCCAGGTAGTCATCGACCTCAACGCCGACCTCGGCGAAGGCTTCGGGCGGTGGCGGCTGACCGAGGACGAGGAGCTGCTGTCCGTGGTCACCAGCGCCAATGTGGCCTGCGGCTTCCACGCCGGTGACGCGGTCACCATGCGCCGGGTGTGCGAGCTCGCCGCGAAGCGGGAGGTGCGCATCGGCGCGCAGGTCTCCTACCGCGACCTGGCGGGCTTCGGGCGGCGCGCCATGGACGTGCCCGCCGACGAGCTCAGCGCCGAGATCGCCTACCAGATCGGCGCGTTGGAGGTGTTCGCACGGGCCGCCGGCACGCGCGTGTCGTACGTGAAGCCGCACGGCGCGCTCTACAACCGGGTCGTGCACGACGACGTACAGGCCGCTGCGGTCGTCGACGGTGTGCTGCTGGCGGGCGGCGGGCTGCCGCTGCTCGGCCTGCCGGGCTCGCGCCTGCTCGACGCGGCGGAGCGGGCCGGACTGCCCACGGTGACCGAGGCGTTCGCCGACCGCGCCTACACGGACGAGGGAACCCTGGTCCCACGCGCGCGTGCCGGTGCCGTGATCACCGACCCGGACGAGGTCGTGGCCCGCTCCCTCGACCTGGCCGGAACGGGCTCCGTGGCGGCCCTGTCGGGGCGCCGGGTCCAGGTGGGCGCCCGCTCCCTGTGCCTGCACGGCGACACCCCCGGCGCGGTCGACCTCGCGCGCGAGGTGCGCGCCCGCCTGGAGGCCGAAGGCGTCGACGTACGGGCCTTCGCATGAGCCGCACACGCGCGGAGGCCGGTCCGAACTCCGGGGCGGGCCACGGCACTTCGAGGCTGACGACCCGGCTCGTCGGCGAGCACGCCCTGCTCGTCGAGCTGGACAGCGGCGCGGCCGTCGAGGCGCTGCACGCCGCCCTCCTGCAGCGCCGCGAGACGGGCGACCTGCCGCCGGTGCGGGAGATCGTGCCCGCGGCCCGCACGGTCCTCCTGGACGGCCTGGACGACCCGCGCGCGCTCGCCGCCGCCCTGCCCTCCTGGGACGTGCCCGAGGTGCCGGCACGCGCGCCGCAGACCGTCGAGCTGCCGGTGCGCTACGACGGGCCGGACCTGGCGGAGGTCGCGGCGCTGTGGGGCGTGGCGGTGGACGAGGTGGCCAGGATCCACGCGGCGACCGAATTCCGCGTCGCCTTCTGCGGGTTCGCGCCCGGCTTCGGCTACCTGACGGGCCTGCCGGAGCGGTACGCGGTGCCCCGCCGCGCCACCCCTCGTACGTCGGTGCCCGCCGGGTCGGTGGCGCTCGCCGGTCCGTACACCGGGGTGTACCCGAGCGCTTCGCCCGGAGGCTGGCAGTTGATCGGCTCGACGGACGCGGTGCTGTGGGACCACGCGCGCGTGCCGGCGGCGCTGCTCGCGCCCGGCACGCGCGTGCGGTTCGTCCCGGCCGGGGCCGAGGCGGTGCGGGGATGACGGACAGCGCCTTCGCCGTGGTCCGCGCCGGCGCGCTGACCACCGTGCAGGACCTGGGGCGCGCGGGCCACGCCCACCTCGGAGTGCCGCGTTCCGGCGCCTTGGACGCACCGGCCGCCCGGCTCGCCAACCGCCTTGTGGGGAACGCCGGTTCGGCCGCCGTCCTGGAGACGACCCTGACCGGCTGCGCGGTGCGCCCCCGCCGTACCGTCACAGCGGCGGTCACGGGCGCGCCCTGTCCGGTGCGGGTGGACGGCCGCCCGGTCGCCTGGGGAGCGCCCGTACGGGTCCCGGCGGGCGCGCTGCTCGATGTGGGGGCGGCGGTCGCGGGCGTGCGGTCGTACGTGGCGCTGGGCGGCGGTGTCGCGACGGAGGCGGTGCTCGGGAGCAGGTCGACCGACCTGCTGTCCGGGCTCGGGCCCGCGCCCCTGGCCGACGGTGCGGTGCTGCCGCTCGGCGCGGAGAACGGGCCGCACGCGCGCGTGGACGTCGCCCCGCAGCCCGCGCCGCCCACGGAACTCGTCCTCAGGGTGACGCTCGGGCCGCGCGCCGACTGGTGCACCCCGCAGTCACTGAAAACCCTCACCACTCGCGCGTACCGGGTCTCCCCCGCGAGCAACCGCATCGGCCTGCGCACCGAGGGTCCGGCCCTGGAACGGGCGATCAGCGGCGAACTGCCCAGCGAGGGGCTCGTGTCGGGCGCGATCCAGGTCCCGCCGGACGGCAGGCCTGTGGTGTTCCTCGCGGACCATCCGACGACGGGCGGCTATCCCGTCGTGGCGGTGGTACGCGAGGCGGACCTGTGGTCGGCTGCCCAGGCGGTGCCGGGAACTCCGGTGCGGTTCGTGCTGTAAGGCACGGGCGCGGCACGCGCGGGCGGGCAGCTCTGCACGCACCCACCTCTGCACGCACCCGCCTCTGCGCCTCCTCCCGCCCGCACCGGCCCCGCGAACGGCGGCACCTCTCAGGCTCTGGCGGCGGGCGCGGCGCGGCGGAGGCCGACGGCCGCGCCGGGGATCGCGGCCGCATGGCCGACCGCCGCCAGGAAGAAGCCGTTGCCGGTGGCCACGTCGACGACGAGGCCAGCGAGCGCGCCGAGGGCGAAACCCGCCCAGGCGCCGACGAGCGCCCCGAGCAGTTGCCGCCCGCTCGGCGCCCGCCCCCGGGCCAGGGCGACGGCCACGATCAGCGCGATCAGGGTCACGGACACAGTGGGCATCAACATGCCTCCACCGTCCCGCCCTCGGCGACGGCCCCGCATCGGGGACTTCCCCTACGGCCCCCTGCCTCGTCCCCTAGGGGCGTTGCCCGTGCCTCAGTGCACCTGCGCGGGCGCCCCCTTCAGCTCCCCGCTCACCGCCCCCACCGAGGCCAGCGCGGCCGACGCCGCCGAGGCCGCGCGCAGGTCGAGGCGGCCGGCCGTGCCGCGCAGGCCGTGCCGCACCTCGTCTGCGGCGAGGGCGGCCAGCTGCGGCAGCAGGTCGGTGCAGCGGCGCAGCACCCAGCCCGTACCGGCGGTGGCGAGCCACGCCAGCGAGGCCGTACGCGACGGTGGCGGCCGTTCTGCCGTGAGGGCGGGCGCAGGGCCCAACTCCCGACCGGACAGGCGCAGTCGCTCGTGGAAGCGAACGGCCAGCGCACGGTGCCCGGCTTCGCCGGGGTGCAGCCGGTCCGCGCTCCACATCGCCCGGTCGGCGACCCACGCCCCGTCGGCCGCGTGCAGGTGGACCGCCCCGTACCGCTCCGACAGGGCGTGCACCACGGTGTTGACGGCGCGCTGCCTGCGGGCCAGCGGGCGGGCCAGGGCGCCGGGCAGGCCGAGCAGCGCGCCCGGGTCCGGCAGGCAGGCGGTGAGCAGCAGGGCGCCGCGCTCCGCGAACGCCCCGTAGACCCGGTCGAGGCGGGCCGTGACGCGGTGGATGTCGAAGGTGCAGCGCAGGGTGTCGTTGACGCCGACGACGACGGAGACGAGGTCGGGCTCGAAGGCCAGGGCCTGCGGCGTCTGGCTCGACCACACGTCCCGGGTCTGCGCGCCGCTGACCGCGAAGTTCCGGAACCCCACGGGCACTTCGGGCGGGGACAGGCTCTCCGCGAGCAGGGCCGCCCAGCCGCGCCAGCCCTCCCCGTCGACCGCCGGATCACCCACACCTTCGGTGAGCGAGTCCCCGAGCGCGGCGAACCGCACCGATCCGCCGGTGCTGCCCGGCAAGGCGGCGCCGCCCTCGGCAGGCCGCGCACGCCGCGCGCTCCCCGGCACCACGACGCCTCCCCCGACAGCCTCTCTGCCCGCTCTCACACCGCACCCCCCGCACCGACAGGAACGCCCACCTGTCCCCGCACGGCCCCGTGCGCCGCGAGGAACGCCGCCACCGAACGGTCCCAGCCAAAACCCTCCGCACGCGCGCGTGCGGCCCGCCGACGCTCGGCCACGGGCCGGTCGAGGAGCGCTTGCACGGCATCGGCGAAACCGGCTCCCCCGAGCGCGGAAGCACCTGCCTCCCCGAGCGAGACAGCACCCGCAAACCCCGCACCGCCCCCGACACCCTCCACGCCATCCACGCCGTCCACGCCGTCCACGCCGTCCACGCCGTCCACGCCCACGATCTCCGGCAGCGCCGACACCGCGCTCACCACCACCGGCGTCCCGCAGGCCAGCGCCTCCAGTGCCGCGAGCCCGAAGGTCTCCGCGGGCCCGGGCGCCAGGCACACGTCGGCCGTGGCCTGCAACGCGGCGAGTTCCGCACGGTCGGCGACGTGCCCGAGGAACGTGACCGGCAACGCACGCGCGCGTGCCCGTCGTTCGAGGCGACCGCGCAGCGGCCCGTCCCCGGCGACCACGAGCCGCGCCCGCAGCCCGCGCTCCACCAGGGCCTCCAGGCAGTCGAGCGCCACACCGGGCCGCTTCTCGACCGAGAGCCGCGAGCAGAGGACGAGCAGCACCTCCGCCACGCGCGCGTGCCGCTCCCGCACCTCCGCGTCCCACAACTGCGGCCGGCAGCGCTGCAGGTCGACGCCCAGCGGCGCCCGTACGACATTGCGCGCCCCGATGCGCCGGAACTCCCGCTCGGCCCACGCGGTCGTGCACACCACGCGCGCGTAGGCGTGCGCCGTACGGGAGTTGAGGGCGTCGGCGAGGCGCCGGGCCGGGGACGAGGGGACGCCCCAGGTGCGGAGGACGCCGTCGGCGGTCTCGTGGGACACCATCACGGACGGCACCCGCGCCCGCCGCGCCCACTCGCCGGTCCAGCGCAGCGTGGTGCGGTCGGACACCTCCAGGCGGTCCGGCTCCAGCTCTTCGAGGAGCCGCCGCAGCGGGGCGCGGTCGGCGAGCACCCGGTAGCCGCCGCTGCCCGGAAGGACCGGCCCCGGCAGCGTGACGACCCGGCCCTGCTCCGTCCGCCGGTCGTCGTGCCGCTCCCCCGGCACGACGAGCACCGGCTCGTGCCCCGCGGCGAGGTAGCCGGCGCCCAACTCCCGTAGCGCCGTGCGGAGTCCGCCGGAGCCGGGCGTCACGAAGTTCGCCAGCCGCACGATCCGCAGACCCGCGCTCATGCCGCGCCCCTCTCTCCGCGCAGATCCTGTCGGGCTTGCCGGAGCAGTTCGCGTCGCGGTTCCCCCCGCAGACCCCCGCGGGCCGCTCCCCCGAGCGCGGAGACTCCCGCCGAGCGCCCGTCGAGCACCGTCTCGTAGTGGTCGATGAGCTGGTCGCCGACGGCTTCCCAGGTGCGCCCCTCGACGGTCGCGCGCCCGGCGGCGCCGTACGCCGCGCGCAGCGCAGGGTCGGACATCAGGGCCCAGACCGCGTCCCGTACGGCGGCCGCGTCGTCCGGCGGGACGAGCAGGCCGGTGCGGCCGTGCGCGACGAGGTCGAGCGGGCCGCCCGCCGCGGGCGCGACGACGGGCACGCCGCTGGCCATGGCCTCCTGCACGGTCTGGCAGAACGTCTCGTACGGGCCGGTGTGCACGAAGAGGTCCAACGAGGCGAAGATACGGGCGAGTTCGTCGCCGGTGCGGCGGCCGAGGAAGACGGCGCCGGGCAGCGCGGCCCGCAGCGACGGCTCGCTCGGCCCGTCCCCGACCACGACCACGCGCACCCCGTCGAGCCCGCAGACCCCGGCGAGCAGGTCGACCCGCTTCTCGGGCGCGAGCCGCCCCACGTACCCGACGAGCAGTTCGCCGTCGGGCGCGAGCCTGCGGCGCAGGGCGGGGTCGGCGTGCTCGGGCCGGAAGCGGACGGTGTCGACGCCGCGCGGCCACAGGTGCACGCGCGGGACGCCGTGCCGGGCCAGCTCGTCGCGGGCGGCGGTGGAGGGCGCGAGGGTGCGGTCGGCGGCGGAGTGGACCGTACGGATGCGCCGCCAGGCGGTGGCCTCGCCTGCGCCGACGTACATCCGGGCGTACCCGGCGAGGTCGGTCTGGTAGACGGCGACGGCGGGGATACCGAGGCGGGCGGCGGCCGCCATGCCGCGCGCTCCGAGCACGAACGGGCTTGCCAGATGGACGAGTTCGGCCCGGTGGTCGCTGAGCGCGGCGGCCACGCGGCGGCTCGGCAGGGCCACGCGGACCTGCGGGTAGCCGGGCAGCGGCAGCGAGCGGACGCGGAGCACCGGGCAGGGCCCGTCGGTGTCGGGGGGTGCGCCGGGCGCGGCCGGGGCGACCACGAGCGGTTCATGGCCGCGGCGCAGCAGGTGGCGGACGGTCTGCGTGGCGCAGTGGGCCACGCCGTTGACGTCGGGCGGGAAGGATTCGGTGACGATGACGACACGCATACGGGTGTTGTCGTCGGCCCCGGCGTGGCCACGTCAACGTGGATCTTTCCGCCCGCGGAACGTCCCATGAGCGTTCCGGGCCCGCGCAGGGCCCGGCAGTCGTCGGCGGGGAGTCCGGCCCCTGAACGCCGGTTGTCCGGCGAGGAGTCCGGTCGTGGGCCTCCGGTCAGACGGCGGAGGCGTCGGGCCCGATCCGGCTGCGTACGGCCGTCTGGACCTCGTCCTCCTCGGCCGGGTCGGCGGCGAGCCTGCGGAGCTGGTCGACGACGCGGGAGTCGCCGGTCGCGGCGGTGCGCGCGGCGACCTCGCGGGTGGACTCCTCGCAGTCCCAGAGGCACTCGACGGCGAAGCCCGCGGCGAACGACGGGTCGGTGGCGGCGAGGGCGCGGGCGGCGCGGCCGCGCAGATGGGACGAGGCGGTCTCGCGGTAGACGTGGCGGAGCACGGGCGCGGCGCAGGCGATGCCGAGGCGTCCGGCGCCGTCGACGAGGGGCCAGAGCGTGCAGGCGTCGGGCCCTTCGGTGCGCACGGCCTCGCGGAGCGCGCCGAGCACCAGGCGGGCGTCGTCGGCGCCGCCTCGGCAGGCGAGGACGCGTCCGGCGGCGGCGCCGAGCTCGTCGGGCCGGCCGGCCCAGGCGCGGGCCTGCCGCAGGGCGTCGTCGCCGCGCATCCGCTCGAAGGCGTCGACGGCGGCCTCGACGACGGTCCGCGAGCCGTCGGCGACGGCGGCGGCGATCAGGTCGAGTACGCGGGGGTCCTGGGCGTCGGCGAGGTAGCGCAAGGAGGTGCTGCGGGCGCCGTCGCCGCCGGCCCGGGCGGCGAGCAGGATCTCGTCCCGGTCCTCGGGTCCGGCGACGGCGCCGAGGCAGCGGGCGGCAGACACATGCAGTCCGGCGCTGCGGCCGACGGCCTCCTCGGCCCAGTCGAAGACCGCTCGTACGCTCCAACCGGGGCGTGGGCCCGTGGAGTTGAGCTGGCGTTGCCACTGCGCGAAGGAGCCCTGCTCGCGGGCGGCGCGGACGCGTTCGGCGAGGTCGGGGCGGACGCCGTCCTCGGTCCACAGCCGCCAGGGCCGCGGCTCGAAGGCGTCGCGCACGGCGGCGGCCAGTTCGGCCTCGCCCTGAGGGGTGCGCGGGAAGCGGGCGAGCACGGGTTCGGCGAGGGCGCGCAGGGCGTCGTCGTCGTCACGCACGGCCAGTTCGTCCAGGGCCCAGGTCCAGTTGCTGCCGGAGGCCGCGTACCGCCGCAGGAGCAGCAGGGCGTCCTGCCTGCCGTACGAGGCGAGGTGGCCGAGGACGGCGAGGGCGAGGCCCGTGCGGGTCTCGTCGGTGTCCAGGACGTCCGCCGCGCAGAAGAGGTGCCGCTCGATGCCGTCCAGCTCGCCGTGCAGGTCGAGGTAGAGGCGGGCGTAGTACAGGGAGCGGTTCTCGACCTGCCAGTCGTGCCGTGGGTCGCTCAGGACGCACTGATCGAGGGCCTCGATGGCCTCGGAACGGGGTGCCGTGAGCGCGTGCAGCGTGCCGTCGCCGCGGCCCCGCTGGAGCAGGCCGAGCAGAGTGCCACTGGGCGCTATGACCGTGTCGAACATGGAAAAAGCCTCACATCAAGCTGTCGACGTAACAGGGGATCGTGCATTACCTGCCGGCGCAACAACACGTGTGGCCGTCCGTCGTCCTGTGCTTGTCGTAGACCATTTTCCTCTGCCTCTCGTCGTGGCCCGGAACGGGCCGCTCACGGCCCGCGTGCTGCAGCGTCTGCCCAGCAGTCGTGTCCGTGAATCACGACGTCATGATGGACCAGCGGCTTCGGCGGCCGCGACCAGATTTCTCGCTGCTCGCGGACCGCCCGGGCCGCCTCGCGGTGGAGCGCGCGGTGGAGCGCTCGGTCACCGCACGGCGAACGGCTCGCTCACTCCGCGTCGAAGAGCTCGAGCAGTTCCGTCTTGCCGAACATGCGGGCCGTGTCGACGGCGGACGGGGTCCCGGCGGCCGGGTCGGCGCCGCCTTCGAGGAGAGCCTTGATCACTTCGTCCTCGCCCTTGAAGACCGCGCCGGCGAGCGGGGTCTGGCCCCGGTCGTTGACCCGGCCCGCGTCGGCGCCGCGGGCGAGGAGGGCGCGCACCGCGTCGGCGTGTCCGTGGTAGGCGGCGAGCATGACGAGGGAGTCGCCGCGGTCGTTGGTGAGGTTCACCGGGACGCCGGCGTCGACGTAGGCGGCGAGCGCCTCCGTCTCGCCCTGCCGCGCGAGATCGAAGATCTTCGTGGCGAGCTCCACGACCTCCGGATCGGGGGCGTCAGTCATCGGCAGGACCGCCTTTCGCTGTGAGCAGTGAGCAATGAAGCACTGAGCAGGGGCGACGACCACGAGGTGGGCCGTACGAGTGAATCGCCAGCGTACTGCCCCTGTCGGTACAGGAACGCGTACGCCCGGGCGGGGCTGAGCCGAGGGCCAAATCAGCGAATTCTGTGGAATTTCACTCGCTTGCACCTTTTGTCGTATGGATACATCCTGTGAGCCTGGAAGAACTCATGGTGACTGTCCCCATCAACCAGGAGAAACCCTCATGATCCTGTCCATCTCGGGCGTAGTGCTGCTCGGCATCATCGTCTTCCTCTTCTTCCGCAAGGACGGCCTCAAGGCATCGCACGCCCTGGTCTGCGCGCTCTTCGGCTTCTACCTCGCGGGCACCGCCATCGCCCCGAGCATCAAGGCGGGCGGCCAGAGCCTGGCCAGCCTGCTCGGCGGGATCAAGTTCTGACCTTCCGGCACGAACCGCGCGACAACTCCAGGAGACAGACGTGGCCAGGCGACCACTCCCCCGCATCCTCACCGGCGGCACCGCTTCCCTCGCCAGGAGCAGAGAGCTCGCCAGGACGGCCGCCGACAGCGCCACCGACGTCCTCCACCCCCTGATCGTGATCACCAGGGGCCTGCGCCGCCTCGCTGCGGCAGGGCGGCGCAAGTGGACCGAAACCCCGAAGGACCGCAGGGGCCCGCTGATCTTCCTCGTGGCCTCCGTGATCCTCGTCGTGGCCCTCGTCCCGTACGGGCCGCTGCTCGCCCTCGGCACGCTCCTCGCGACCGCCGCATGGCAGGGCCGCGACCGCACGCCGGTGCAGACGGGCCCCGACGAGGCGCACGTGGCCCGGCTCCGCTCGCTGTACGAGGCGCTCGTCCCGTACTTCTCGGTGGCCGAGGACCCGAGCCCGCTGTACGCGCACGGCGGCGAGTGGGAGAAGGCCTTCGCGGCGTACGACTTCGACGACGACAACCGGATCACCCGGCTGGTCCTGCGCTACCCGGCGTACTTCACCGACGGCGAGGCTGAATCACGCGCCCGCATCGAGCAGTTGCTGCACGCCAAGTCGGGGCGCGGCCGCGAGTACCACTTCGACTGGGACGAGGAGGGCAACCAGCTGACGGTGACCGTCCTCGACCCGCTGCCCACCGACATCGCCGCGCAGCGCTTCGTCACCGCGCCCGGCGAGACCGTCCTCGGGTTCACCGACAAGACGTCCGTGCAGCGCACCCTGCCGGTGACGGACGCGGCGGACGAGCAGCGGGACGTGCCGCCCGTGGTGTGGCGCACCGGCATCCGCTCCACCGAGCCGCATCTGCTGGCGGTCGGCCAGCCCGGCAGCGGCACGACCTCGCTGCTCCGCTCGATCGCCGTGCAGGCGCTGCAGCACGGCGACGTGGTGATCGTCGAGGGCGCCGGCACCGGCGAGTACGCGTGCCTGGTCGGCCGGCCGGGCGTGCTCGCCGTGGAGTGCGGCCTGTCCGGCGCGCTCGCCACGCTGGAGTGGGCGGCCGGCGAGACCGAGCGCCGCCTGATCGCCGCCAACCGCGCCCGGCAGGCGGGGCAGCCCACGCCCGAGGACTGCAAGCGCCCGCTGTGGATCCTGCTCGACCGCCCGAGCGTCCTCGGCCATCTGGCCGCGGCGGACGGCGTCGGCGACCCGCAGACCCTCCTCCAGGTGCCGCTGCGGCACGGACGCGCGGCGGCGGTGACGGTCGTCGTGGCCGAGCAGTTCGACAGCCTGGACGCACTCCTCGACCCGGTCCGCCAGCACACCCGCGCCCGCGTCGCGCTCGGCCCGGCGACGCCCGCGCAGCTCGCCGACGTCCTCGGCACGGCGCCACGCACCACACCGACCCCCGACGTCCCGCCGGGCCGCGGCTACGCCCGCCTCGGCCCGGGCCCGGTCCACCGCCTCCAGGTCCCGGCCACCCCGGACCCGTACGACGACGCCACGAGCGAGGCACACCGCAGGGCCGTCCTCGAACTCCTCCCGGAACGCTCGGCAACGAGCGAGCCGGAGCCGGCGATCGCCGAGGGATAACGCCCCGGAAAGGGGCGCGCCCAACCACGACGACCCAGCAGCCGACCGCCGACCGCAGCAACCCCCGCGACCGCCCGCCGCCGAAGAACAACGCCCCAAAGGGGCGCGGGGAACTGCGCGCCCAGCCACAACCACGCAGCAGCCGACCGC
This sequence comes from Streptomyces sp. Da 82-17, assembly GCF_046098215.1. Taxonomy (NCBI): domain Bacteria; kingdom Bacillati; phylum Actinomycetota; class Actinomycetes; order Kitasatosporales; family Streptomycetaceae; genus Streptomyces; species Streptomyces sp. Da 82-17. The sequence goes on from NZ_JBJURH010000034.1 coordinate 48,016, forward strand.
CGAGCGGCAACCCCCGAGGCCGTCCGCCGGCGAGGACTTTCGGGAAGGGGCGGGGAGGGGAAAGCACCCGCGCCAACCCCGCCACGAGCCGGGCCCCGCGCCCACCGCCTCCGGCCCCCGTCGGCCCCTCGCCCCCACGACGACGTCGACCTCCCGGGCACACGGCAACCCCAGCTACCCCGCCACAGCCGGGCCCGCCCGCCCGCAGTTCAGGCCGCGACCGTCTGCCAGGCCCTCCGCCCGCCCACCGACCGACGACACCGGCAGGCAGCGCGGGCGGCCGCTCGCGGAGGGCGCGGCGGGATCGGGAGCGAGGGCCGGGCCGGCTGAACACCCGCCGCCCACCCCGCACTTCACGCCACGAACGTCCGCGGCGCCTCCGCCCCCGTGCCCGCGCCCGAGGCGACCAGGCGGGCTGCGGCTGCCAGGCGGGTCGCCGCCTCGTCGGCCACGGCTCCGCCGACCGTGAACGGGAGCCGTACGTACCCCTCGAAGGCGCCGTCGACGCCGAAGCGCGGGCCGGACGGGACGCGGACGCCGACGCGTTCGCCGAGTTCGGCCAGGCGCGAGCCGGACAGGCCGCCCGCCCGCACCCACAGCGTGAGCCCGCCGCTCGGCACCTCGAACTCCCAGTCGGGCAGCTCGCGCCGGACGGCGGCGATCAGGGCGTCGCGGTTCTCCCGGGCCTGTCCGCGCCGCAGGCCGACGGCCTCCTCCCAACCGCCGGTGTTCAGCAGCCAGTTGACGGCGAGCTGCTCCAGGACGGGGGTGCCGAGGTCGGCGTACGCGCGGGCCGAGACCAGGCTGCGGATGACCTCGGGGGCGGCCCGGACCCAGCCGATCCGCATGCCCGCCCAGAACGCCTTGCTGGCCGAGCCGACCGTGATGACGGTGGCGCCGCCCGGGTCGAAGGCGCAGACGGGGCGCGGGAGTTCGAGGTCGTCGTCGAGCCACAGCTCGGACATCGTCTCGTCGGCGACGAGCACCGTCCCGGCCGAGCGGGCCGCCTCGACGAGCGCGCGCCGCTGGGTGTCGTCGGGCAGGGCGCCGGTCGGGTTGTGGAAGTCGGCGACCACGTACGCGAGCCGGGGCGCCGAGTCCCGCAGCACCTGCCGCCAGCGGTCCATGTCCCAGCCGCTCAGCCCCTGGGCCATGGCCACGGGCACGAGCCGCGCCCCCGCCTCCCGCATCAGCTGCAGGATGTTCGCGTACGAGGGCGACTCGACGGCGATGCGCTCGCCGCGGCCGGCGAAGAGATGGCAGATGGCGTCGATCGCGCCCATCGCGCCGGTGGTGACCATGATCTGCTCGGGCATGGTCGGGATGCCGCGGGCGCTGTACCGGTCGGCGATCGTCTGCCGCAGCGCGGGCAGCCCCGCCGGGTAGTCGCCGTGGGTGTGCGCGTACGGCGGCAGCTCCTCCAGGGCGCCCTGCACCGCGCGGGTGAGCCACGGCTCGGGGGCGGGAAGCGCGGCGCAGCCCAGGTCGATCATCGAGCCCAGCGACTCCGGCGGCAGCGGTTCCAGGCCGCGCGCGGGCAGCGGGTTCCCGGCGGGTACGGCGGTCCAGCTGCCGGCGCCGCGGCGGGACTCCAGGAAGCCCTCGCTGCGCAGCGCCTCGTAGGCGGCGGCGACGGTGGTGCGGCTGACGTTCAGGGCGACGGCCAGCTCGCGCTCGGCGGGCAGCCGGGCGGCGACGGGCACACGGCCCTCCAGGACGAGCAGCCGGATGCCGTCGGCGAGCGCGCGGTAGGCGGCCGGGCGGCGTCCCGTGCCGGCCGGGCGGTCCTGCTGCGAGGCGATCATCCGGGCCAGCTGTGCCGAACCGACCGCCGAAGTCCACTGCGCCATCGAGACCAGTCCACCTTCCTCGAATTGGCCATGGTTGGCTCTGCCTGACAGGCCACAGAGTGTCATGGGTCAGGCAACTGGCACCACACCCGTCCCCTTCCAGACCTTCCAGGGAGCACACCTTGTCCGAGTCCCCGAGCGCACGCGGCCGCCAACTGCCGCGCCGCCTCGTGCAGTTGTACGTCGGGCTCGCGCTGTACGGCGCGAGCTCCGCACTGCTCGTACGCGCCGGGCTCGGCCTCGAACCCTGGAACGTCCTGCACCAGGGTCTGGCCGAGCGGACCGGTCTCACCATCGGCGTCGTCTCGATCGTCGTCGGCGCGGCCGTGCTCCTGATGTGGATCCCGCTCAGGCAGCGGCCCGGCCTCGGCACGGTCTCCAACGTGTTCATCATCGGCCTCGCCATGGACGGCACCCTCGCCCTGGTCCCCGACGCCCACGGCCTGGCCGTCCGCGTGCCGCTCCTCGTCGGCGGCATCGTCCTGAACGGCGCGGCCACCGGGCTCTACATCTCGGCGCGCTTCGGCCCGGGCCCGCGCGACGGTCTTATGACCGGGCTGCACCAGATCACGGGCCGCTCGATCCGGCTGATGCGCACGGCCGTCGAGGTCGCCGTGGTGGCCGTCGGCTTCCTGCTCGGCGGCACGGTCGGCATCGGCACGGTGGCGTACGCGCTGGCCATCGGCCCGCTCGCCCAGCTGTTCCTGCGCGTCTTCGCCATCCCGGCGGCGGGCTCCGGCAGCACCGTGGTCGCCGGGGCGCAACCGAAGCGGGCGATACTGCGACGGTGAGCACCGTCCAGCGCCCCCGGCACCCCTACCTCGACGCCCCGGCCCCGATCGCCTTCGCCCACCGCGGCGGCACGGCGGACGGCCTGGAGAACACCGCGGCCGCCTTCCGCCGCGCCGTCGACTCCGGCTACCGCTACCTGGAGACCGACGTCCACGCGACCGCCGACGGGAAACTCGTCGCCTTCCACGACGCGACCCTGGACCGGGTCACCGACAGCGGCGGCAAAATCAGCACCTACAGGTGGGCGGACGTGCGGCACGCGCGCGTGGCGGGCAAGGAACCGGTGCCCCTCTTCGAGGACCTCCTCGAAGAGTTCCCCGAGGCCCGCTGGAACGTCGACATCAAGGCGGAGCCCGCGCTCCTGCCGCTGGTCGACCTCATCCGCCGCACCGGCGCCTGGGACCGGGTCTGCGTCGGCTCGTTCTCCGAGGCCCGCGTGGCCCGCGCACAGCACCTGGCCGGACCGCGCCTCGCCACGTCCCTCGGCACCCGCGGCGTCGCGGCCCTGCGCCTGCGCTCGTACGGCGTCCCGGCCGCGCTCCGCCGCTCCGCCGTCGCCGCCCAGGTGCCCGAGACGCAGTCCGGGGTACGGGTGGTGGACCACCGCTTCGTACGGACCGCGCACGCGCTGGGACTCCAGGTGCACGTGTGGACCGTCAACGACCGGGAACGGATGGCGGCACTCCTGGACCTCGGCGTCGATGGCATCATGACCGATCATCTCGGGACGCTGGTCGAGGTCCTGAAGGAGCGCGGCGCCTGGGAGCGGTAGCCGGGGGACCCGCCGCGCTCGACGGTCTACGGGGACGGCGAGGGGGCTGAGGTGGGCGCGGACACCGTGCGGCCGAAGGACAGCGGCGAGAACGCGGAACGGCGGCGCGAACAGCGCGGCTGGTACTTCTACGACTGGGCCGTCTCGGTCTACTCGACGAGCGTCCTGACCGTGTTCCTCGGCCCCTATCTGACCTCGGTCGCCGAGTCGGCGGCGGACCCGGACGGATTCGTGCACCCGCTGGGCATCCCGGTCAGGGCGGGCTCGTTCTTCGCGTACTCGGTGTCCCTGTCGATCGTCGTGGCCGTCCTCGTGATGCCGCTGGCCGGTGCGGCGGCCGACCGCAGCGGCCGCAAGAAGCCGCTCCTCGCGGTCTCGGCGTACCTCGGCGCCGGGGCGACGGCCGGACTCTTCTTCCTGGACGGCGACCGCTATCTGCTCGGCGGCCTGCTCCTGGTCGTCGCGAACGCCTCGCTCGCCGTGTCCATGGCGCTCTACAACGCCTACCTCCCGCAGATCGCCGAGCCCGACGAGCGCGACGCGGTCTCCTCCCGCGGCTGGGCCTTCGGCTACGCGTCGGGTGCGCTCGTCCTGATCCTCAACCTCGTCCTGTACAGCGCGCACGACTCGTTCGGCCTGGACGAGGCCACCGCCGTCCGGATCTGCCTCGCCTCGGCGGGCCTGTGGTGGGGCGCGTTCACGCTCGTACCGCTGCGCCGCCTGCGGGACCGGCGGACCGCACCGGCCGACGGCGCCGCCCCCGCGATCGGCGGCTGGCGGCAGCTCGTGTCAACGCTGCGCGACATGCGCCGCCACCCGCTCACCCTCGCCTTCCTCCTCGCCTACCTGGTCTACAACGACGGCGTCCAGACGGTCATCTCGCAGGCCTCGATCTACGGCTCCAAGGAACTGGGCCTGGACCAGACGACGCTGATCGTGGCGGTCCTCCTGGTCCAGCTGCTCGCCGTCGCCGGCGCCCTCGGCATGGGCCGCCTCGCCCGCAGCTACGGCGCCAAGCGCACGATCCTCGGCTCACTCGTGGCCTGGACGGTGACGATCGGCGCCGGGTACTTCCTGCCGGCCGGGGCGCCCGTCTGGTTCTTCGTCCTCGCCGCCGGCATCGGCCTGGTCCTCGGCGGCACCCAGGCCCTCTCCCGCTCGCTCTTCTCCCACCTGGTCCCGCCCGGCAAGGAGGCCGAGTACTTCTCCGCGTACGAGATGAGCGACCGCGGGATGAGCTGGCTGGGGCCGCTGGTGTTCGGTCTGACCTACCAGCTGACGGGCAGCTACCGGGACGCGATCGTCTCCCTGGTGGCGTTCTTCGCGCTCGGCTTCGCGCTGCTCGCGCGGGTCCCGGTGCGGCGCGCGGTGGCCGCCGCGGGCAACCCCGTGCCGGACCGGATTTAGTGCCGGAGGGCAAAGGCCGGTAGTGTACGCCTTTGGCCTGCCGGACGGACCGTTCCTGCGCGGTAAAGAACGAACAACGCTGGGTGACATCTCCTTGCAGATGTGACAAAGCGGGCGCCGGTGGGTAGAACAAGGGGCGGCTACGACGGCGACGCATGACCCGGAACGGGAATCTTTACCGCCGACCGGACGTTGACCGGATGACGACGACAGCGACACCTGTCCTGTGGGCGACAAGCCCGGGAGGCACGATTCATGAGTGAGCGAGCTCTTCGCGGCACGCGCCTCGTGGTGACCAGCTACGAGACCGACCGCGGCATCGACCTGGCACCGCGCCAGGCCGTGGAGTACGCATGCGAGAAGGGGCACCGCTTTGAGATGCCCTTCTCGGTGGAGGCCGAGATCCCGCCGGAGTGGGAGTGCAAGGTCTGCGGGGCCCAGGCACTTCTGGTCGACGGCGAGGGGCCCGAGGAGAAGAAGGGCAAGCCCGCGCGCACGCACTGGGACATGCTCATGGAGCGGCGCACCCGCGAGGAGCTGGAGGAGGTCCTGGCCGAGCGCCTGGCCGTCCTGCGTTCCGGCGCCATGAACATCGCGGTGCATCCGCGCGACAGCCGCAAGTCCGCGTAACTCCGCGTACCCAAGGCGACTGAAGCAAGGAGCCGTGGCTCGCGAGCACAGCACATGTGCCCGCGTGCCACGGCTCTTTGCCGTACCCGGAGCCGGGTCTTCGCCGTACCCGGATCCCGGTGCGGCTGGACGGACGGCAGATGGACGGCAGATGGGGACGACAGATGGGACGGCAACGGCCCGGCGGGCGCGGGCGGGTCCGCGCGCTCCGGGCCGTCCGCCGCGTGAGGGCTCAGCCGGTGAGGGGCGGGCGCGGGCCCTGGTCGCGCGGCTCCTCGGGGGCCCTGTCCTCGCGGATCACGTCCTCGCGGATGACCTCGCCCTGCACGACCTTGCCGTCGGGGCGGTGGATACGGGCCTGTTGGAAGGCGTTCTCGAACGTGCCGGGGCCGGCCTTGCTCATCCGGCGCTCCATGCTCCGCTCGACCCGCTTGGTCAGCAGCGCGCGCACCGGCGGCAGCAGGAGCAGCAGGCCCGCCACGTCCGACACCAGGCCGGGCAGCATCAGGAGCAGGCCGGCGACCATCGTCAGGGCGTTGCCGCCCGCGCGGGGGTTGCGCTCCGGCGTCTCCCCGCGCTGGACCTGCTGGAGCTGTTCGGTCCAGCCCTTGAAGGCCCGGCGCCCGGCGCGCTTGATCACGACGCCGCCGAGCACGAGCCCGGCCACGAGCAGCAGGAACACGGTGAGCCCGCCCCAGGCGGAGGACACCTGGGTGAGCAGCCAGATCTCGAGCACCATCCACGCGGCGATACCGAGAGGCACGTACCTGCGCAGCTTGGAGCGCGGGGCCGGACGGAGGGGCGGAGACGGAGTGCCGGTGGTCATACACCCAGTGTGCCGAATGCGGCGTGCGAGGCACATAAGCGGGGGCGCCGAAGATCGGCGCCCCAGATACGAGACGAGAGCCCGCCGGGCCTGCCGCGGCGGTGAGTTGCGGTCAGCGCTTGCGGCCGAGGAGCCGGCCGATCCGGCCCGCGCGCTCCTCCACGCCCCAGGCGGCGACCCGCCACAGCGCTTCGAGGGCGATGTCGCGGCTCATCTTGGAGTCGCCGTACTCGCGCTCCACGAAGGTGATCGGGACCTCGATGACGTGGTAGCCGGCCTTCAGGGCGCGGCGGGCGAGGTCGATCTGGAAGCAGTAGCCCTGTGAGGAGACCTCGTCGAGGCCGAGGCCTTCGAGAGTCTCCTTGCGGAAGGCGCGGTACCCGCCGGTGACGTCGCGCAGCGGCACGTCCAGGAGCAGGCGGGAGTAGAGGCTGCCGCCGCGGGAGAGGACCTCGCGGGACTTGGGCCAGTTGACGATCCGTCCGCCCGGCACCCAGCGCGAGCCGAGCACGAGGTCGGCGCCCTTGAGCGCGGTGAGCAGGCGGGGCAGTTCCTCGGGCTTGTGCGACCCGTCGGCGTCCATCTCGACGAGGACGCCGTAGCCGTGCTCGATGCCCCAGCGGAACCCGGCGAGGTAGGCGGCGCCGAGGCCTTCCTTGCCCTTGCGGTGCAGTACGTGGACCTGCTCGTCCTCGACGGCCAGTTCGTCGGCGAGCTTGCCGGTGCCGTCGGGGCTGTTGTCGTCGGCGACGAGCACGTGGGCCTCGGGCACGGCGGCACGCACCCGGCTCACGATCGGCTTGATGTTCTCGGCCTCGTTGAACGTCGGAATGATCACCAACGCTGTGCCGAGCGGGCCGTACTGCCGCTGACCGCCGTCCTTCACTGCTGCCCCTTAAGTCCGTACGCAGATGCTCCACCATAGTGGTCTGGGGCTACCGAGCCGTAGGTGCAGGGGGCTGGTGTCGGCGGGGAGGCGTCGCGGGGCTGCGGATCGGGGCCCGGCGCCCTTCGGGCCGACCAGGGACCCGCTGGCTGCGGGTCGACCGAAAGCCGTTGTCTACTGAGCGTCCGGGCCCCACCCGGGTCACACCTGCCGACCGGGGGGTGCCTGCCCGCGCCCCCGAGGCGCTGGCGCTGGACCTGGCTCCCAGTGGTGGTGTTCCGGTGCGGCACACCACCCCATGGCCCAGCGGCGTCGACGGCTGCGTGGAGGTTCCCGGTCGAACGTCCTGTGGTGGACCCGGCCGAACCTACCCGCCCCGGTCCGCCGTCTGTCAATAGCCGTCTGACCAGCCGCGTTCGGCCAAGTCCCCTGCTCAGTACGGAGGATACGCAGGTCGCACCACCGTCCGGCGGGCCCCGTCCGGCGCTGCCGCTCCCCCGTACATCACCCGCCCGGCCGTACGAACACGGTGCGGCCGCCGACCACCGTCCGCAGGCAGAGCGGGAGTTCGGCGCCGGGGCTCAGGTCGGGCAGGCCGGGGGTGCCGGAGCGGGGGTCGGTGGACCAGCGGGCGACGCGGTCGTCGGGGGCCTGGACGACCAGTTCGTCGGCGCGCCAGACGGCGTAGTCGGCGGGGGCTCCGGGCACGAGCACGCCCGCGTCGTCGCGGCCCATGGCACGCCAACCGCCGCGCGTGTGGGCGGTGAAGGCGGCGCGTACGGAGACGCGGTGGTCCAGGGTGCGGTGGAAGGCGGCGGCGCGGACGGTGCCCCACGGGTCGAGCGGGGTGACGGGGGCGTCGGAGCCGAAGGCGAGGGGGACGCCCGAACGCAGCAGTGCCGCATAGGGGTTGAGGGTGCGGGCGCGGTCGGCGCCGAGGCGGTCGGCGTACATGCCGTCCTCGCCGCCCCAGAGCGCGTCGAAGGCGGGCTGCACGGAGGCGGTGAGGCCGAACTCGGCGAAGCCGGCGACGGTTTCGGGGGTGAGCATCTCGGCGTGCTCGACGCGGTGCCGGGCGGCCCGGACGCGTTCGACGCCGAGCTTGTCGGCCGCGGCGCGCATGCCGTCGACGACGGCGGTGAGGGCGGCGTCGCCGATGGCGTGGAACCCGGCCTGGATGCCCGACTCGGTGCAGGCGACGACGTGGGCGGCGACGGCGGCCGCGTCCAGGTAGGCGGCGCCGGTGTGCGGGGCGTCGGCGTACGGCTCGTGCAGGCAGGCGGTGTGCGAGCCGAGGGCGCCGTCGACGAACAGGTCGCCGGCCGCGCCGATCGCGCCGAGGGCCCGGATGCGGTCGGCGTCGGCGGGCGAGGCGACCTGCTCGGCCCAGTAGCCGAAGACCCGCGGGCCGGGCTCGCTCGCGGCGAGGCCGAGCAGGCCGATGAAGTCGGACTCGGAGGAGATGGTGGGGCCCGCGCACTCGTGCAGGCTGCCGATGCCGAGGGACGCGGCGTGCCGGAGGGCGGCGCGCTGGGCGGCGGTGCGCTGCTCCTCGCCGATGGCGGCCTGGGCGGCGGCGCGTACGGCGTGGTGGGCGTCCTTGGTGAGCGGGGCGTCCGGTTCGTAGCCGGGCAGGCCGGTGACGCCGGGGACGAGGTCGAGGAGCGCGGTGGTGACGACAGCGGAGTGGACGTCGATCCGGGAGAGGTAGAGGGGGCGTCCGCCGGCGGCCTCGTCGAGCTCGGCGCGGGACGGCGGGCGGCGCTCGGCCCAGCGGGCGGCGTCCCAGCCGTGGCCGAGCAGCACCGGGTCGTCGGGGTGGGCAGCGGCGTGGGCGCGTACGAGGGAGAGCGCCTCGTCGAGGCCGCGGGCGGTGGAGAGGTCGAGGCCGGTCAGCGCGAGGCCGGTGGCGGTGGTGTGCACGTGGGCGTCGGTGAACGCCGGGGTGACCAGGGCGCCTTCGAGGTCGACGACCTCCTGTACGCCGCTCGCGAAGGCGTCGGCGGCCCCTTCGGATCCGACCCAGGCGATGTGCCCGCGCTCGACGACCATCGCGGTGGCGAAGGGGTCGGCGGGGCTGTGGATGTCTCCGCCCCGCAGCAGGACGGTGCGGTGGCCGTCGTCGTCGGCGGCCGTGGAGGGGGTGGTGCGCTCACTCATGGGACCAGTCTCGCGCGTGCGCGGGGGTGCTCCGCGCACGGGGTGCGGGTCCCGCCCCTGCCGGTCCTCAGATCCGCGGGGGGCGGGCCTCGTACGGCGTGGAGAGGACGACCGTGGTGCGGGTGGAGACGCCGGCCAGGGAGCGGACCCGGCTGAGGAGGTCCTCCAGCTCCAGGGGCGTGGCGACGCGGACCTTCAGGATGTAGTTCTCGTCGCCCGCGACGCTGTGGCAGGCCTCGATCTCCGGGACGCCGGCGAGACGTTCCGCGATGTCGTCGGGTGCGCTCGGGTCGAAGGGCTTGACCGAGATGAACGCGGTCAGCGGCAGGCCGACCTCCTCCGGGTCGACGACGGCCGCGTACCCGCGGATGACGCCGCGCTGTTCGAGCCGGCGCACGCGCTGGTGCACCGCCGACGTGGACAGGCCGGTGGCCTTGCCGAGGTCGGTGTAGCTCATCCGCCCGTCCTTGACGAGCAGCTGCACGATCTGACGGTCGAGCTCCTCCATGCCCTGAACCTACAGGGCCGTGATCCCCGGGGACACCCGGCGTCCGCTGGGCGGATGGCCACGGGCGCGGCGAGGGGGCGCGGAGGCGCGCGGAAACCGGCGCCGGGGCGCGCAACTGCCCACCGCCCGGCGGCGTCTGACCGGTAGACAGCGAAATGGGGGCCTGTCGTACGGCGGTTCACCGCGTTGCCCCGCGGACGAACCACTGAGCGGACACGCGTTTCCACAGCCCGGACGGTTACGGCCCGACGACTCATGTGACGAACGCCACAGGTTTATGGGACGAGTCCGCAACGTGGACGCGATTACCCGCACGACGAGACGGGCAATGCTTGCTGTGGCCGAGGCCACAGCGCCCGGCGGCCCACCCGAGGGGGAGAGTCCCATGCAGAGTGTGAAGCGCCCTGGCCGCACTGCCCGGAACCGGCAGCAGCCGGTCGTCGAGCCCGTATCGGAGGGCGTCGAACCCGGCGCCGACGACGCCGACGAGTTGTTCGACACGTACGACACCTTCGAGATGTACCGGTTGATCTGCCCGGACTGCGCTCAGCCCATCGCGCTCCTGGCGGACGAGGACGTCCTGCCCGAGCACGCCAAGTGCCCCACTCCCTGGAACCCGTTCGGGCTTCAGGTCTGCTCCGGCACGGGCCGTTCGGCGGCGGACGCCCGCCCGGCCGACGAGAACGTCGAGGCCCAGGAGCAGGACACCGCCCTGCTGTTGACGCTCCCTCAGGGGCTGGACTGGCGTACGCAACCGTTCTCCCATGTGGGCGGCCCCGGATCGCGGCCCATCAAGCCGGCGCAGCTGCACCGCGCGGCCTGAGCGCCGCCGCTCACGACAACAGCGGCGCATCCGCCGCGGATTGACGCCCGCTCAACTCCAGTAGCTGCCCTGCACCATGGCCGCGAGGCTGTCGTGGTGCAGGATCAGCCGGTCCGGGTCGTCGGGCACGGCGGCCTCGCCGAAGTGGACCTGGCGGTACGCCACGCGCAGCATGACGACGGCGTGCCGCAGGGCCGCGTACAGGGTGTAGAAGTCCATCGCGCGCGGGGTGTGCCCGGTGAGCTCGGCGTAGCGGGCCTCGATGCGGTCGCGGCGGAGGAAGTCCGGCAGTCCCGGCTGGCCGAAGGAGACGGTCAGGTCCTGGAAGAAGCGGTGCAGGTAGACGGTCCAGCCGAGGTCGACCTCGCGCGGGGCGAGCGCCGCCATCTCCCAGTCGAGCACGGCGGCCGGGGTGAAGCCGTCGTAGACGATGTTGCCGATGCGGGCGTCGCCCCAGTTGAGGACGGGTGCGCCCGCGTCGTCGGGCCAGAGTTCGGCGAGCCGGTCGAAGGCGCGCTCGATGAGCGGTGAGCGCGGTCGGCCGTCCACCACCCAGGCGTAGTACGCCCGTTGGGCCTCGACGTGCCGGTGCAGTGCGCTGCCGTCGCCCGGCAGCTCCAGGAAGCGGGCCTGCTCGACGGGGAACCGGTCGTGCAGCCGCGCGATGATCCGCAGTGTCGCGTCCTCCAGGCCCGCGCGTTCGGCGTCGCTCGCGGCGTGCAGCCAGTTGCCCTCGTACGTGTAGGGCATGACGTCGGGCGGAACGCGGCCGTCCACGCGTTCCATGACGAAGAAGGGCGCGCCGAGCGGGCCGGGGTCCTCCTCCAGCCACAGCACGCGCGGCACCGGAATCCCGGTGTGCTCGCCGACCAGGCGCATGGTGTCGTACTGCCGCCTCATGTCGTAGACCGGGAAGATCGTGTACGCGTCCGGGTCGGCGGCGAGGCGCAACGCGCAGGCGCGCAGGGGCGGGCGGGGGTGGTCGAGGTCGAAGAGGAGGGTCTCGCTGGACATGCCGTTGGACTCGGGCACGGTCACCGCGGTGGCGCGGGCGCCGGGCAGGCGGGTGTCGAGCCAGGCGGCGAGGCGGCGGGCGAGCTCCTCCGGGTCGCGGGTGGTGGTGCGGGGCCGGGGTGCCGTGGCCATGGTCGAACTCCCTTCGGCGTACGGGCGGTTGGCGGGTCGTACGACGCTCAGGGGGCGACCGAGTCGTAGCCGGTGAAGCCGCTCGGGTCGTGGCGGCCGAAGCTGCCGTGCTCGAAGATGCCGTGGCCGATCCGGCCGTCGAGGGTGAAGCGGGCGGCGTGGTCGGTGACTCCGTACGCGGCGAGTGGGTGGGCGGCCGGGTCGGACAGGTCGTAGCTGCGGCGGTCGGTCCAGCCCCGGCCGCGCCAGGTGCCGTGCTGCCAGTCGTCGGCCGGCGGGTAGCCCGCGCCGACGGCGAGCGGGGAGGAGGCCAGGACCTCGACGCCGAGTTCGAGGGGTTTGCGGGCGGGGTCGGTCAGGTGGATCACGGCCCGCTCGGGGTGGCGGGTGCCGGGCCGGTACGTGATGTCGGTGTGCGGCCAGCCGAGTTGGACGTCGCGGTGGCCGTTCCGTACGAGGAGCGCTTCGTTGAGGGTGCGGTGGCCGTCGGCGTCCTCCTGGACGATCACCATCAGGAACCGGTCGTCGAAGGCCACGGGCACCCAGAGCCAGTGGAAGCCTTCCGGCCGGTGTTCCTCTGCGGCGCGTCCGCCGTCCTCGCCGGGGATCGGGCGGACGCCCCAGCTCCGGTCGCGGGTCGCGGTCCACTCCCCCGGGGCCACGGCGATCTCCTCGCCGCCGACGCGGATGGTGCCGTGCGGCCGCCCGGCCTGCACGAAGCGGCGCCCTTCCAGGGTGAGCCGGTCGCCGCGCCGCTGGGTGTGGTGCGGCTCCCAGACGGCCGGGTAGTCGGCGTTCCACTCGATGTCGTACGCGAGGGAGTCGGGCCCGTCGGCCTCGCAGCGCAGGCGGATGCGCTGGAGGGGGCGGTCGACGGTGAGGCTGAGCGGGCCCACGGCGAGCTGCTGCATGCGGTCGTGGCCGAGGGCGTCCGAGGCGCGTACGGCGTGCAGGGTGTCGCCGATGCGGAGGGTGGCGTAGGCGTCGATCACCCCGGTGTTGGGGTAGACGCCGAGGCCGAGGATGAGGAGGGCCCGGCCCTCGTGGTCGAAGACGTGGAAGATGCAGCGGTCGTAGGCGTTCCGGTCGCTGGTGGCGACGTGCTTCATCGACAGCGGGACCTGGTGGACCGGGTATTCGTCGAGCGGTACGGGACGGTCGTCGGCCATGGCTCGCCTCCCTGGACGCACAGCGATGGGCGTCGCACGGAGGGGTGCGGCCCCCGGCGGCGCAGATGACGGTACGTCAGTTCTGGGCTCCGGGGCCAGAGTTGTGCGGTGATGGGGGGCGTTCGTCGGAGGTGGAGCGGGTGCTCGTCGGTCGGCGGCGGGGCGTTCGTCGGGCAGGGGTGGGGCGTTTCGGGTGGCGGGGGTGGGGCGTTTCGGGTGGCGGGGGCCGGGTCG